>JAUILF010000210.1 GCA_030433135.1 Bacteroidia bacterium | reverse complement strand
GACAGCCATGGTATCCTCCTGCAACATCTTTTGAACTTCCGTCAATTTCATATAAGAGGTGGAGTACTTCATATTGAAGTAAGCGGGAGATTCCTTCTCTATTTGCTGTAGAAACTGTACATGTTTCTCCTTCCTACGGGCCAAATCTCCCGACAACTTGACCCTTTCAGGATGATCATATGCCAGACTATCCAGATCAGCAAGTGTAAGCTCCAGGTTGCCAATTTCCTGTACAAGTGTCTTTTCATATAAAATCGCTGAATCACTTATCCCGGCAAAATTTCTGGCTTTGGTTTCATACACAACCTGCAGGAGCCGCATGGCACGACTCTTCTCCAGCAACTCCCAGGCTATATCCAGCCCTCTCCTGGTTTGGGTGGCCTTCCAATACACATTGGCTATTTCAAGTCCACTTTCCGAGAAAGTACGTGACACACTACTGAAGCTCAAAAAGGAAGCTTCATCTACAAATCTACTGCGCTGAAAATCGACCAGACGTTGACCCAATCTCGTATATGCCAACGCTGTTGCAAGATCAGATTGTTTTGCATTTTTAGCATATTGCCACTGATATGCTTTGGCCAGCAACCTGAAATTGTCCAGTAATAGTTCTGGATACGATACCCGTGCAAATGGATCCTGAAGGCCTTCATCATAACCTGAGCGACCGAGGGCATCCTCCAGCTGAGATAATGCCTCAGCATACCGCCCCCGTTTCAGATTTACGTCAGCCAGGGAAAGCAGACCATTTACCGACAATCTGTATGCAGGACCATAAATCCGTTCAATAATATCCATTGCCTCGGCCAGGTAGCTATATCCTTTGTCGAGATCACCTTCTTCAACAGCAAGATCCCCGAGATTGAGTAAAGGGTATGGTAACTCGTAATTTCCTGGACCCAGTACAGCCAGGTTGTCATCATAGCTCTTCTGATAGCACTGCCTTGCCTTTTCATAATCCTTTTTAATGTGGTAGCTGATTCCCAGGTTGTTATACACATTTGCCGACCAACGGTTATGCGCGCCATAGAGACTATCATCGATTTCTATAGCCAGTGAACTATATGCAATGGCTTTATCAGCATCTTCCATATGGTTAGCGGTATTGCCGAGCAACTGATAGGTGTATGCCGTTCCGGGATGGTATTTCCCGTGGGAGGCCAACTTCACCTCCAGGGCATCCAGAAGATAGCGCTCAGCCTCTGCATTCAGCCCCTGGTACATCACGACATTAGCACGATCCACGTTGAGAAAGGAATGATACAAGTGATCTACCGGCAAACTCTTTTCGAAAAGGGTACCTGCCGAATCAAATACAACCAGGGCACCATTCAGATCGCCCTGTTCCTCATACCATATCCCTTTCAGGCGTAAAGCCCGGCCCCACAGTACCGGATCCACTTCAGGTCGATGGGCGAGGACATCAATCGACTTATCAGCATACCATAGTAACGAATCATAGTTTCCCTGCTCTTTATGCCACAGGCTCATTTGATAATGGATAGCTGAAAGTACTTGATCATGCTCTTTCACTTCCGGATCAAGGACAGTGGCCCCTCGACGCAAATAATGGTACATCGAATCAGCATCGACTGAATACCACACTTTGGCGCAGTTGAGATATGCCCTGGCTCGCTCTATGTCCGTAACCGGCAGGTCTTTAAGTAAATCGAGACCTTCCCTGGCAAGTACCAGAGCAGTATCCGTAGCATATGCAGCTCGGTAGGCACGCGCCGCTGCCAGGTATACTTCGACCTTCTGATAGGTCTCAACAGATAAACTATCCACTAATAAAAGAAGGTCCACTGAGAGAGCCACTGCTGAGTCACTACGTTGATTCTGCAAGAGAGATTCCACTTTTTGCACCAACACAGCCGGATCGGTTTCCTGAGCCGACAGCAGATGTGTAAAAAGCAATGCCGTGATAAGCAAATGCAATCTCATGCAAACAGTTTGAGTGATTGACCAACTATAAGGCCCTTATGACAAGTTAAGGAATAATGAGGAATGGCTTGTTGGCAATTTGGCCTGTTAGCCTGTTTGCCTGTTGGCTTGAGGGGTCAATTTCCCTCATTACGACAGACTGATATAAATCCTGGTTCAGACACTTGAGATCTTCACCAAAGGACCGACTGGTTTAGCTATCCATTAACATGGTCTACTTAACAATTCAAACCTTACTATAATAGCACAGCACCACAAAACCACAAAAATATAGCACCAAATTACCATAGTACCACACAAAACAGGCCCACTCTTTCGGAGCAGGCCTTCCACAAAAGGGGTAACCTCTGTCAATGCGGTCAGGAATTAACAGAACTACCCGAAATAATAACGACTTACTATTTTTCTACTTTGCTTTTTCTGAGATCCTGAATGCTTGTGAGCGGACCTTTGGGAAGACTCTTCAGGGCAGCCTCCATCTTGTCAGGTGCAGGTTTGATTTTTTCGCGCATGACCTGAAAATCCTCATGACCCTGTCGTTTACACATGACCATATAATCGAAGGCATAGTTGCCCTGACCACCATGTAGTTCCTTGACTTTGAAACCACCATTACCTTTTTCAATCACTGCGATACCTTTTGATTCAGCTGAAAGCGGAGTAATGGTCACGGTCATGGACTCACCATTTGCCACCCAGCGAAAATGCTCCGGACAGATGATGGTGGCTTCACCGTTGACCAGCTGAGCGGTACCACGATCATAGGCAGCGGCTTCGCTCCCCATGGGTACAGCATAAGCTGCCACCTGGTCGGATCGGCCGGGAGGACTGGCGAGCATCGTAACAAAATTAGCGGCTATCTCCGACCCCGATGCAGTAGCCCTCAAATATCCGGATGGGTTTTCTTCCCCATCGTGAAAAACCATCACTGCGCCGGAATTAGCGGCATCACTGAAAGTGCCAATTTGTGTATTCACATTACCACTACTTCCATAGTGAACAGTTGTCCCAGCTTCGTCACTGTTAGATGAAACGAACGCTGCAAACTGGCCTTGCCTATTAAATAACCCAAGAACGGAAAGGTTACTTCCATTAAGACCACCAACAATTGTTCTTAAACCACTATCATCTGCCGTAGAATAAACTCCGCTGAAAGTCTCGGTATCCTCATCATGGAAAACCCCAAATCCTGCGCCAAAAGCACTTGCTTGTCTTCGTGCAGCAGCACTTTGACCATAGAAATTAATTCCAAGGTCACCAGTCGAAGTTAAATGATCCAAATTCATTACTTTCTGGCCGCCATATTGCAAGTTCCCAGCGTATCCACTACTATTGGTTATGAGATCCATTTGGCTATTCCGGGTTTCTTTCACATGACCCAATTCATCACCATTAAACCATGATGTTGCATTGTATGCCATGTTATTATTAAAGTGGACCAACGTATTTGCCAGATCTATTTCAGACGAAACTCTAGCAATATGGTCTCGATTCTTTTGAGGAGCATTGTTACCATCGATTTCAAAACCTTCACTAGAGATTACATTTCCATCCACTTCGATTGTTTTACAATTGGCTGCCATTTGTCTTGAAATCAGGTCATTGAAGATGCTCACACCTTCGCTGCTACTTTCAATGCCACTAATGTTCCTGCTTCGTGCAAAATCATCAAAACTCAACCTGTAACTACTATCCGTCTTCTCCCAGTAGTTGATACTGTTCAATTCCAGTCCTCCTCCATCACTCAACTTAAGACTATCGCTTTCGAGCGAAATACGTTGCATTTCATTGCCGGGATCGGCATCGGCATCCTCCCCATAGAGGGCGAAAGGTACCGATCCCACATTGCGGTAACCGATATCGACAATATTGGGTTCTCCGGGTATGTCTGCCTCCATTTGGACACCCAGATTGGACACACCTACGATGTTGGAAAAGTCACCCTCCTCCACGGTACCTTCACCGATCATGGTAGTGATGATGCCGAGGTCTCCGGTGTTGAGCTGGTGACTTTCGCGGTACAAGACAGTACCACCTTCGCCTTCAGTCAGGGTAAAATAGAGGGTAAGGTCAATGCCGGTCATGGGATTACCCGCAGAGGTGCGCAAGGCAGCCTGGTAGTTGAAGCCCCGATTCTGAGCCAACACAATTCCGGCCAGGGTAAAAAAGTAGAGAATGGTAAGTAATATTTTTTGTTTCATTTTCATATGGATTTAATAGTCATTGAATGGAAATCGTGGTGGTTCAGTTTTGTCATTTGATGATAATCAATTCGCTTTGGATCATTCGTCCATCAGCGATCAAGTACAAGGCGTAGGTGCCAACGGGGAATGTAGAAACATCAACGGAAGCTTGTTGCCGGCAGACACCTTGCCGGACCAGTTTTCCGTCCATGCCTACCAGCCTGAAATCCAGTTTATCCTGAAAATCGGTCTCCAGAGTGAGTTCCATAGCAACCGGATTGGGAAAGACCGAAATGCTGTGGGTGAAACCCGGATCAGAAAAACCGGTACTCATCTCCAGTGCTGGCTGTTGAAATCCCTGGGTAAGCAAGATCTCACCTGAACGCACAGGGTCAACAATCAACTCGCCTACAGTCCAGCTAAGAGTGGCACCACCAGGAGTTTTGATCACCCCACCCAACACAGGAGCTACAGAGGTGGCAACTTCCTGTCCCCGGACAACCAGGACCAAGAAGCACACGACCATGGTAATTAAAGTTTTTTTCATCGAATTTGATTTTTGTTACCTGTTTATCCGGTCGGATTAACATTTGTTACTGAGGGTCCAAAAAAAATTCAGTGGAAGTAGGCAAATCCTATGATTGGATACAGGCTGATTTGTATCGCAGGGACAGATAATCTCGCCTGCCCAATTTGAACGATTTTACAACAGATGAGTTATTGTGTAGAAGAGACTGTATCACCCTTGGATTTTGTCAGTACAATGCCGACCTTTACCAAAGGTCTAACTGCTATCAGGGGATATAAGGGACACTTTTTTGAGGCTTTTCCCTATATTTCTTACCTAAAGGGTGATTGAACTTACGTAAACAACGTTATATAACTTATTAAAACAGTTTTGCTATGGCAATAATGATCACAGACGAATGTATCAATTGTGGTGCTTGCGAACCGGAGTGCCCCAATAACGCAATATATGAAGGAGGAGTGGAATGGTCCATGTCAGATGGGACCTCTATTACTGGCTCCTACACCTTAAATGACGGAACCGAAGTAGATGCAGATGAGGCGCAGGAGCCTGTTTCCGAAGACTTCTACTACATTACTCCCGATAAATGTACTGAGTGTATGGGATTTCATGAAGAGCCTCAGTGCGCTGCGGTTTGTCCCGTAGATTGCTGTGTTCCGGATCCGGATCACGAGGAATCTGAGGAAGTCCTGTTGGATAGAAAAGAAAAACTTCACCTCTGAGAGGTATTTATCTAAGTAGTAGTAACAATGAGCACGAAGACGGTTAAAGAAGAGGTAACCATAAAGTTTGCCGGGGATTCTGGTGATGGTATGCAGCTTACTGGTGGTCTGTTTACCAGCAGTACTGCCCTTACCGGTAGCGACCTCGCTACTTTCCCTGATTTCCCTGCGGAAATACGGGCACCGGCCGGTACTTTACCCGGTGTATCGGGGTTTCAGATCCATTTTGGGAGTACCAAAATATTTACCCCGGGCGATGCCTATGATGTACTGGTGGTGATGAATGCTGCCGCCCTTAAAACCAATCTGGAGCGGCTAAAGCCAAACGGTACCATCATTGTCAATTCGGATGGTTTTGACAAAAGAAATCTCCGATTGGCCAAGTATGAGGATGATGAAGATCCTTTGAGTGATGAAGTGTTGGGAACCTACCAGGTTTTCAAACTTCCGATAACTAAACTGACTAAAGAATGTCTGGCTGACTCGTCCCTGGGTACGAAAGAAAAGGAACGCTGTAAGAATATGTTTGTGCTGGGCTTCCTGTACTGGCGTTACAACCGGGACATGCAGGAGACTATAGATTTTCTCAATTCCAAGTTTTCACGCAAGCCGGAAATACTGGATGCCAACGTCTCTGTGTTGAAAGCGGGATTTCACTTTGGTGAGACCACGGAAACTTTCTCCGGTCAGTTTGAGGTAAAACCAGCTCCGCTGGAGCCGGGTACCTACCGGGGAGTGATGGGTAATGAAGCGCTGGTCATGGGATTGATCACAGCATCTAAGAAAAGTGGCTTATCGCTCTTTTATGGATCTTATCCAATTACACCGGCATCCGATATTTTGCACGGACTGGCACGACATAAGCACTTTGGTGTCAAGACTTTTCAGGCTGAAGATGAGATAGCTGCGGTATGCGCTGCTATTGGTGCCGCCTATGGAGGTAACCTGGCCATAACCGGAACTTCCGGTCCCGGACTTGCTCTGAAAGGCGAGGCCATTGGTCTGGCCATGATTTTGGAGCTACCCCTGGTGATCTGTAATATTCAGAGAGGTGGCCCATCTACGGGCTTACCCACCAAAACAGAACAGGCAGATTTGATGCAGGCCATGTATGGTCGTAATGGCGAATCCCCTGTTCCGGTGATTGCCACCAAGTCTCCGGGTGATTGCTTTTCTGCCGCCATCGAAGCCTGTCGTATCGCTCTACAGCATATGACACCGGTAGTATTATTGAGCGACGGCTATATCGCCAACAGTTCGGAGCCCTGGAAATTTCCAAAGGCCAGTGACATACCGGAAATTGAGGTATCCTTCGCCCCGTCCAGGGAAAGTTCGGACGATCCATATCTGCCTTACGCCAGAGATGAAAAACTGGTAAGGTCCTGGGCTATTCCCGGAACCGAAGGCCTGGCTCACCGAATTGGCGGACTGGAAAAAGAAGCCAACACCGGCAGCGTATCCTATGATCCGGCTAACCATGAATATATGGTCAAGATCAGGGAGGAACGCATCGAGAAAATTGCTGAATTCATACCTGAGCAGGACATAGAGATAGGACCGGAAAGTGGAGATTTGTTGTTATTGGGATGGGGTTCTACCTATGGCACCATTCAGAGTGTGGTAAATACGATGCTGGCCAAAGGACATTCGGTTTCACATGCGCATCTGCGTTATATCAAACCGTTCCCCAGAAATTTGGGGGATCTTTTGTCGAAGTTCAAACGCGTGATGATACCCGAAATCAACAATGGCCAGTTAGCTCGCTTGATTCGTGACAAGTATCTCACGGATGTAATACAATACAATAAAATTCAGGGAATGCCGATCGCCAAATCAGAATTGGAGCACGCAGTCCTGGAAATCCTAGAATTATAACATTATGAGTACCAATCCTCCTGCCGGCAATGGGCAGCCTACCGTACTTAAAGGAAAAGATTTTGCATCTGATCAGGATGTAAGGTGGTGTCCCGGATGTGGTGACTATTCGATATTAAAACAAGTGCAAACCGTTTTTGCCGATCTGGGCCTGGACAAGGACAAGGTTGCTGTGATCAGCGGTATCGGTTGTTCCTCCAGGTTTCCTTACTATATGGAAACCTACGGAATGCATTCCATCCACGGACGGGCTCCGGCTTTTGCCTCAGGTTTGAAGCTGGCCAATCCCGATCTGGATGTTTGGGTAGTTACCGGTGATGGAGATGGATTTTCCATTGGTGGTAACCATATGCTGCATGTATTGCGGCGTAATTTCGATATCAACCTGTTGATCTTCAACAACCAGATTTACGGTCTTACCAAAGGACAATATTCGCCAACTTCAGAAGTCAACAAGAAGACCAAATCTACACCGATGGGCTCTATTGACTATCCGGTCAACCCCGGCGCCTTTGCCCTGGGATCCAGTGCTTCATTTGTGGCCCGATCTATGGATCGTGACCCAAAGCACCTGAAGGCCATGCTACACCGGTCGCATCAGCACCGGGGAACCAGCTTCCTGGAGATCTATCAGAACTGTAATATTTTCAACGATGGAGCCTTTTTCACCTTTACCGACAAGGCTACCAAGGCAGACAATGGTTTGTTTCTGGAGCAGGGACAGCCACTTATTTTTGGCGCAGAGAAAAACAAAGGCATCAGGATCAATGGTTTAAGGCCGGAGGTTGTCTCAATTGATAACGGTCAGTACACAGCTGATGATCTCTGGGTACATGATGAGAAAGACATCTTTAAAGCATCCATGTTAACACGCTTTTTTGATGATCCGTCCGAGGAAGGTGCCCTGCCAAGGCCATTTGGAGTGATTTATGAAGAGGACCGGCCAACCTACGAGGATGAAATGTTTGAACAGTTGGAAGTGGCGCAAAATAAAACTGATGCAGATCTGGATGCTCTGATCGCCGGACCGAAAACCTGGAAAATCAAATAATCAATGTAATATGTCTCCCACCAAGCACCTGGTAGCCGTTTTTGGCGGTGCTGTTTCCGGATCGGAAGCAGCTTTTCAACTAGCCGAAAGAGGAATTGCTTCTATCGTTTTTGATCAAAATGCCCTTCCTTACGGTAAAATTGAAGATGGCCTTCCCAAATGGCATACCAAGCTGAGAGACAAGGAAATCAAGCGCATCAACGAAAAGTTGAGTCATCCCCTGGTCACCTATGTGCCTCTGACCAAACTGGGAAGAGACATTTCCTTCGAAGAAATTGCATTCATGGGGTTTTGCGCCGTTCTGCTGGCCATTGGTGCCTGGCGTGATCGTCCCCTGCCGGTAGCAGGAGTGGACGAATATGAAGACAAGGGGCTGATCTACCAAAATTCCTTCATCTACTGGTACAATCACAAGCACGAGCCCAACTACAAGGGAAAGACATACGAAATCAAGGATGGTACCATCATCATCGGAGGCGGACTAGCATCGCTGGATGTGGCCAAGGTCATTATGTTTGAGCTGGTGCAAAAAGCACTCAAAGAGCGTGGTCACGATATAGACCTGTTCAAATTGGATCGAAGTATTGCCAAGGTTTTGGAGAAACTGGATCTCACCCTGGACGATCTGGGTATTAAGGGTTGCACCTTATACTACCGCAGGCGCATCAAGGATATGCCGTTGTCACCTGCACCGGCAGACACTCCCGAAAAACTGGCCAAAGTCCAGATGATCCAGGAGAAGATCCTGAATAACTACCGGTCAAAATACCTGTTTAACGTAGAGCCTCTGCATGTACCCGTAGACAAGATCGTTGAGGACGGCAAACTGACGGGACTGGTGTTTCAAAGAACCAAAATAGAGCATGGCAAACTGGACACCATCCCGGGTGAAATCAGAGTCAACGCACCCTGTGTGATATCCTCGATTGGTAGTATACCCCATATGATTCCCGGGATACCCACCAAAGGACAAACCTACGACATTGAAGATGCGGTCTACTGCAGCATTGCCGGATATCCACGCATTTTTGCCCTGGGTAATACAGTAACCGGACGAGGCAACATCAAGGAATCCATGGCACACGGTCGTGAAATTGCCGAAAATGTGATCGAAGGTTATATGGGTCACGCCAATGGTACACCCAAAGATGAAGTCAAAGAACGGATCCGAACCGCGATAACTAAGATCACCGAAGAAATCCGCAATTGCTCAGTCACCGATGAAAATAGGGCCCGGATAGAAAGTATGGTAGCGGAGCACCACAAACGAGTGGGGTATGAGGGAGACTACATGGCGTGGGTAGATGAGCATATGCCGGTAAGACTGGAGGAATTGATTGATGCGGGGCACTGATACACTCTGAACGCTATCCCTTCTAGGCTTTCATAAAGTGCATCTATTTACCATCTTTTTGCAGTAGGTTATGCTTGATCTTCAAATGACGGAACTCTCAGGTACTAACAATCCCGAAGGGATTGAATGTTTATAGACCCTGGAATTCATCTCTCAACGACTCCGTAGGAGTCGCATATGTCTACCACGTTCAATTACTCTAACCCATTGTCGCTTTGCAACTCAACGTCATTCGACTCCATCGGGGTCGCTACTTCTCGCCTCTATTTTTCTATAAATATTTGACCCCCTCAGGGTCAAATATGTCGGTGCCTTGAAATATCTATGCCGTTCAACAGGGATCTCTAGTTTCTTCGCTGGAACCATTATTATTTCTGAACGCTATCCCATACAGGGCTCTCATTATGTGCATCTATTTGCCATTTTTTTGCAGTAGGTTATGCTTGATCTTCAAATGACGGAATTCCCGGGTACTAACAATCCCGAAGGGATTGAATATTTATAGGCCCTGGAATACATCTCTCAACGACTCCGTAGGAGTCGCATATGTCTACTTGTCACTACTCCAAGGTGATGACCAGTAAACTATCTTGCAAAAACCGAATTTCATGTGTTTGAAAGGGATCCAGATGAAGGTGTTCTCCGGCTGAGAAAGATTGGGAAGTCACTGTCTCAACAAATCCCCCTTGTACGCAGTACATCACCTTTTTCTCCGGATGATAATGTCGCCTAAAAGAGGCCCCCTTGATAGACCGGTTGAGAAGAACCTTGCACTTTTCAAAATTGATCTGAGCCAACTGTTTAGAAAACACTTTTTCCCATGAAAATATCAGGTCATTACTGTCTTTAACATATCGATCAACGATACCGGGGGCCACCTCACTATAGGAATCGGATGAGATTTGCAGTTTGCGCCAATCAACAAAGTCTACCTGGTCTTGTTCGTG
>JAUILF010000209.1 GCA_030433135.1 Bacteroidia bacterium | reverse complement strand
CCAATCGGTATTTCTTTTGCTAACCGGAATTCTCCTGACTTCGATTTTTACGGCATGTGGTATTCTAATAGGTGTACTCTTTGATGATAAGGCCAGGGGTATGGGAGTATGTCTGGTGGTCTGGACATTGGTTGCCTTTCTCTTTGATGGCATGTTGTTGGTGTTGATGTATCAATTTTCGATGTATCCTATTGAGAAACTGGTCCTGATATTGACCCTTCTAAATCCAATAGACATTGGACGTATACTTTTGCTCCTGCAAACGGACATTTCTGCCATAATGGGTCTTTCGACGGCAGTGTTTCAGAATATACTGGGAAGCACGAAGGGGCAAGTCGTTAGCGTTCTGATGCTTGTGATCTGGACTTTAGGTCCATTGTTTTTGGCACGCAAGTTCTTTGAACGGAAGAATTTCTAAAGCTATTGTTTGGTTCATTCAAGTGAAAACTTCGGACATAGGTTTACAAGTGATCAAAAGGGTTTAACTTTACCGACATCATAGAAGGAAAGGTCATGGATAGTGCATTAAAGGTAGTCTCGTTTGTCTTAGTAGTCACACTTATATCTTGCGGAGATGAAGCAGCTAACAAAGAAACCCGAGGAGAAGCGGTACCTGCTGCCGTTACCTATTGTGCCGACCCCAACATGAAGGTTACGGGATTGCAGTTTCTGGACAGCAAGTTTATGGAAGGTGTGGCTGAAATTAAGACTTCGGCAGAAGCTGCTTCTACGGATGGAATGATCCTGCTCGAAGGCGGTACTTACACCATGGGAGGAGATCGTCTTACGGGTTTCTCAGAAATGCCTGAAACAGGACTTCCACAACCCGATGAATTTCCCAATCACAAGGTTACTGTTTCCGACTTCTATATGGACGAACATGAAGTCACCGTGAGGCAATTCAAGGAGTTTGTCGATGCAACTGGTTATAAGACCGTAGCAGAGTATGATATTGACTGGGAAGAGCTAAAGAAGCAACTACCCCCGGGAACTCCTGCCCCTGAGCCGGAGGTGCTGAAGGCGGGTTCTATGGTGTTTTACCTGGCTACTCCGGGAGCCAGTCGAGACAACCCCAACAATTGGTGGGCATTCGAACAAGGAGTGACCTGGCGCAATCCCGATGGGAAAACCACCGATATTACCAGCATACTGGACCATCCTGTGACCCAGGTATCGTGGTACGACGCCATGGCCTATGCCAAATGGTGTGGCAAGCGCCTGCCGACGGAAGCGGAGTTTGAATATGCGATGCGGGGAGGTGCCAATGGCACTATGTATCCATGGGGTAACGAAAAGGTCGATGAAGACTTTCATCCCGGTAACTTCCTGCAGGGTGAATTTCCTTACAGCAATACGGTTGAGGATGGATTTGAATTTACCGCTCCGGTCAAGTCTTTTCCACCGAACAAGGTGGGGTTATATGATTTGGGTGGCAACGTGTGGGAGTGGACCCATGACTGGTATTCTGCCAGGTACTACAAGGACTTGCAGGATGCGGGTACAGCGGCGGTTGACCCACAAGGTCCTGCAGAGTCTTTTGAAGTCTATAATCCCAATGCCATAAACAAGGTAGTCAGAGGTGGTTCCTTCCTTTGTAATGATGATTGGTGTTCTGGGTACAGAAATTCCAGGAGAATGAGGCTCAGCCCCGACAGCGGAATGCAACATTTGGGATTTAGATGTGTGAGATCAGTTGAAGTGGATCTCTGATCATTACGGCACATCAGGTCCAACGGGTAATAGTCCGGTCTTTTATTGAATTTCTAAAGGATTCCTTAGTTTTGTGTTGATAACAATACCACACCCCCATGTTTCGAATTGTACTTATCTGTTCTCTGCTGACAACAGTGTTTAGTTCCTATGCGCAAACCGATTCACTGATCTTTACCAATGGCAACTATATTGTCGGTGAAATAAAGAGTATGGATCTCGGTATCATTGGTATCGAAACCGATTACAGTGATAGTGACTTTTCCATCGAATGGGAAGGAATTCAGGAGATCCACACTACTTCTGTTTTTCTGATCACGTTGTCCGATGGCCGTCGATATCATGGGCCTCTGCGATCAGTGGGTGATGGACAGATTGAGATCATCAGGGCCAGTGGTGACAATGTAACCGTTCCGGCTTACGAAATTGTATACCTGAATTCCATCGATGATACTTTTCTCAGTCGTCTGAGTGCCAGTTTTGACCTGGGCTTTAGCTTTACTAAAGCCAGGAACCTCAGGCAATTCAATTTTAGTCTAGGGCTGGGATACCTGGCTGAAAAATGGGCACTGGGGATGGATTACAGTTTTGTAGCTTCAAACCAGGATGAGGTTGACCGTATTCAAAGGGGAGATGGATCAGCTACTTTTCAGTACTTTTTACCAAAGGACTGGTACGCTCTGGCATCACTTTCCTTACTCTCCAGTACTGAGATGATGTTGAATCTACGTACTACTACCAAGGTTGGTCTTGGTAAATATCTGATTCATACTAACCAGACCTATTGGGGGGTGGCTGCTGGACTTAACTTTAACAATGAGGACTATTACGAGGAGGATGCTCGTCAGAGTCTCGAGGGGTATCTGGGTACCGAACTCAATATGTATGATGTAGGTGATCTCAATTTGACGGCCAGGGTGGCTGCATATCCGAGTTTTACGGAGAGTGGAAGGTGGCGTATGGATATAGGTATTAATTCCAAATACGATCTTCCCCTTGATTTTTATTTAAGAGCCGGTTTTACCCTCAACTATGACAACCAACCGGTGGAGGGTGCTGGCACTACTGACTATACCTTCCAGTTTGGGGTGGGTTGGGAATTATAACCTGAATCAAGATGTACTCAAAGAGTGGAGTGATTTTGTTGGTCATAGGTTTTATTGGCCTTACTGCAGTGATCTCTGCTCAAGATTTATCGGGAGCCTATTATTGGGAAAAGGCAGAGTTGGTCCTTACTGACTATGGTGAGTCCAGAACTTTACTTGAAGGTACTACGCGTGATTTTAGCACCCTTTCTGTCACAGGTATATCGCTTGAGCCCGGTAAAGTGGGTCCCGGTTTTCTGCCTGGAGTGGAGGGTCTGATTCTGGTGAAGAGGGGAAAGGTCACCGTTAGTGTGAATGAGGGAAGCAAATCACTGGGACCGGGAAGTGCTGCCCTGATTTTGCCGGGAGATTTTCACGATATCCGCAATGCGGAGGAAGAAGTGACAGAGTATTTTATGCTGCAATTTGTGGCCAGGTCCAAACCAACCGGGGATCTACCTGATCAGGGGAAATCTCTACTCCTGAATTGGGATGAAATCGAGTTCCATTCACATGACAAAGGAGGTGTAAGGCGATACTTTGATCGTCAAACCATCATGTCAAATCGGTTTGAGATGCATGCCACTACGTTAAATCCCGGGCTTAAAAGCCATGAACCTCATACCCATCGGGCAGCCGAAATTATTCTGATGTTGTCAGGTGAGACCGAGGAGCAGATTGGAGATACCTTCTATCAAGGTAGTCCCGGCGATTTTTACTTTCTGGAGTCTGAGGTTCCTCATGCTATTGAAAACATTGGTAAGAAACCAGCGACATATTATGCTTTTCAGTTTGAATAGTCTGGGTTTACGTCACCATATTCGGATGTGTGAATTTATAGGAATATTGTAACTTGATAGTTGAAATTGAAGCTATATAGAAATAACCTAAACCATTATAATGAGAGCGAGTACGGTAATTTTTGGAACTTGTATAATCGGTCTGCTTTTAACCATAGTCGGTTGTGCCCCGGTCAACATCATATCTACCGAGGTTGACCCCGGAGTAGAATCCATGGGGTATCAAACCTATAATTTTGCCGACCTGAAGATTAAGGCGGAGCATCCCGAAGAAGTAACTAAAACGAAATTTAATATGCTCAAGGATGCCGTAGCCAATGAACTCGAAGCTGTTGGTTTGAGTAAGGCTGACGATCCTGACCTTTGGGTAAACATAGGGGTGGTGGTAAAAACTGAAGTACAAACCCGTGAAACGGATATAAGAGATGCCCCAATGTATATGGGAACCCGAAGTTATCACTGGGAGAGCCAGGAGATTCCCGTTGGTACGTATCAGGAGGGAACGGTGACCATTGATCTTGTCGATGCAAAGGAAGACAAAATGGTTGGTCAGGCCGTTGCCAGTAGTGTCATAGTGAAGAAAGATGAGAAAATGAAAAAACGTATTGATCAGGCTATGGCAAAGGTTTTTGATGAGTTGTGGGAAGAGATCAAGTAACACCTATTGCCTCCAACCCCTGGAGATAAAACCTCAAAACAACCTTAAATGAAGCAGTTCCTAGCCATCGTCTTACTCACACTCACACATTTTATCTCTTTCTCACAGGTTTTAGAATCCGACGTCGATACCGTTGCCCTGGTGATTCTGGATCGAATGAGCTCTATTATTGGAGATTTGGAATCCTGCAGTTTTAGTGTCGAAATTGCCGAAGACACTCCTGATAATACCTTTTTTGTTCCTGAAGACAGCCTGGGGTTGATTAAGCAGTTCACTAGCTCTGAAGTTTATATGGTTGGTCCGGATAAACTCCTGGTGAATTCCAATGGTGATAATGGCCATAGAGGCTTCTGGTATAATGGCAGTGAGCTGGCCTTTTACTCTTATGACTATCAATACTATGCACTGCTGGATGGAGAAGCCAACATACTGGACATGATCTATCAGGTTTCAGAGCATTATGATGTAGACTTCCCGGCTGCAGATTTTTTCAATCCGTACTTTACGGATGATCTCCTGGAACAGAGTCAGAAACTAAAGTACCTGGGTACCAGTATGATTGATGGAACCAGGTGTTTTCACATCATATCATCTAATTCTGAAAGAAATGTCCAGATATGGATAACGGATGATGCCCTTGCTTTGCCAAAGAAAATGGTCATCGTATCCTATACAGAAGATTACTATCCTCAATATGAAATCACTTTTGATGAATGGGAGCTGAATCCCTCCCTGCCGGCCAGTCTTTTTGATTTTGTTCCACCACCCAATGCAGTCATGATCACCATGGTACCCAAGAGTGGCTTTGAGGATGTGGAAGATGAGTAGAGTTGGCTGGTTGGCCTGTTAGCTTGTTAGCTGGTTGGCTCGTTAGTTTCTTGGCCAGTTGGATCGTTGGCATGTTAGCCAGGTATTAGGCTCTGGGCATTAGGCTCTGTGTCCTCTCATGAAATACCTTGACAGCCTCTACCTCTTTGCCTCTTTGCGTGAACCCAATCTGAGTTTACCAGGCGGGTGGGCTCTCCCGCAAAACTTGCGGGAAGCCGGGGGTGAGTGGAGCTGATTGGCTTGTGTACTGACCCTATAGACCAGTAGTCAGCATTACAATTTGGATAATTCTACCCCAACGAAAGTGTGAGTGTGAGTGAGAGGTGTGAGACATTAAAGGCAATCTCGTTTCCCCCGCTGGCGGGGGTTAGGGGGTGGTTAGTCTGCTACATGTTGATTATCAGGATGTTAAGGCTTTTCCCCGTCACCGCCCGACTTCTTCAGGATATAATAGGCCCCGGCAATGGCAATGGTTAAGGCAGCCAGTCCCAGAATCTGAAGATCATCCGTATGTTTGAAGTCTACCGTAATGAATTTTCTGCCCAAAGCGATAAGACTGACCAGTAAGATCAATTTTACCTTATCCAGTTCGTCATCGTTAATCGGTAGCAAAGTGTCTATGAGCTCTAATGCGATAACTATACTAAAGAAGATAACCAGCAAAACCGAATTCTCCTCCCTGGAAAAGATGAACCTCTCACCATCTTCAATGGAAGTTATCATGCGAAAGAGGTGCACAATCAGTTCGAAAACCTCTCCGGCAATAAAAACTATAAGTACTCCGATCAGAAAATACTGAGTGTATTTCTTGAGAGACTGGATCATGAGATAACCATTCAGGTGTTTTAGTTGGAAAGTATCAGTTAATAAATGTAGCTAACTCCGATCACTACACCAAAGTCAAATTTACTGGCGTTTTCCGTGGGGGGTTGACTGTCGTAGTTGTTGTAGCAAGTAACTGTCAAGGCAAGGTCTTGTATGACTTTCCAGGTGGCTCTCGTTTCTCCATCCAGGCGAAACCGGCCTTTCTGTGAGGCGCTGGTATAAAACACTTGAGAGGTAGATAGTTGGATGTTTGGATCTGAAAACTTGAAGAAATTCCATTGCAGTATTAGTGGAATTTCCACCAGGGATCCACTCGGGGTGAGATCTGCATTAAACTCCTGGTTAAGCACGACCCCCAGTCCAATACTGGCTTTCATGTGTTGTCTCAGTACAAAGTTATTGGCAATACCCAATCCCTCCTGGAGCCGGCGATATATTCCTAGTTCAAGATTTCTTTGATAACTAGCCAGTGCAATGGCATACCAGGCAGGATTAAGATAGTAGTTGAGAGCTAGTGTGATGTTACCTCGTTCTCTGTAAGTGGTATCCTCTTCCCGGGTATTAATGACTGAGCTGGTAAGTTCAACCCCTATCCTCTCTGACTTGTAAGATGTCTGGGTGTCAAAATTAAACCTTCCTATATCGCTGGATCTGGTATAATTATAGCCCAGGGTCAGTGATCCATCCAGGCTTTGCAGAAATCTTTCATTGATAAAGTTTAATTCACTGATATCATCCATAAAGAGGGTTATGGTATCACCAGTAATATGAAAATTGACATACCTTGGATTAACTGAAGGATGAATCGTACCCAGATATTCCCGATCCGAAACAGTAGTAATTTTATAGATGTTTTTGGTAGCAGACATCCCGGTGACCTTGTTGATCTTGATATTCAGGATCTTGAGGTCATCGTCGTCAAACTGGATGATTCCCAGCTCTATCTTCTTTAGCTCACCTACCAGGATTTGTCCATTTCTGAGATATAGTGTATCCTTTACCTGCCCCATTGAATAGATCCAGGACAGGTTGCCAAATACCAGTAATAAAGCAATGCGTGATGGCACACTATCAATTTCAATGATACAAGGTGCGAAATCCTTTCATCATTACCCAACTCAATTCCGGCAACGCCTTTTGACAGCAACCGGGATCAATCAGACTAGTCTATGACTTAACCAAGCCCTCACTTTGGAGCCTGTCCACCGTAATCTTGGCAAACTGAATGGCAAATTTCCCCAAACTGGAAGGGTTCACTGCTTGCGACTGCGCAGACCAAAGCAAATCTTCGGTTTCTATGTCGTACAGGTTTGTCTCCAGGTAGTAGGTCTGATCTTCAGTATAGTAACCTGGTTGATAAACCGTTGGATACATATAGTTATAGTAGCTATAAAAACCACCGTAATAACCATATGACATGGGCGAATACGTTGCGGTACCGGGAACATACCTGGTGTCTTCCGTATGGTCTATCAAGGTCATCATCAGAACGGCATCGTTTCCATTTTCCCGTATTGTTTTCAAAAGCATTTCTTTATCCTTCTGAAGATCAGGGTGAAAGTTAGGAGCAAACAACATGCTGGCTTCGGTCACATCAATTCCATTCTTGCGGAATTCATCTGCCATATAACCTTCAACGGTAGTCTTGGCGACAGTACTGTGAGTCATGGCTGCCAGCAATATTTTGTGCTTAATAGCTGCATCTGGCTTCTTCCAGGTTCCGGTAATTCTGGTGGAAGGTGTACATGATACCAACAGAATGGCGAATATGATTCCAAATAATGAAAAACTGGTATTTAGCTTGGTTAATGTCATTTTCAAATTTCTTTTTTGTTATGTAGGGATAAATTTAAAGCTTTTTACCCGCACAAAGAAAGGAGAATCATTTCAGGATAATCTATTGAAATTTCCGAAAGTTGAAAGCATAACCCAACAAGATTCCGGGTGAGAAATAAAACGCTTCGGTAATGGTTGTAGACCCTAAATGGACATTTTCCTCATCAATGTTATCCAGGTTGTTGTTTTCCCGGTACGAATCAGTCTTGCCAGTACTGAAAACCAGCCCAAGGCTCATACTACTGCGCTCACGAAACAGAGTAGTGCCAATCGTAAAGTGATATATGTTCCATGTAGTAAGGTCAGGTTTTATACTGGGCAGGTCAGCTATTTGAGAGTCATAGTAACTCATGTCATTTCTAACACTGAAATTGAGGTGCAAATCATCCTTCCACAAATATTCATAAGCCAGAGCTACATTGAAAACTGGTTTAGCCGCCTCCCGCACACGGAGAAAATCTTCGCTGCCGCCGAGATCTCCATAGATATCTGCGGGTTGAAAAATGGTATTCGGTTCAGCGCGTATGATATCATAGAGTCCTATACCGGCAAAATACTGAGCTGAAAAGGCAAACACAGATTTGTTGCGGCGATATTCTACACCCGTAGCGATAGAAAATGGTGCTTTAAAGGTGGTCTTTAGTTTGTCTTGCCGGTCACTGGCAAATCCGGTTACTCTGCCATCTTCTACCATGATATTTTGCACATTGAGATCTCCTGCAAGGCTTCCCCGACCGAGGATTCCGACCGAAGGAGTAGTCAAAGTCATTCCCAGGGACCACTGACTGGATTGGTATGAAAGACCAAACCTGGCTGCATATCGCGCATGGAAATAGGAGACTTGTTGAAAAATGGAAGCCTGAACTACCGTTTCTACCGTGTCATTCAGGATCAAATGACTCAACAATAATTGATTGTAATTTACTGTTCGAAGCGTAAACAGGTTAGAAATCCCAATGGATACCTGATCCGATATCTTATATCCAAATCCCACAGCGCCCAGAAACTCTGAAACTTGGGAATATTTATTTAACTCACCGGCGAAGAGTTCTTCTCCGGGGCTTACCTGATCATCTACCAACTCAAAATTGCCGTCGAGCCGAGCCGTACCTTTAAACGAAAAGTTGACGGGAGACATGATACCATACCCCAGTTTCAGGTCACTATTCTTAAGATTGACCATGCCCGCAATGAGTGATGGTATGCTTCCAAAATTGCTGGTCTTGAAATCAGCCTCCTGTCCGAGAGCATTCTTAATTCTGATGTTCTCGTTGCGGTAAATATTGGCGTTGACCGAGATAGAAGGGTTGGTAATGAACCCCAGTGCTCCCGGATTGTATACCACCGTCGAATTATCATCTGATCCTGCTACGACTGCTCCTCCCATCAGGGAAGAGCGTGTGCCAAACTGTTGAGTCCAATAATGGGTGTCTTGAGACAATAAAGGTAATGTCAGGGACAGGATGATGAATAGGGTGATGCACTGGATTTTCATCTTACAAAGATGCTATTTATCAGGATCACATGGACTCCTCTTTTAACTCATGAATATGCTCCTTAATATGTGCGGCGGCCTTCCTGATTCGAAAACTTACCATTAGGATCACTATACCGGCCAGGAAGCAAAACATGCCAATCAGCCAGGTCAGTGATTCATAGCCTAATGCCGGTCGGGCAAAAATGATGCATCCAAAGGCAACCATCAGCACGCCTCCCAGTATCATCCATCCCTCACCTTCGATCTCCTTGCGGATTTGAATCGCCATGGCGATACGGCTTATCCCAATAAAAATAAACCAGAATGCAATGGTGAAAGAGACTATCAACAGGGTTAGACCAGGACTAAGAAACAGCAGTGTCCCAATAATCAAACTGAGTATGCCTTCTGCCAGAATCAGCCAGTGATCCTCTTCGTCCTGCCAGCTCCTGATAGCTGCCACGATGGTAAATACCCCGTCAATAATAATGAGAATGGCAAAATACAGCGCCAGGGTTGCTGCTGTAATGGTGGTGGAGAAAAAAGCGAAGAGTCCAAAGATGATAAGGAGTATGCCTTTTAGGGTAAGCATCCACCAACTGCGAGAAAGTGATTTTAACATGATGATTAAACTTTATGGGGTGAAAAAAATATTTCCTTGTCATCCTACTAATTTCATATTTGCTCTTCAAACAAAGGGATGAGTCTCTCCAGATTCTGTTTCATCACTGTCAGAAAATCTCCTGTTGAAGGCTTTCCTGACAGGGGATCAAAGACTATCGACTGCACACCCAGTTCCTGTAACTGTTCTTCTACCGCTTTTGAAGGAGCATTGGGCCAAATCATATGATGAACATGTTCGTCTTCAACCAGATGTTCCACACTATGCTCCTGTTCATGACTAAGCCTTGTATCTGCTTCGAGGCTCAGGCTATGTGCATCCAAATTATAGGCATTTTCAAGGTACTGATAAATCGGTTGTGAAAAAACAATCGGTTTACTATTGTTTAACTGATCTTTGAATTCTTTGTCAAGTTGTATCAAATCGCCCTCCAGTGACCGATAGTTTTCCTCAAAAAGGGCCTGGTGTGTCGGTACCAGAGATCCAAGTGCCAGGGAAACTGCTTTTGCTTGTTGCGCAGCAAGAGACAGATCGAGCCATACCATATGAGCGGTACCCTTATGCTCATGCTCCCCTTCATCTCCGTGACTGTGGGTAAATACCTCTTCGCTCTCCAGGAGTTGATCCACAAATTCCTTACTAGTGTTGATTACTTTTTGAGCAGGTAGTGATACATTGATCAACCATTTTTCATAGGAAGCACCATTCATCAGAATCAGGTCGGCCTTTTGCATTTGTATGATGGTGTCAGGAACAGGTGTCCAATGTTCGGGGT
>JAUILF010000208.1 GCA_030433135.1 Bacteroidia bacterium | reverse complement strand
ATTACCCTATCTTTAATTTGGTCAAAATCAGACAGGATGAGGGAATATGCCAATTTGCAGAGCAAGGTAGTTCAATACAAGAAGATCATCAGCAATACGGAATCTTACCGTACAGCCTGGATTGAACATACCAAAGCTATGTTAATCAGGGAGTTGAAAAAGATTATCAAGGAAACCGAGCTTCCGGGTAAGATTGAAAAGAAGGATGATCTGGAGAATCTGGAAGCTGTGGCCTTGAGCCTGGGACATGATGTCAGCGGTATCAGTGAGGAGGTCGGGGATACCAAGAGGCACCTCATCAAATCCAAAGGTACCCTGGTATATCAACAGTTGTTTAATGGTAAAATCATGGTTTCCATCGCTTACCCCTTTATCGAAGGGCTGGGCAATCCCAAGCAACCGAAAATGTTGGAAATACTGCGTCCTGAAGAGTTGACCAGTCATTTTATCTTGCGGCATGTGGAGGAATTTCTCAAAGAAATCATAGCCTGGGAAGATTTTGATGATGACATACCCAGTCAGCCAATTGGATTTCAGACCGGCTTGCCACAGGATGAGTTGATCCATACTACCGATAAATAATTATGTTTGTAAGCTTTTGAATGGACTATGAAAAGTATATCGACCTGGATTGCAGTAGTAGTACTACTGGCCTCTTGTGGTGACACGAAGGATGATCAACCGATCTTTTCGGTAGTTATTACCAATGCTACTGAGGATACGGTCAAGAGCTTCGGCTTTGATGTTAATCTACCGGCCATCGACTCCTCTTTTCACCTGGTTACAGGTAATGTACCGGTGGATTTTCAGCTGGAGGATCGAAATGAAAATGAGATTCCTGATAAGCTTCATGGGTCGATCGATTTGCTGCCCACCAGTCGATACACCATTATAGCCAGACCGGGTGAAATTGGCTCTACTCCGGCAAAGAGATCGCAGGTGATTTCCCGCCTCATAGGAAGCAGTGAGGACATCAATAGATACGAATACACCGACCAGGATCAATGGATGTTGGATGGGATCGTGATGGAAAACGATGTCAATACTTACCGGTTTTTGATGCGGGCCCCGTTTGCTGTGGATCTGATCGGAAAGCGAACTTCTGATTTGATTCTTCCGGATGTAATGCTGGTGTCGGATGAGATTGATCAATGGGGTGGAGACATTCTGGCCGAACAACAATCTCTCGGTCTGGGAAGTCCGGCGCTTTGCCTGGTTGATGAAATTTACAACCTGGCTTCCTTCGACAGTAAAGAAGTCGTGGTAGCTGCCAGGGGCCCTCTTCGCTCGGAAGTTGAAATTGTGACCAGAGGTGTACCCGTGAGAGATGAAAAGATTGACGTTCGGCAAACCTGGCAACTGGAAGCAGGTAAACCCTGGGCAGAAGTGAGTCTGGAAATACTGACGCAGACAAATCTGACTTTGCAATTTGCCTTTGGTATACAAAAGCATGAAGATGCCACTGCCTTTACCCAGGGCAAACAAGGAGTGATGCATTTTGCCTACACCTGGGGTCCTCAATCATCAGAAGGAGATTTACTGGGAATGGCTGTAATGGTTCGTGATCAGTACGAAATAGATAACTTTCTGGCTGATCCTCATAATTCGTTTTACCTGGCAGCTCCACTAAATAATAAGGTAGAATACAGGGTCATGTATCACTGGAGTGGTGATCCGCTGGCGGTCACGGATGAGGTACAATTTATTAACATCGTAAAGGACCATGCCAGACAATATGCTCAACAGCCTGTAGTGGAGGTAGACTTTGATTTAAGTGATTAGGAAGACATTTTCCGCCAGAGTGCTGCGGTCATACACCATAGCAAATATCCATACCTCCTGTTCCATTTCCCGATCGAACCCGGAATATTCATTGGGGTTTCGTCATGAGAGTCAAATAGGCAATAAAGACGGGCCTGTCTGGCCGCCAGGCAAGAGACTCCAAGGACTTTTTGACTGATGAGCGAACGATCTCGCTAGAGTCGAGTACGGCATTGCTCGAAGTGAGTGAACCCTGTCCGACTGGCCAGGTGGGCGCGAAAGCGGGTGGGTTGGCCATGGTCACCATCATAGGTTCGCAATAGATATTCTAATGCATATTCCCGGTTAAATCATGCTAATTCATAAATACAATGGATAAAGGGCAAGGATCCACAATACACATTATGATTTAATATAATATATATAAAATTGCTTATCTTGTGACTACAAATAAACGATAGTCTTAATGTTATTCCGAAGAAACAGAACCCAGGAGCCAACTTTCGATTTATTTCATCCGGACGGTAGAAAAGCATCTCTCAATCTCACTTTTAAGAATGGTGAAGTCCATATTGACCCCGACCGGATGAGCAAAGGTAGTTATACTCTTACCGTAAGCCGGGGCAAAGACATTGAGTCCAGGGTATTTACCGTATCTTAAACAGGCGTTGGGCATTGGGTAATTGGGGTTACTTTTTCATATGAATATGGATAGTATCAGTCATTGAAATCCTGCTGTTTCTCTTAGTGACCTTCTTCAATAGATTCTTTTGTGAACTTAGTGGTTAGAACTGCGTACTGCCGGCTGTGTAATATGGAATAGAGGTTCACGCAAGGAGAGCGAAGATCGATGGACGTGAGCAAGCCGGGAGGTTGGTTCACGCAAAGGTCGCAAAGATGGAACTGCAGACTCATATCTTTAAATACTTACGAACTTATTCTCTTTACTAGTAGATCGGAGTTGCCACCGGTACTGCGAACTGCCGACTGCAGACTGAAACAACCGAGCCAGGCCTTCGCGGGCGAGCATTGAACTGAGAACTGCGAACTGGGAACTGGTCAATATTGCAGTTTGAGTAGCTTCAACCGATTACCCCTCACACTGGGGATGATCATCTCATCACTATTCAATTGAACTGCATTTTTGATCTGTAGCTTGAGTTTTTGGTTATCTGTGCTCATCAGACTACTTCTACTAATGTCACCTGCCCCGTTAAGAATATATTCACTCACGGTATTTTCATTCCGGATCTCATCGTTATACAGAATCCTGAGATAAGAAGGGTTTTTAAAAAGGAAGTAGGATGAGTATGCTCCAAGATCATCGTTGGAGTATTGTCGTTTGGGAAGAAGTTTTTGCCAGTGGGAACTTCCATCGGGATGGATGGATATGAGCACCAGGTCCTCATAATAGTAATCCACCGAAAACCGGCTGGAGCCGTAATAATCTCTACGAGCTCCGTAGGAAAGCCGTTCGTATTCCTTGTTCTCCTCTGCCAGAACCAGAACGCCACCGTCTTGCCTGAGGATCAGATCCTGTACATCCAGATTGGTCAATGATTCTTTCTTGGTCGAATATTTACCGTGAAAGTCTGCGATGAGCTCCTCATCATATTCGATTGTTGACAACTGGTAATTTGATAAGTTGTTGATGTCTACAACCAGGTGATACAGACCGTCGGTGATTCCGGTGTTTCGATCTGAAAACAGACCCACCACCACCAGGTTTTGATTTTGGTTATCTATCGTGAAAAATCCATCATAGGTGGTAAATTCCGGCATGGGTATATCAGTGGATGAGAATGCCTCCTGGTCAGGGTCATAGCGAAAGATTCCCAGGATGTGCTTTTCCATCTGGTAACGCACATTGTTTTTCTCGAAGATGAGGAACATATTACCCTCGTTGGAGACAATGGTCTTACGGTATTCGTTTCTGAAATCGATGTTGGTAAATTGCAATAGTGAATGCCAGAGCATTCTACGCTCTTTCAGATTATAGGCAAAAGCACCGACAATGCGTTCATTGTCAATTTCTGTCATCAGAAAGATATTTCGGTCCTCTGATTTGGTAAACCTGTACTTGGGTCTGATCATTCCCCTCTTGATGGTAACCAGGGTATCAGTGGACTGCAGTTGGGCTTTGGGGTTGTAAACCCGGACCATGATGGCAGTTGTGTCTTTCCAGTCATCCGAGTAAATGATATGAAACTCCTCGTCATGAGGAATGATGTTTATGATCTTGGATTTTCGACTGTCAAGTTCTTTGGTGGCATCCCAGGTCATGTACATTTCATCATCATAGGCCTGGATCTCGAATTCATTGACTCCATCCCTGACTAGTAAGAGATCATCGCCATAGCGACCCAGTATGTCGTAACTGTATTCCCTCTTCAGGTTGAGCTCATCAGACACCGTAATTACCTGGGAACATAGTTCCGGTATGGCTATAAGTGACAAACAAACTAGAATGGTAAGACGCATGCAATGAAATTACTACTTGTTTTATATACACACAACAACCAGAGCCTGATGATTTGTTCAGAATAGTATTGTTTTTCGTGTTTCCTGCCATTCCGTAATTTTGTCGTCATGCCAAAGCTTAAAAGAATTCTGGGTTCGTACAGTCATGGTCTTCCGGGACCTCTTTTGATTTGTGTGGCCGGGATGCATGGAAATGAATGGGCTGGGGTAAAAGCCCTGGACCTCGTGATGAAAATGCTTGAAGTTGAACCCATCTCCAATCCGGGTTTCGAATTTCGGGGAAAGCTGGTGTGCATGTTGGGTAATATCCCGGCACTGAAAAACAATGTTAGGTTTTTGAAGAAAGATCTAAATCGATTGTGGACATCACCTCATCTTGAGCAACATTCAGCTCCGGAAAGCCAGTTCAGTGATTTTCTGGAAATGCTACGGTTGAAAAAAGCCATTGATCAGGAAATACGTAAATGGAAAGGTAGCGACATCTACCTTATTGATCTGCACACAACTACCGCTACCGGAGGTATTTTTTCCCTTCCCGCAACCAACAATAGTAGCAGATTGGTGGCTGAGACCATGTTAGCACCGGTGATCATGGGTCTGGTAGATCAGGTGGAAGGCACACTTCTCAGCTATTATACCGATGAAAATCGTGATGATCGAATTGCTGGTATCGTTTTTGAAGGAGGACAGCACAATGATCCCCTTTCCGTCAATCGCTGTATCGCAGCTGTTATTAATTGTCTGAGAACCATTGGTTGCGTAGATCCCAGGCATATTGTCAACCAGCATGATGCTGTGCTAAAAGACTACAGTACCGGATTGCCGAAAGTTGCCCGCTTACTGTACAAACATCGTTTAACACCGGGAGACGGATTTATCATGCGACCGGGTTTTCAAAACTTTCATCAGATCAGGCAAGGTGATGTGCTGGCCAGAGACCATAAGGGAGAGATCCGGGCGCGGGCCAATGGAATGATTCTGATGCCTCATTACCAAAAGCAGGGCGAGGATGGGTTTTTTGTGATTGAAGAGCTTCCAATATAGAGTAGCGAGGTTGATCTACATTAGAGGTGCCCATTAGGTTAAATTCATATTAACACCTGCGGAAAACCGGATTTTGTCGTTTAAATTGGGCTATATAAATGTGAAAACACGATAGATTTCCTGTAATCCATGACGTTTTTGAAGAAGCCGGAGACCAAATACACGAAGAGTGGAAGAATCAATATTGCCTACCAGGTTTTTGGTTCCGGGCCTCTGGATCTGGTGTATATACCAGGATGGGTTTCGAACATCGACTGGATGTGGGCATGTCCCGAACTGGTTGATTTTTTTACTGCCCTCGGAAAAATGGTCAGAGTTATCCTGTTTGACAAAAGGGGTACTGGTTTGTCCGATCGTGTTGTAGAACTCTCAACCCTGGAAGAAAGAATGGACGACATCCGGGCCGTAATGGATGCGGTTGATTCGGAGAAGGCCATCCTTTTTGGTCATTCAGAAGGAGGATCTGTTTCTGCTTTGTTTGCGGCTACCTACCCGGATCGAACCATTGCCCTGATCACATTTGGCATTTTTGCCAAACGCAGATATGCCCCTGAATATCCATGGGCTCCTACCGTGGAAGAAAGACAGAAGGTCTATGATATGATTGAGAATAGTTGGGGTAGCGGAGATATGGATTTGGAATCGTTGGCCCCTTCCAAAGCGGACGATAAGATTTTTATGGACTGGTTGGCTAATTATTTTCGCTCCGGGGCCAGTCCCAGTGCTGCAATGGTCCTGACTAAAATGAATACAGAGGTCGATATTATTGACATCCTGGGGTCAATTAAAGTTCCGACTTTAATCCTGCAGAGGACTCGAGATGTTGATGTGAAAATTGAAGAGGGGAGATTTATTGCAGACCATATTGAAAATGCTCAGTTTATCGAATTAGAAGGTAGTGATCACCTCTTTTGGGTGGGTGATACCGACGAAATCTTAGACCATATCCGCTCCTTTATTTCAAAGGAAAAACCTGTTGTAAAATACGAGGAAAAACTTTTCACTATTGTAGCCGGGCGTATACATAGTGAAAATAGATTATCCCAGGCACTATATGCGAGTATCGATTCTGTCGTAGCCCAGTATCGAGGCCGAAAATTGCGCTATACAGGAGAAACATTTATTGCTTTTTTTGAAGGACCTAGTAAGGCAGTTCATTGTAGTATTGAAATTGCCCAATTATTGCAATCGAAAGGAATTAAAGTGTCAATTGGAATTCAGATCAGAGAAGGTGCGGTTGATCAGGTGCAGTTTATTAGCAAAGATACGGAACAATTTATTGAAGCTATTTTGGAGCTGGCCAGACCTCATCATATACTTATTACGCAAACGGTTAAAAATTTACTGTGGGGAGCGGGATTGAATTTTCTACCTTTTTCGAAAATGTATGAATCAAGATTTGATGAAACGATTTCCCTATACAGGGTGACCGATCACCTGGAAGATGTATCCCACGAATTGACTTCAGCAATACTTAGTGGAAATGAGTCATTGCTGGAAAATGTGCTTCAGAGCATCGATGCTCATTTGAGTGATGAAGATTATACCGTGGAGGTTCTTTGCCGGGAGACCGGCGTTAGCGAACGACAACTGCAGCGAAAGCTCAAGGCCATTACCAATAAATCACCGATACAATTAATTACGTCGGTGCGCTTGCATCGAGCCCGCGAATTACTATTGCAAAGGCGGTTGACTGTGTCCGAAATAGCTTTCCAGACCGGATTTACCAGTCCATCTTATTTTTCGAAACGCTTCAGGAGGGAGTTTGGACACAGCCCTTCGGAATTGAATTAATTAAGAATTTCAAGTTGGAAAGCCAGCCGGATAACACCGGCCAGGTTTTTGGCACCGAGTTTTCGCATGATATTTCGACGATGACTTTTCACTGTATCATAACTGATATACAGTTTATTGGCAATTTCTTTGGTGCTGTGCTCATAGGCTAGTAAGTGAATGATTTCCTGCTCCCTGTGACTGATGTTTATTTCTTGATATGGTTTCATAGTTAAATATTATATTGAGATAGAAAATCTGTTTCCTACCAATTGACAATTTATTCAGTAATTGTGCAGTTTGAATTAGAAGTGATCGTGACTTCGATCCCGGTGGGAATTTCAACGGATGAATTAATATTTATCTCAGGGGCTACCATGGTGATGTCGCTGGGTTTTTGAAAATCCACGTTTTCCAGATCTATCTGTTGACTGGCTCCAATGACCAGGTTACCAAATAATATGTCATTGCTGATTGTAGTTATGTCCTGGCAACGGAACGGATGAATGGCTCCACAGTCACCATTGGTTTCAGTCCCATTGATGGTCCACCCCCTGGCAAGTAGCTCATCTCGTGCTATTGCGGCAATGGAGTCATAATCTACATTCGGTCCACCAATGGAGATACTATCTAATTCAGCGTTACTAAAATTCCATCCGATAATGGTTGCGGACCACGATTGACAATCCAAACCAGTAGCCCCTTGAAACATACCTGAGAAATTTGCTTCAGGATTGAATTTCCAGCTGCCGAGCGAGTGACCAAGTGCCTTATTATCTCTAAATTGTCCAGTGAAATCAGTTACGTTGCTTACATCCCATTGGCTAATATCCTGATCAAATTTATTCGCTCTACTAAACATAAAATTCATACTTTTTACCTGACTGAAATCCCAGTCGCCAATCGGTTGATCGAACTGACCTGCATTTTGAAAAGTATTCTTCATGTTTCGCACATTGCCCACATTCCAACCACTGATATCCCGGTTAAAGGGCGTGCCGCGAAAGGTGTTCTCAAGGGTAGTAACATTGCTTACATCCCATTGACTAATATCCTGATCGAAGGATGAAGCAAACAAGAATGTTGCGTCCAGAAATGTTACACTACTGACATCCCAGTCACTAATGTTACCATTGAAGTCTTTGGCACCTCTAAATGTATGTCCTAAGGATGTTATGTTACTGACATCCCAGTGATTGAGGTCATCATTGAAATTGGCAGCATTTTCAAACATAGAATTCATATCGATGACATGTGAAAAATCAGGCGTATCAATGGCACTAAAGTGGGTTCCGGGCCAACTGTGAAACATGCTCCTCAGATTTTCCCACTGGATATCTCCCCATTGCAAGACATCCAGTAATTTCTCTTTTGGATAGCCCTGAAGATGGGGGAATATTCCTGTTATTTCCAGATGATAAATACCGGCACTGGCAAAGACTGTACTGAAATCACCATCCGCATCGGTGTGGGTTCCCATGATAGCAGCAGTGTCAGTGATTAAATGCCACTTGAAATCAAAATCATATGACCCAGATCCCAGGGGGATCGTAATAGTATCACCGCTCTCGATATTCCAGGATGTAATAAAAGGCTCGGGACCCTGGGCATGGATTTTAATGGTGATCAATGTCAAGAGACAAGCTATGAGATAATGTTTCATATCGCTCAGTTTTGGTATATTTTGATATCACAAAAATATCGTCGGAATGAGCTCATGAATAGCAGGAATCCGGCAAAGTATGGTACAAATCCGACAAGGTGTGATCCTGCCTTAATTAATGCGGCATACTGCTATCATTGTCTCAGTATACCTGGTATGGACCAGCATAAGAAATGAGTCCCAGGTACTGCCTTCATAATTGTGGATAAAGGGGTGAACCACTTTTGGTATTTCGTTTCAAGCTTTATAAATCACAACTTATTTAGGACCAGTGTTACCTGGAGGGGTGTCGTTATTGATGAAAGGAACGCATCCCTGGTAGCTATAGCAGTAATCCAGCAGCATATAGTACAATTCCGATAATATTTCAGGAATTCGTCGCTGATGTCGAAGCGCTTTAGATCTATTCTTAACTGAACTGAAAGTGCGCCGTTAAACTATTTCGGAGAGAATGGTCTGACCAGTTGTAGTACGACAATGGTTATGACTTTTCCGACATGAATATCATTGCCGGCACTTGCTGCTGTTTATAGCACAATCAGGATGCAGAGTATTAAAATTTGAGATTACCCCATTTCAAAAATGTCGGATTATTACATATCTGCGGATAATTGTCAAAACCAGATGTCGGAAATGAATTGTTGATTGCCGGAAAAGTGATATAGTCCAGGCTATTTCTCTAAATACATTTGTGCTATTAAAATAACCAGGGTGCCACTATTTAGTCCTGAAGAGAAAAATTTCCTGGGAGTTAGTAGAGGTGTCCGTAAAAACTAAAAGTTATGAAAGCTCATTTGATGTTGTTATTGCTCTTTTGCTTGCTTTTTACTGCGCAGGGTTTGGCACAGAGTAGCCATCTAAAAGGACCTGGCGCGAAGAATTACAAACCCTGGAAGGCAAGCCTCAGTAATTCCGAAGTCATGTCTGGAGAATATGTACAATATTCTAGCCCAAGGGTTAAGAATGATAAACCGGTATTGAAAACGGACAAATTAATACCGGTGGCAGGTTTGTTAACCAGAATTGGTACTGGCCCCATTGACAAAAACAAATCAGTCTGTGACTATTATGATTTTGTGGCGTACCATGAAGATACTCGAGACAGTACTCGCATGGTTGTACCGAGAGTGAGGAATGGAGGATTAAATAATTTGAAATAGAAGTGTACAGGAGATCATAATACTGATGATTCTAAAGTGAAAATATATGGAGATGAGAAATGTTTTTATCAACGAAAATCAGGACCGCAGACACCACAGACAACTTCTTGCCAGTGAAATGAAAACCAAAACTGTGGTTCTGCTGGTTCTTCTATTATTTATCTTTCTTCAGGCGTATGGACAGCAGAAATCACATGGGGAAGGAGTGATTGAGATAAGTGACTCCGATAGGAGGGGTTCCAATATCGGAACCACCCGCTTCAATCCTGCCGTACATGCATTTGAAATATGGGATGGAGGATGGAACTCCCTGGAGGCAAAGCCTGATTTCTTTAGTGAATCTACCGGCGATAGCAACGGGAGAATCAGTGCAGATCGAGGAGACAGTGTTGACTTTGATAGTGACTGTTCATATCCTGGTGGCGTCAGTCAATATGATTTAAAGTCTGACTACATCCAAATTTCGACTGTCTTAAAGTTATTAGATCAGGTAGAAATGAAGCACTGTTCTTCCTGTTTTTGCACGCAGGATTATCGTTAGGAAGTAGTCGCTTTCATCCGGACCAGGGGTTGGCTTTTATTCCCCGGATTCAAGTGTCTGAAATTGGTTTCTATATTGAATCCTATAAATAACCTGGTGCAGGTAGTCAGATGTTGCTCCTGGATGGCGGATTATTTCCAGGGCCAGGAGCGTGCTTCTGACTTAGGCCAGGCCCGGTCTGGCTATCAATGTGGCCATTATGTTTTGGAGTAAATCCGGGTGCATTTG
>JAUILF010000207.1 GCA_030433135.1 Bacteroidia bacterium | reverse complement strand
TTATCGTTGAGGATTATGGATTGGTCTGACAACTTCAGCTAATCATAGAGAGTAGTGGCACTGGAAGCCTGAATATTAATACATTTGGCAAAAATGCATTGAGATCATGAATCACAATAAGGAGTTAGCCCAGGATATCGTTAAAAGTCATGTTGTATATTCTTTGGGTGCCGGCCTGGTTCCCATTCCATTATTGGATATCGCTGCGGTTAGTGTAGTCCAGTTGGATATGGTACGTCAATTAGCCAAATTGTATGGAAAAGACTTTAAAGAATCATCGGGAAAGAGTCTTATCTCGGCTATTACCGGTAGCACCATGGCCAGGATGGGCGCCTCCATGGTCAAAAGTATTCCCGGAATTGGTTCGATCCTGGGAGGGGTGACCATGTCTGTTTTGAGCGGAGCCTCTACCTATGCAATCGGCCAGGTTTTTATTTGGCATTTTGGAACTGGTGGAGACTTGTCAGATTTCAACTTTGAAAAAGCCAAAGAGATCTATGAAAAGGAGTTTGAAAAGGGTAAAAAAGTGGCCAGGGAAATGGAAAAAGAAGCTCAGAAAGAATCCCGAAACGATGATATTGCCACCAAACTGGAAAAACTCGCTCAACTGAAAGCCAAGGGAGTCATCACTGAAGAGGATTTTCAGGCTCAGAAAAAGCGCCTGTTGGATCAATTCTAGAAACTTGATTAACATGGTTTACGGCTACCGGGTTAGGAGTTTTTGGAGGTATTACGAAACCCGAAGCCAGACGTACAAAGACACACTCCCAGGAAAACGAGCGGTCGTATCCATTTCCTTAGTTGCGGATGATTAGCCATCCAGGGAACAACAAAGCTCCCAATAAAATAATAGCCTTTGATAATTTGTCTTCCCCATACACTGTAACTGAGCACCTCTTCCCGAAACCTAATCATTTCGTGGTATTCCGTACTCCGTTTACCATAGCAGAATGTAACCAGGTAGCAAGATTTTTTCACTTCACTAAGCCGTTGTTCCAGCATAATTCTTTCACCCTGCGGCATCATGTGCAGCGAAAGGATAAGTCGATCATTTTTTTGATAAGAGGAAAGCTGATCGCGGTTAAATGCAAAGGATAATTCGACAGTGGAACCAGGGTGTACAGCTCCGTTGATAAAGCTGTCCTCAATCCATCTTGTGGCAGTGAATTGCTTGCGTTTCTGATTAATATAAATAGGCAAATCACAATGCAAACGCACTATTTCATTAGAATGGTTAGTAATCTCGGCGGTCATAATAGTGGAACCCGGGTCTGATCCGGAATCACTGAATTCGACACCTGTGACCTGCATGGATAGCTGATGGTCCACATCCGATTCAGTTATCGTGTAGTTCTGGAAATAGGTATAGTAATCCTGGCCTTCCATAAAGGTATCACGTATGGCTTTCTCAAGTCTTTGCCAGCCCCATGAGATGACCTCATGCTTATTAGCCAGTTCCCTGGCAGCAGCCTGGAATGACGAAGTGGTTATGACCATCGCTTGCTGACAATTATAATACTGCTGAGCCGCTACGATCTGATGTACCTCCGGCACCCCTATCTTGTGAGCTTCATGATATCTCCTTACCTGAACTGCTGTCTTCACACCCTCATTTGAAACAATGATATGTGCACTGTAATCAGGGCTGTAACTGGTTGGTACCAGGTTGTACCCGTTTTCGATAAACAGGTGCGAAATGAAGTTTTGAAAATCGTCAGGCTCCGTATCCTGAAAGCGTACAGGTAAGGCTGCGAAGAGAAAACTTTCTATATCGATAACGTCAAAATCCAGGGCCATTTTTCCAAATACGGTATCTAAATTCCACCATCATCAGGGTGGTGAAAAAACATATGATCTACCTTTGATCGGCCTCTGGTTTTACTTCAGGTAAGTGAACTATCCAATTGACAATCAGTGAATAACAATCTTATTACAGTCTTATTCATCATGTTGATCAAGGTTGATTCATCTTACCTTGCTACTATGTTAGCATTTTTCTTGCCAAAGTCCAAGCTGGATAGCTGGCTTACATTTCAGGTTGTGCGTTGAGGAAGGTTGAGACCGAATGGAAGAATGCCTTTTTGGCTTCAATAAAAGGAAAGTGTCCGGCATTTTCGATGATGATCAGATCACTGTCGGGTAAATACCTGGCAAGATCCGGACCCGAAATATTGGCTGCCGGATCCATTTCTCCATATAGAATGAGGACAGGAACATTAAGATCCATGAGATCATCATGGAGGTCGTATTCCGAAAAGTCTCTGGAGAGAGGGCTCAATCTCCTGGTTCTCTGAGCAAAATCTTGCGGCAGATTCAAAAAGAGGCTATCAGCCATCCGACTATCATAAAATTGTGCACCAAAGATGACATGAAAAAGTGAATCAAAAGCTGTCACAGAACCGTTCCTGAATGAACTGGATTGTACAATCTGCTCTCTCTTACTTTTGAGTTCCAGGGTTTCCCGTCCTTGAATCTCCTGGTTAATGGCATCCTGCAGTTCAGTACTGGTGGGAGCCGAGCCTATCAGGATAAGGTCCCGCACCCTTTCCTCGTAGTTGATACTGTATTGCATGGCCAAAAGTCCGCCCCATGAGTGTCCCAGGATTGACCAGCTTTCAAGGCCCAGATGAGTTCGAATGGTTTCGATGTCCATCAGGAAGCCATCCAAAGAGATGGTTGATGTATCGACCTGACCTGATGATTTACCCGAAAGCCTTTGATCATAAAAGATCAAACGGTACTCGTCAGACAGCTCGGATAAGTGAGGTAAAAAGTAATCATGATTTAGACCGGGACCACCATGAATGCAAAGGATCGGAGGTCCTGATCCTATGCTTTTTACATACAGGGAGTCACCTTGAGAAACAACAAAAAAATCATTGCCTTTGCCGGTATCCTCTTCCGGACCTGGTTGATCCTGAGGGCCTCCACAAGACAAGAGAGCAAATATGAGGAGGAATATGAAGTTTTGGTGGTTGTTCATAACCTCCTAACTTACATACATCACATCCTTGACAGCACTGATAATCTTGGAGGGATTTGGTAGATATTCCTCTACCAGGGTTGGTGCATAAGGAAGTGATGTATCTGCTGAATTGATCCTGGTGACCGGTGCATCCAGATAATCAAAAGCATATTTCTGAATTTCATAGGCAACCTCGGCAGACACTCCGGCAAAGGGCCATGCTTCGTCCACTACAACCAATCTGTTGGTCTTCTTTACTGAATCAACAATGGTCTGAAAATCCAGCGGTTTAATGGTTCTCAAATCAATAACCTCAGCAGAGATACCGTCCTTAGCCAGTTCCCTGGCAGCCTCTTTAGCTTCCTCCATCATTTTGTTATAGGACACGATGGTCACATCAGATCCTTCCTGACGAATGGCAGCTTTACCAATAGGTGTGAGATATTCCTCTTCAGGCACTTCGCCTTTCATGCCATATAATACCTCAGACTCCATCATACAGACCGGGTCTTCATCCCTGATGGCAGATTTCAAAAGTCCTTTGGCATCCTTGGGGTCTGTACAGGAAATCACCTTTAGCCCGGGGCAATTGGCCATCCAGCTTTCGAACATCTGGGAGTGTTGCTGTGCCAACTGACCTGCAGACCCTGATGGTCCACGAAAGACTATGGGACAAGAATACTGGCCTCCAGACTGTGACAGCGTTTTGGCAGCATTGTTTACGATCTGATCGAAAGCAAGAATGGCAAAGTTCCATGTCATGAATTCTACAATTGGACGCAGCCCATTCATGGCAGCTCCCACTCCCAACCCGGCAAAACCTAATTCAGTAATCGGAGTGTCAATCACCCTTTTTTCGCCAAATTCATCCAGCATACCTTTACTAACCTTATAGGCACCGTTGTATTCGGCTACTTCCTCTCCCATCAGAAACACAGTTTCGTCTCTGCGCATCTCTTCGCTCATAGCCTCGTTTAAAGCATCTCGCAGGGCAATTTCTCTAGGCATGTCGGATATGATTTGATTCGGTGGCAAAAATAGTCTTTCTTAACATATTTCAGAGTGAAAGGTGAACCTCATTATCTAAATACCTTCGAAAATGTCTATTTCTCTCATGACGAAAAAATCCGCACTTTTGTACAATTCTAAGAGCCACTGTCTGGTTAAGAATAGTGCTTTGACAGTTGTATAATTTTGGACATCCGAACATGAACCGATTCAGACTATGTTTCCTGCTCTTTCTGGTGTATATGGTATATGGGTGTTCTCAACGGCAGGATTCCCCTGACCAGGACATCACCGTGATTTCCGGCCATGTCGCTTCCACGGATGATCAACTGGCGATACTCAGTCTCGAAAACAGTTTTGTGGCCAGCACCGAGATTGAAGATGGCATGTTCTTTCTGGAGGTACCAAAAGCCAGAAGTGGATACTACGCGTTGAGTGTGGCTGACCGGCAGATCCCTTTATTCGTCGCACCTGATTTTCATGTGAACCTGGCTCTGAACAACAGATCCGATACCCATAGTATCCGTTTTCAGGGCCGTGGAAAAGAAGTCAATCAATACCTGAGTGCAGAAGCAGATTTTAAGTCCAATAATGAGCCCGATTGGGATACTCTTTGGGACCAGTCAAAAAAGGAATTCAGTGATCGCAATAACCGGTACCGGATTAAGAGTGAGGCCTTTCTGGACAATTATCTGGCCAGGAACTCCAACCTGGATCCTCGTTTCATAGAAAGAGAAAGGGCACGAATATTATACGCCTGGGTTAACAGGATGATGGTGTTCGATGATCGGGTATTGGCAGGAGGAGTAGATGGCGATGTATTTATGGGTAAAGGACTTTTTGACTTTATCCCGGGGGTAAGTATGGAAGATCCCGACCTGCTTTTGCTACCCGAATACAAGGAGTTTCTGAAGAAGGTTATCCATAGACTGTCTAAACAAGAGAGCTCTCAAGACGGCCAAAGTCAATATGCTCTGACCTTGGATTTCATTGACCAAGAGATTTTTGAGGAGGAGATTAGAAATTTTCTGGCCTTCCAGGTAATGAAAGAATACCTCCAGAATGGAGGAGATGAGCAGGTGGAAATGATGAACGAAAGGTTCCGTGCCATATGTAAGGATGGTGGTATGTTGGCGGAGATACGGAAAGCACTGGAATATGCTATGCCATCGAAGGATGGAAGGCAAGTTGCCCAATTTTCGGGGACAGATATTCTGGGCAGTCCAGTCACGGTTGAATCATTGCGAGGTCACATCGTGTATCTGGATGTATGGGCTTCGTGGTGTCAGGGTTGCATTAAGAACGTTGCTGTGCTTGATTCACTACGAACTCAGTTTCGTAGTGAGGATGTATTGTTTGTTAGTTTGTCTTTGGATGAAGACCCAATGGCATGGAGGTCATTTTTAAGTAAATATGCTCCCGGAGGAATTCAAATACTGGATAAAACAGGTTGGAACAGTAAGGTGAGAACACGCTATCTCATAGAAAGTGTACCCAGGTATATGCTGATCGACCGCAAAGGCATGATTGTTAATTCGGATGCCCCTCCCCCATCCAATCCGGAAATCATCCATCAGATCAAAGCTCTCCTCGAAACAAGTTAAGACGCATTAATTTTATCTCTCAGCCCCGGGCACTACTTTCTGCAAGTCCAGGCCTCCAAACTTACCAGAGCTCATCAATAGGAGGTTGTGATCAGACCAGTTCTGATTTTGTAAAAATTTCTTCAGATCAACTGAGCGGTTGAAAACGTGCAGGTCTTCCCTGTTAAAAGCGGATCTGATGTCGTAGGTCTCGATTGGATCCATCTTCTTCATCTCCAAAGTATGTGCATCCAGATAGACGATGGCATTATCTGCAACATCAAGGCTATCCGAGTACAGAGGTAGAAAATCTTTATTGAGGCTGCTGTAGGTATGCAACTCTACGCATGCCGTAAGTTTGCGTTCGGGATAGAGGTCTTTGACCGCTGAGACTGTGGCCCTTACTTTGGATGGAGCATGGGCAAAATCCAGGTAGGTGCAGTGGTCATCCATGTCATGGATAAGTTGCAGCCGTTTTGAGGCACCTGAGAAGGATTTAATAGATTCAATAAATTGATTTTCTGTGATACCTAATTCTCTGAGTACCATCCATGCCGCCTTCAGATTGGCCAGGTTGTGTTTCCCAAAAACCTGCAATGGTGTCTCTTTTTCATGAAAGATGAGATAGACTCTGCCGTCAATGGTTTTGGCATCAAAGGCTTCGTAGGGAACACATTCGAGAGTTGTCTGCCTGGCACAGATCTTCTGGAGGTTGACATCATGCTCAAAATAGATCACTTTACCACCTTCAGGCATACGATCGAGAAAGCTCTCAAATGCAGCGACGTAATCATCGAAAGTGGGAAATACATTCATATGATCCCAGGCAACGCCAGTCAGGACGGCAACCTGGGGCTCATAATGCCATATCTTGGGGACCCGGTCAATGGTCGAGGAAAGGTACTCATCACCTTCGATGACGATCACCGGAGCATGTGATAATTTAACCATGGTTTCAAAACCATCTAACTGGGCTCCAACCAGGTAGTCGAAATCATAACCAATGGTCCGAAGAACATGCATGATCATAGAGGTGGTCGTAGTCTTACCGTGACTTCCGGCCACCACTATCCGCTGCTTGTCCTGTGACTGGTGAGCGATAAACTCGGGAAAAGACATAACCGTCAAGCCCAGTTCCTGTGCCTTGAGAAGTTCAGGATTTTCTTTTCTGGCATGCATTCCCAGGATGATCAAATCCAGTGAAGTATCGATCCTGGTCGAATCCCAGCCCATGGCCTCAGGCAATAGGTGATTCTTGGCCAAACTTGATCGTGCAGGGTCATAGATCTCATCATCAGAACCCGAAACACTATGGCCCGCTTTTTGCAAGCTTATGGCCAGATTGTGCATGATAGCACCTCCTATCGCGATCAAATGGATTCTCATATAAGAGAAAAAGTTGAAACAAAGTACGGTCCTGAGCTGATAAACACTAAATTTGTAAATGTTAACGTTTCAGAATCGTGTGATTTATCGGGCAAATAAAACAAAAAAATATTATGAAAATTAAAGGGATCAGGAGAATGATAGTTACGGCTGTGGCAATTGCTGCTGTAGTTATGTCCCTTTCTTCTTGCAACAGGGGCATTGGATGTCCCAGCGATTTTTCTGTTGAACAAATTGCTATTCCAGTGGTTAAAAACGTCATTAACAAACGTTAAGTGACTCAATGCTGGAATGGAATCCGTTAACCACTTCTGCTCAACTGGAAAGTCTGGAGCAGGAGTCTTTCAAACACCCCGTACTTATTTTTAAGCATAGTACCCGTTGCAATGTAAGCTCTATCAGTAAGATGAGACTTGAAAACCAATGGGTAACAGCAGCTCTTAGATACAAGCCGTATTTTCTGGATATATTCGCAAATCGAGCCTTGAGTGATGAGGTTGTAAGCAGATATGGAGTACAGCATGAATCTCCTCAAGTTCTGATACTCAATGAAGGCAAATGTATTTACCACGCTTCTCATTTTGATATTGACCCCGGGCATCTCTCCCATTTGAGTTCTCACAAACAGATGCAATAGCCTCAAACTTCTGAAAAGGGGTACGCTGGTAGCGAACCCCTTACAGTCCAACAAACCTCTTCTGGAATCATTATCTAACTTAGGAAAGGTTAGAGATTACCAGATAATGCCGGCATACTTATCTAAAATGACACACGGGCTAGCACTCATCTTTCCGGTCTGGGTGATTTTACTTCTGTGTTGCACGATGTCAAATGCTCAGAGTTCCAAGGACTGCCTGGGAGCTATTAAAATCTGTGACATTACTTCTTCCATCGTCAAAGGAACTAACTATGGTGACCACTTTGGGTTTGGAGATATACAGGAGCTTTCCGATAGTTTCTATTGTGTAGGGCCGGAGATCAATTCAACCTGGTATTCCTTTTCTGCGGACAGGGACGGCCCGGTTGGTTTTACCGCCCATTCGACTCTTGCATCCGACGCTGTTGACTATGCAGTATGGGACCTTACTATGCACCAGTGTAGTGACATCATCAATGGTCAGGCTCCGATCATTAGCTGTAATTCGATAACATTGCAAGATTGTTTAGGAAGTGGCAACACGACCGGACCGACCGGCGAATCAGAATTTCATACTCAGGGACCGGAATGCACGGATTCGAGCACTAATTTCAATGCACTGATTGATGCGGAGGCTGGTCACTCTTATGTAATTATGGTAAACAATCTGACAAGTGGATGGGGAAATTCTGTACGTTTCAGGTTAACACACGATTCCATGGGAGTATACGACGTGCAGTCACCTGTGATCGAGAATACATTGCTTCCTACCCAATGTGGTGATCAAAATCTGCAGGTGACATTTAATGAGCCAATTAGATGTGAAAGCATCACATCAGCTCATTTCGAAGTTTTGAAACCGGATGGAAGTAATATCGATTTACAACTTTCAAAATTGTCCTGCGACGCGAATGGAGCAACACAAATAGCAAATATTGTACTGGATGAACCTATCGATACGATTGGCGATTTTATGCTCCAGGTTAAAGTTAACGGTGATGATCAAAGGGCTATGACAGATCTTTGTGGCAATCAGATTGAGCCTGCCTCCATAGAGTTTGAAGTGAAAACCGACGGTCTCAATGCGAAACTCCTACCCGATTCATCCTTTTTTTGCCCAAATTCGGGAATCGAGATCAGTTCGCTCATTCGAGCATCCTCTTACTTCTGGTCGGATGGTACCACAACCAGGACTGCATACTTTGATGAACCCGGCCCATATACCCTTGCAATTGAAGGGGTTTGTGGGTCCTTAACCGATACTGTCATGGTCCTCTCCCATCCGGAAATTCCGGCAATCGACCTGGGTGCTGACACAGTGCTTTGTCCCGGTGAAACGATACTGCTGGATCCCGGCGAAATTGAACAGGGGATTGAGTATGCCTGGGCCAGCGGATGGCCCGATCGAAAACAGCCCGTAAATAAATCAGGTGAATACACTCTAAGCCTAAGTAACAACTGTAGTGAAGTTGAGACTAGCATAAGGGTGAATTTTCACGAGCCTGTTGAATTTTTTCTACCTGCAGATACTTTCCTGTGCGAAGGAGAAGCCATGGTGATTGATCCGGTGGGTGTTTTTGACATCACAGACTTTTCCTGGAGCGATGGATATATGACCAGCCAGAGGATAATAGACGAACCTGGAGAATATGGATACCAGGTGCTTTCCCTCTGCGACAGTATAGAAGGTCAAATTACCGTCAGGCCTTGCGACACTTGTAATATTTACATTCCTAATGCCATCACGCTGAATGAAGACGGAGTAAATGACACCTTTCTTCCACAATGTGAATGTCCGTTTATCGATTATGAACTACATATTTTCAATCGCTGGGGAGCACGGGTTTTTCATTCGGACCAACCACAAGAAAGCTGGAATGGGTTGATGGGCGGTCAGTACGTTGGATCTTCTGCCTACCTGTATGTTCTTAAATACAGTGTTTTTGAAAACAACAGGAATGTGCAAAAAATGGCATCGGGTAACTTGTATGTGATTTTCTGAAGCCATGTGCTTATTTTTGGATATCGATCAACCGGAAGAAAGATTCGCTTAGTTACTACCAAGGATGGTTCACATACCCTGTTCAATGAAAAGATCGGGGATTCATACCATTCCCGGCATGGTGCGGTCCAGGAGAGCAGATATGTTTTTCTGGAGCAGGGACTGGAAAAAATCGCTGAATTTCAATCTGATATCCATATTCTTGAACTTGGTTTTGGTACAGGTCTCAATGCTGCCCTGACGTGGATGTTTGCTCTTGATCATCCTCAGTTGTCGCTACACTATTCAGGAATGGAGAAATTTCCTCTGTCAGTCACGGAAGCCGGGCAGCTCAATTACAACCAATACCTAACCGAAGACTTCACAGTCCTGCACACCAAAGAGTGGAATACGGACCATTCCTTGACTGCCAATTTTACCTTTAAGAAAGTGAAATCCGACTTTGACCAGCTGAATACTACCGAAGCTTTTGACCTGGTCTACTTCGATGTTTTTGGTCCTGTCTATCAGCCGGAGTATTGGCAGGAACCGTTCCTTTCGAAAGTAGCACAGTCATTAAAAGTATCAGGAATGCTAGTTACCTACTGCGCCCAGGGTGCCTTTCAACGAGCTTTAAAAGAGCTGGACTTCGTTGTTGAAAATCTACCTGGACCACCGGGAAAAAGGGAAATGGTGAGAGCATGGAAGCATAGCATACCTGATGGGCCGGTGCAATGACCTTATATTTGTAGAAAAAGACATGGAAACAAAGGAAGATCACGTATTGATTAGTGATAATATAGGATCTGTGAGCACCTTGACCATGGTGCCGGAGGATGCCATAGTACTCATGGTTCTGGGACATGGAGCCGGAGCTGGTGTCCGGACCGCCTTTGCGTTTCGTGTACTGGCCGCCTCCCCAGCGTTTCGTGGCGGGTGAGGGGATTTCGGTGACGATGACTTTATCAAGAACTTCTCCGCTGGCCTTGAGGTAGCGTTCGAGAAGGGCGGGGGAGAGACTGAGGACGTCACCCACGTTATCGAATCCGTAGCCGGAATCGTCTTCAGGAAAGTTATCCGCAGGCCGCAGATCCACGCCAAGGAGATCACGCAGGGTGTTGTTGTATTCGTTTCGATTC
>JAUILF010000571.1 GCA_030433135.1 Bacteroidia bacterium | reverse complement strand
TAATTGAATACTTAAGTATCCAATCTGTGGGGGCGATAGGATTCGAACCTATTCAGTCGTAGACAACAGATTTACAGTCTGCCCCGGCTCTCCAACTCCGGCGCGCCCCCTTCTTATTTCAATCATTCAATCCATGTACTGACATATGCAAGAGAGAGCCGATGGAGGGACTCGAACCCCCGACCAGCTGATTACAAATCAGCGGCTCTGCCAGCTGAGCTACATCGGCATCTTTCCAATATATTCCGAGGTCTTCAATAAGTTTGGAATAATTTTTCTGCATCATGCAGCAAAAACTTATCTCGCCACTCTTTGTCAGTCAATCTGCATATCTCAACCTTTCTTCCGGCGCCTCCACAATGCCATATATATAATTGACTGATTTCTAGCGCATAAAGTTGAAATATCTCGGGAAAGAAGGCTTTAAATCCAGCATTCTACAACCCGTACCTCAAGAACTTTTTCTCAAAGCGATTGCAAAGATATTACTTTTTACGAAAAATGAAAATCGAAATTGCGAATTTGACACCCCATCACAATTCAATGATAGCAGTCGATTTGGAAGGCTCCAATCTCTTAGAAAAGAGCCGGAGTCATCTCCACCTAACTATATGATCTTGTCCTTTCCTTAAATCGAATGATCTGTCTCTTCATGATATCGGTAAGTTCATCCATGGCTGCCTCAAAAGTCTTATTGGTGGTCTTTGCCACCAGCAGATCACCGGGAACGGCTAGTTTGACTTCAGCAATTTTATCTTTCACTTGTCCTGTATTCTCCAGTTTTAACATGACATGACAATCGATGATCCGGTCATAGAACTGATCCAACTTGTCCAACTTCTTCTCAATAAATTCAATCAGCTTCTGATCAGCACTAAAATGAATCGCTTCAATCCGTTTATTCATTTTCTTTCATGTTTTATGAGTTATATAAATAAGTACAGTCCAACTTTTCAGGCTTTGGCTTTGGGATGAGCCAGAGCGTATGCCTTCTTCAATTTTTCTGCACTGTTATGCGTGTATACCTGGGTTGCGGCCAGATTGCTGTGGCCCAGCAGTTCCTTTATCACTTGCAAGTCAGCCCCCTCATCGAGGAGGTGGGTAGCAAATGTATGCCGCAATGTGTGAGGTCCTTTCTGATCTACTGTGGAAACAGCAGATAAATAATTCCGTACAATATTATATATGAGTTTGGGATAAAGTATCTTTCCCTGATCTGTTACAAACAATGGTTCAGCACGAGGAAAATACTGCTCCCGCTTCTTCAAATATGCTTTTAATTCAGTAGCGAAATTTTCACTAATGGGCACCAACCGCTCTTTATTTCCCTTACCCCGTACCAACAAACAGCCCTTATCCCAATCAATATCCTTTACCCTCAAACTTATGAGTTCTGCACGCCGGATACCGGTAGCATAAAAAGTTTTGATGATAAAATGATTGCGTAGAGATTTATGGTCAGTAAACTCACCCGGATCCTGGGAAATCGCAGCAACTTCCTTCCTTTGCAGATGCCGGGGCAACCGTTTCGAAAGTTTGAGCGACCTCAATCTGATCGTGGGATCCTTTACAATCGTTCCTGACCTTATCAAATGCCTGAAATACATCCGAAGTGAGGAAATCTTTCGATTAACAGTCCTGGCAGACCTTTGTTTGCTGATCAGGTCAACTACCCATGAACGCAAATGCTCAGGTTCTATCAACTCAGGACCCTGGATTTCAAAGGTGTGAGCGAGGTATGCAAATGCCTGTTTCAGGTCGCTTTCATAGGAGGTAATGGTATGTTCGGAATATCGCTTTTCAAACTGTAAGTATCTCTTGAATGATTGGAGGGACATAGGCACTTTTGCTAACGTACATAAGATCCTAAAATTTTACCACTTCTGCCACTATTTCACATCTTCTCCTTGGGATAAATGTATGCATTAAACATGCCAAAAGATGATAATGTTTTCATTCAAAATCCTAACCTGGACGTGCCAGAACCAAAAAAGGTATCAT
>JAUILF010000206.1 GCA_030433135.1 Bacteroidia bacterium | reverse complement strand
ACCTCCTGGTATTTGTTGGGTATGGGGATTATCCTATACTGGTAAAATCATTGCAAAAGTTGGCGATAAGATTGGTGATCGAAAATATCCTGGATTGACAAGTGATTGTTATGATCTATCTCGAAACTATATTGAGGTCATTCGCGATAAGATCAATGGGGGTACGGTGGTTACGACCGATAATAAAACATCAGTTGATGTGATCTCCGGAGATGGGTATCCAGATGTAGTTCGTTTCGAAGCTATGAACACTGTCGGGAATTACACTTTTGTCATTACCGATGAAAGCAATATTATTCTGGCTTTGCCTCAGGCTGATTCTCAGGATTTTGAGGGAGCTGGTCCTGGTGTTTGCCGGGTATGGGGTTTAGCATATACGGGCAGTGTAACTGCTGAAGCAGGTGATGATGCCGGGTCAACCGAACTCAGTGATCAATGTTATCAGTTGTCTGAAAACTATATCACTGTTAGTAGATCTGAAGCATCTGTTGGAGTTGGTTCATACTACTCCCGAAATGGTCCTGTATCTGGCAGTCAACTTGACATCACAGTTGTGAATCCTGTCTCTCATTCACTCAATGGGAGGATACATCTTGGAGGAAGATCGGATTTGAGGGTTATTCTTCGAGATGTAAATGGACAGTTGATCCAGACTCAAAGTTACCTTTCTGCGAAGGGTGAAATAAAACTGGACTGGAAGGTTGGACATCTGTCCCAGGGAGTATATTTTCTAACAGTTGTCTCTAATGACCATTACAAGACATTGAAGGTGATGATTCATTAGGTATCAGGCAAGCTAATTGGAAAAGGCTATTTGCACAATCCATGCAAATAGCCTTTTTCTTTTCCTTTGTGGGAGTTAGGGACTATGCTACATCCTTCACATTTTCCCTGACCCACTCGATGCATGGTCCCATTTCATCGAAGATGAGCTCCTCTGGGATGAGATTTGGGATGAGATTAACCCTGTCCAGTAGATACCTTGGTTGTTCCTGCAATCCAACCACTATGACCTGAATGTCATTGGCCACCAGATCGATGATGATGTCTTCTATGGCATTGAGCCCCGATGTATCCACATAGGGCACCTGGTCCATCCGGATGACAACGCAGGTAGCAGTTTTAGGTATTTGATTGGCCAGTTGCTGGAATTCACTGGTAAATCCAAAAAATAACGGACCAGTTAAGTGTTTGATAAAGACTTCTTCTTTTAAATATTCGGGAAGATTCTTTTCGTCACTCCAGGGAGTCTCTTTAATGGGGCGAACCTGTGACCCGGCAGCTGTCACATCCGACATCTTTTTCATAAACATGAAGGTGGAAATGATCATACCGATTCCTACGGCAAAGATAAGGTCCCAGAAGACGGTCAGAATCAACACCACCAGAAGCACTACCGCGTCTGTGCGAGGCATACTCTTCAGGGCTCTCAATCCCTTGTAATCCATCACTCCAAATCCGACCGTGATCAGTATTCCGGCGAGTACCGCCTTTGGTATCTGTTCCGCATAGGGCCCCAATATCAGAAGGATAATAAGCAACAAGAGACGGGCGATCATGCCCGAAAGTTTGGTCTTTCCACCCGAGTCAATATTGACCACGGTACGGATGGTGGCACCGGCTCCCGGTAGACCACCAAACATGGCCGCGATACTATTTCCAATACCCTGACCAAAGAGTTCCTTGTTACTGTTGTGTTTCGTTTTGGTAAGATTGTCTGCCACGACAGATGTTAACAATGAATCAATGGCCCCCAGCAGAGCCAGGGATAAGGCAGTAAAGACATATGGGCTCACAGCTCCCACACTCAAATGGGAGAAGATGTCAAGATGAAGTTCCGGGAATCCGGTAGGGATATTTCCAATCAACAGGGCATCCATATTGCTAAAGGCTACTACAATGGTTACCACTAGTAAAGCCACAAGAGTACTTGGAACTGCCTTGGTGATGTATTTAAAGCCGTAAATGATTCCAATAGTTACCAGCGCCAGAATGAACTCGAGCCATCTGATATTTCGCAATCCTTCATCGAGGTACTTTAAGGATCCAATAACACCTCCTGAATCCTTGGATACCAGGGTTTTGGATTCTGTTGTAATTTCTTCTGGTGTGGTTAATTCTGCTCTGCGGACAGTCTCCCGGAAGTCTTCCAATACCAACAGTCCCTCGTCAGCTTCCTCCTGCAGAATTTTTTCCAGTAGGATTTCTTCGGCTTGCGGCTTAAACTCCTCAATCATAACCTTATCCTCAGCGGGATTGTACCCGAGCAGTGGAAGAATCTGGGTGATGAGTATAATAACGCCGATGCCCGTCATGAAACCTGACACGACAGGATAGGGTATATACTCAATAAGGCTGCCTAGCTTGAGAAAGGCAAAAAGGATCTGAAATAATCCCGCCATTAGAAATACAATTAGTATGTAAGGTGTGGCTTCTGCCAGGTTGCCATCATGCATTTGTAGAAAACTCGCCACAATCACCATACTCACAGCAGTCATCGGTGCTGTGGGTCCGCTGATCTGGGTATTCGTGCCCCCAAAAAGTGAGGCAAAAAAGGCGATGAAAATGGCACCATATAAACCCGCCGGAGCACCCATCCCGGATTGAACTCCGAAAGCAAGGGCCAGCGGGAGGGCCACAATCCCGGCAGTCAATCCACCGAAAAGATCTCCCTTGAAATGTGCAAAGAAACCTGCATTGGATTTTACAGATTCCGTAGAATTAGTTGTCATTCTTGAAAATTTGTATGCTAAAATGTGTTTACAAACATCATCTTGCCACATCATATAGCAGGATGAAGGGTTGACTACCCGTCAACAGAGTTGATATTTGTCAAGCATACATTTTAGGGGGAGGATGGCCGGGCTCTGCACAAAACCTCTGTATGGAATTTATGGGTATGAATAACCCACGATCAGAGGCGTCCAGCGGAATGTAAATCTTTGGACTCCTGGCGGATACATTTTGCTTTTCTTCTACAATTTCTTCTATCAGCGTAAGGTTGATACTGGGTTCTTCAAACAACATCACTTCTGAGGAACAGATCTTGCCACTTACCTGCATACATACCGTAAGGGTCATGATCAACAAGATCATCACCGCACTTACCACCTTCGAAACAGGGTATAGGTTTGTCATAGTTTAATGAAGCTTCACGGCCCAGTCCTAAAATTTGGCGCATAAGCCTAAGCTTTCAACAAATTATAAAAAAAATCATGGTCTGAGGCAAGGTTCGTTCTTATGTTGTGATCACCTACAAAAAAAGTGCGGGAATATTTGATCTAATTCAACCATATGGCTGTAGAGGTGTTTAGGAGGGATGTCTTCAACCGAACGATTCGTCGTCTACACCCTGGCTTGTCTCAATTTTACACACATCATGGATGCCATGATTATGATGCCGCTTGGAGATATCTTCATGAGAATATTTGGCATCAATCCTGCTCAGTTTTCTTATATAGTTTCGGCTTATGCTTTTGCCGCTTTTCTTTCCAGTTTTACAGCAACTTTCTTTATCGATCGTTTTGATCGAAAAGCTGCACTGATCTTCTCGTATTCCGGGTTTGTATTTGGCACTTTTCTCTGTGGCATAGCACCTAACTATCTTTTTCTTCTCATTGTCAGATTTGTCACGGGCCTTTTTGGCGGTTTGATGGGAGCATTGGTGTTATCTGTGGTGAGTGATCTCTTTGCCTATGAAAGGCGTGGAAAGGCAATAGGCATCATTATGGCTGGTTTTTCGGCTGCTGCTGCTCTGGGAGTTCCATTGGGACTGTTCCTTGCTGAAACTTTTAACTGGAATACTCCCTTCTTGTTTATCGGGGGTATGGGAACTTTCCTGCTGATGGGAATTGTTTTCAAATTTCCTGTAATGCAGGGCCACTTGTCCGGATATGTGCAGGAAAAACCCCTGCAGGTCCTGAAGAACATGCTCAGTGACCAAAATCAGATCAATGCATTGGCTTTGGGCATGATATTGGTGCTTGGTCACTTTATCATTATTCCCTTCATCGCACCTTATATGGTGAGAAATGTTGGGTTTCTCCAGAGTCAGATCACCTGGATATACTTTTGTGGCGGGATCTTAACGGTGTTTACAGCACCATTAATAGGAAAGCTGACTGATAGATACCGGCCCCTGCCAACTTTCATGGTGGTACTGGTTCTTTCCTTTGTCCCTGTACTTTGGATCACAAATATGGGATCCACCGGAGTCTTGCTTGGGTTATGTGCTACTAGTTTGTTTTTTGTTTTTGGAAGCGGCCGCATGATTGCGCCACAAACAATGATCACAGCAGCCGTAGGGCCCAGCAACCGGGGTAGCTTTATGAGTATGAAGTCAGCACTTCAACAGTTGTCAGTGGGACTGGCTACCTTTCTCAGTGGAAGTATCGTAGTTTTTGGAGAGGGAGACAGGCTTGAGAATTATGATATTGTGGGATATCTCTCCATAGCACTCTGTATAGTATCTATCTTTATTGCCAAGAAGCTGACTGTAGCTGAGGGCAACTAATCCTCTGATCGTAAAAAAGAGGTAAGGAATCTTTCAGTCAGGTCAAGTGCCAGGCTTTGTCAATGAAAGGGTATCATTGATTTCACATCTTCTTCTGTCAAACAAAAAAAGACAGATCTGAATTTGAGTTTGCAAGCCATTTACTAATTTACAGCTACGATTGGAAAATTTCATTTTATGCAGGAGGACAATGTGAATTGGACCAAAATTTACTCATCGACCGATGCCATGGAAATTGCCATCATTAAAGGTCTTTTAAATGATTACGAGATACCCGTAGTTGAAATGAACAAGCAGGATACTGCATATGTTTCCATTGGAGAGATTGATCTACTAGTGCCTGAGGTAAACAATGATGCAGCCAGATTGATCCTGATGAATTTTGATCGAGAAAAATAACTGAGCTTATGGACACTAATGTTGAGGTAGCTACATTCGGATCTGGGTGCTTTTGGTGCACCGAAGCCATGTTTCGCGAGTTGAAGGGAGTGAAAACGGCTGTAAGCGGTTATATGGGAGGAAAGACCAAAAACCCGACTTACCGTGAAGTTTGCTCAGGTACAACCGGACATGCCGAAGTCATTCAGGTCAGCTATTTCCCAGATCAGATTAGTTATACGGACTTATTGAATGTCTTTTGGAGTACACATGATCCAACTACCCTTAATCGACAGGGGAATGATGTCGGTACTCAGTATCGCTCCGTCATCTTCTATCACACACTGGAGCAGAAGAAGATGGCCCTGCAGTCGATGTCAGATATAGCTAAGGAACTCTGGGATGATCCCATTGTAACCGAAATTACTCCTGCCGACACTTTCTATCCAGCCGAAGATTATCATCAGGATTACTATCGTCTTAACCCCAACCAGGGTTACTGCAGATCAGTCATATCTCCTAAAATGGCAAAGTTCAGGAAGAATTTCGTTCATAAGCTAAAAATGCGGGCCGATGTATAATGAGCTGACGGATACAGAAAAAAGAGTTATTCAGGATAAGGGTACCGAAAGACCTTTTACAGGAAAACTCAACGAGCACAATGCTGAAGGAGTTTACGTCTGCAAAAGATGTGACACGCCTCTGTATCTTTCTGAACACAAGTTTATATCACATTGTGGCTGGCCAAGTTTTGATGATGAGATTGAGGGAGCGGTAAAGCGACTTCCCGATGCCGATGGTCGCCGCGTTGAAATCCTGTGCGCCAACTGTGATGGTCACCTTGGCCATGTATTTAAGGGCGAGTACCTTACACCAAAAAACTTGCGACATTGTGTCAATTCCATTTCACTGAAATTCATACCGATCACCCGGGTTAATGATCCTGACTCCACTGATCCAATTCTCAATGGTTGATATTTGTGGGTTGCACTGAAACCTCAGGGATGATACTCCACTGGTCGTATTGGCCACTTACGATCTCCTTTCTTATCACTGTCTAAACTTTTATCTTGGCTCCCGAAATCATGAAAGACAAGTTTAACGATTTTCTGGAGCCATTTGAAAAGTTCCTGCAGAGGGAGTGTGCAGTTAGGGAGCCTGAGAACCTTTATGCACCGGTTAACTACGTCCTGTCTCTGGAGGGAAAGCGGGTTAGACCCTTGCTGAGTATTTTAACCTACTACCTCTTTGATGATACCGTAGAAAAGATCTATCCCCAGGCGGCCTCAATCGAAATGTTTCACAACTTCACTTTAGTGCATGATGACATCATGGACCAGGCACCTCTGCGCCGAGGTCAGGCTACCGTGCATCAGAAGTACAATTTGAATCATGCCATCCTCTCTGGGGATGCCATGTTAATCATGGCATACAGGTTATTGACCAGGGGACTCGGCCCCGAAACCCTTGGCCGGACTCTACAAGTGTTTACGGATGCGGCCCTCAAGATATGTGAAGGTCAACAGTATGACATGGATTTTGAGAGAAGTACCGGAGTACTGCAACAGGATTACCTGAAGATGATCGAGCTAAAGACAGCGGTTTTGCTTGGGGCTTCCATGGCCATTGGAGGTATCAGGGCAGGTTGTTCGGTGCCAATGCAGGAAAACCTTTGGCATTGCGGGGTTGCTATGGGTTTGGCATTTCAGATACAGGACGACCTTCTGGACGTCTTTGGACAGAAGACATCCACAGGTAAACAATTGGGCGGTGATATTATTCAACGGAAACAAACCATAGTATGGCTTAAAGCCCTTGAATTGTCCGGTCCCAGACAGGAAGCAGAGTTGAGAGCACTCTACAATCAGGAAAATATTGCTCCGGATGATCTGGTTCGGCAGGTGACTATGATTTATCAGTCGCTTGGGGTGGAGAGGCACTGCCAGGCCCTGAAAGAGAGATATGTTTTACAGGGTGTGGAGTTAATTGATGCCATTGATGTAGATGATGAGCGCAAGACTTACCTGGTGCAACTCCTTAAATTTCTTCTAAACCGTACCAGTTAATGTTCATGTGTGTGTGGGAATTATCAAATATGTGTGACCGGCACCCACTTTGTACAAACCGGAACCACATACGGTTAACATCCGATTTGAGAAGTTGCCCATTGATTATCGGTTAAGATGATCACCAGTATACATTCTGGTTCTCCTATTTGATCAAGTCTTCACCTGTTTATCGGGCCTCAACCGGATGTTTGCTATAATTAGAAACTGATAGGAGACAGAAACAGACAACTCACATCCTGTAAGAAAACGACAGGACTATTATTTGGAAAAGACAATCTTGCCGTTCCACCATTCTTTTTCGATGGTAGCATGGTTCTTCTCATAGAAGGCAATGGCGGGTTCATTCCAATCCAGGACTTGCCATTTGACCAGACTGCACTTTAATTCCCGGGCCCGATCGATAAAGGCATCAAACAACTTTTGTCCTATCCCGAATTTTCGGAACTGCTTTCTGACCACAAAGTCCTCCAGATATAACATACGACCTTTCCAGGTTGACCAGGTCATATAAAAGACAGCGATACCGACCACTTTGTCATCATGTGTTGCTACCAGAGCTTGAAATATGTCATCCGCAAAAGCTTCCTCGTAATCCAATAGAGTCGCGGTTACCTCTTTAGGGGCTTTTTCGTAAAGGGCCAGTTCTTTGACCAATTGGAAGACTTGTGAGAGATCATCTTTCGTGGCCTCACGGATCAATATATTGTTCAGAGTAGATTCACTCATAGAAATAGATAAGATAGTCTACTGTTAAAGGCGTGTCAAGACTTTGAAAATTAATGATTCCATGTTTGAAAAGCAGGAAATTAAACCTATCTTTGCCCTCGCTTTTTGAGAAAGGGGTCTGATTTTCGCCATTTCTGGTGGTTAAGAAGACCCAATAATAGTTAAAAATCAGATATGCCTACGATTAATCAGTTGGTAAGAAAAGGTAGGAAGCGCATTATTACCAAGAGTAAGACCAGAGCGCTGGAGGGAAGTCCTCAAAAAAGAGGGGTATGCACCAGGGTGTATACGACTACTCCCAAGAAACCGAATTCAGCTTTGCGGAAAGTAGCAAAGGTTCGTTTAACCAACGGAATTGAGGTGATTGCCTATATACCGGGAGAAGGACATAACCTGCAAGAGCACTCCATCGTATTGTTGAGAGGAGGCAGGGTTAAGGATCTTCCCGGAGTTAGATATACTATTGTTCGGGGAGCATTGGATACAGCCGGTGTAAATGATCGGTTGCAGAGTAGAAGTAAGTACGGTACCAAGAAGCCAAAATAAAAGCATAGGATCATTCATTCATTATGAGGAAGCGCAAACCAAAGTTAAGAATCATTACTCCGGATCCCCGTTTCGGCGATCAGATGGTCACGAGATTTGTAAATAACCTGATGTTGCAGGGTAAGAAGAGTCTTGCCTACAGGATTTTTTACGATTCGATGGATATTATCAAGGAGCGTACCGGGGAAAATCCTCACGAAATATGGAGGTCGGCATTGAATAATGCTACTCCACAAGTTGAGGTTCGAAGTCGGAGGATAGGTGGAGCCACTTTCCAGATTCCTACCGAGATTCCAGGTAACAGAAAGTTATCCATTGGAATGAAATGGCTGATTCGATTTGCACGACAGAGAAATGGAAAAGGAATGGCTGAAAAACTTGCAGCCGAACTCATAGCAGCAAGCAAAAATGAAGGTGCTGCGGTTAAACGAAAGGAAGATACCCACAGAATGGCTGAGGCTAACCGTGCCTTTGCTCATTTCAGAACCTAGGAATTAATAAACAAACAGGGAACCTTAGAAATTATCATGGCAGACTTAAAGCACACTAGGAATATTGGAATTGCAGCTCACATCGATGCTGGTAAGACTACCACGACTGAGCGCATTCTCTACTATACAGGTATGAGCCATAAGATCGGTGAGGTGCATGATGGTGCCGCCACTATGGACTGGATGGAGCAGGAGCAGGAGCGTGGTATTACGATCACATCTGCCGCTACCAAGACCAGTTGGAACTGGAAGGATCAGGCTTATGCTATTAATATTATAGACACTCCTGGACACGTTGATTTTACGGTTGAGGTAGAACGTTCTTTGCGGGTGCTTGATGGTGTAGTTGCCTTATTCTGTGCAGTAAGTGGGGTAGAGCCTCAATCAGAAACAGTATGGCGGCAGGCAGATCGTTACAAGGTTCCCAGAATCGGATTTGTCAATAAGATGGATCGTTCCGGTGCAAACTTTTTCGAAGTTGTAAGTCAGGTGAAAGAAATGTTGGGTGCTAATCCGGTACCCCTTCAGGTTCCTATTGGTGCCGAAGAGAATTTCCGTGGTGTTGTTGATTTGATTACAAACGAGGCAAGGATCTGGAACGATACCGATATGGGTATGACCTTCGAGGTCGTGGATATTCCTGAAGATCTGAAAGATACTGTTACTGAGTATCGTGAGAAGCTATTGGAATCCGTGGCAGAGTATGATGAAGGTATCCTTGAAAAGTTCTTTGAGGATCCGGATTCTATTACTCCGGAAGAAATCAGGAATGCCATTCGTGCTGCAGTCGTAGATATGAGCATTATTCCTATGATGTGTGGTTCGGCTTTCAAGAACAAAGGTGTTCAAGCCGTATTGGATGCGGTATGTGCCTATCTGCCTTCACCACTTGATGTAGATGCTGTCGAGGGTACAGAGCCGGATGATGAAGAAAAAATACTCACCAGAAAGCCCGATCCCAATGAACCATTTGCAGCCCTGGCTTTCAAGATTGCCACTGATCCTTATGTAGGTAGACTGGCTTTCTTTCGGGTTTATTCAGGGACGCTGGAAGCAGGCTCATATGTTTTGAATACGCGATCCGGCAAGAAAGAACGTATTTCACGGCTTTATCAGATGCACAGTAATAAGCAAAACGCTGTTGATAAGGTGCAGGCCGGTGATATTGCTGCGGCCGTCGGGTTCAAGGATATCAAGACCGGTGACACCCTATGTGACCTGGATAGTCCAATCGTACTGGAAAGTATGACGTTTCCTGAGCCGGTAATTGGTTTGGCTGTTGAACCAAAGACTCAAAAAGATCTCGAAAAACTGGGTATGGCCCTGGCCAAATTGTCGGAGGAGGATCCTACTTTTCGTGTGAGGTATGATGAGGAAACTAATCAGACGGTGATTAGTGGTATGGGTGAGTTACACCTGGAAATCATCATCGACCGATTGAAGCGTGAATTTAAGGTTGAGTGTAACCAGGGAGCTCCCCAGGTTAACTACAAAGAAGCCTTGCAGAATACAGTTTCGCACCGGGAACGTTTGAAAAAGCAAACTGGTGGTTCTGGTCTCTTTGCCGATATGGAATTTGAGCTCGGACCAGCTGATGAAGAGTTTCTCGAGTCTGACGAGTTCAAGTCTGGCCGTAAAAAATTACAGTTTGTCAATAACATCGTGGGAGGATCTATTCCCAAAGAATATATGCCTTCTATCCAGAAGGGTTTTGAGGCCATGATGGAAAATGGTATTCTGGCAGGCTACACCATTGATAGTATGAAAGTCAGGGTGTACGACGGATCGACTCATACAGTTGACTCCAAGCCAGTGGCTTTTGAACTTTGTGCAAAGGAAGGATTTCGCACGGCAGCTCCCAAGACTGATCCGGTTTTGCTGGAGCCCATGATGAAGCTGGAAGTAACAAGTCCCGAGGAGTATACCGGAGCCGTCATTGGTGATCTGAACCGAAGAAGAGGTTTGATCAAGGGACAGGACATCAAATCCAATGCCGTGGTAATTAAGGCGGATGTGCCTTTGGCCGAAATGTTTGGTTACGTAACACAATT
>JAUILF010000205.1 GCA_030433135.1 Bacteroidia bacterium | reverse complement strand
AGCTTCAGAGGACAGTTTATCTCTTTCTTTGAAAGAAACCCTGATGCGTACATTTGAAGCCTGGACTGTACCAGTCTACTATGGTTTTACCTTCGGGCATATTGATGAACAATGCACCTTACCCATGGGTGTCCAATGCTCATTCGATACTGACGGACCAAAACTAACCATTGAAGAACCTACCCTGCTTTAAAAGATGAAAGTATCGTGGAAAATCTACAGGCTTGAACTTGCAAGTCCATTCACCATTTCAAAAGGGACTTTTACTCATAGAAATGCTCTGGTTATAAAACTTCAGGACGGACAGCACTATGGGTTGGGTGAAGTGACTGAGATCAGTTATTATGATATTGATCTTGAAAGGTTAACAAAACTAATCAGTACAAACTACGAAAGGCTTTGCAGTCTTGATCTCCCCTCCCCCGAAGAGTACCACCAGGAGCTTCAACCAATTTTGGGACACGAACCCTTCCTGTGTTCCGCTTTTGACTGTGCCGCCTATGATCTCTTTGCAAAAAAGAATGGTATCAGTACCAGGAGATACATCGGAGCAGAAATCTCTGACCAATCAAGTCTGCCGAAAACTTCTTTTACTATTGGTCTGGGTGACATTCATGAAATGGTATCAAAAATCAGGAAGCAACCCTGGCCGATATACAAAATCAAACTAGGCTACCCAAAGGATGTTGACATCATTCAGGCCATCGCGGAGTCCACAGACTCCATGATTCGAATAGATGCCAATGGTGGCTGGAGTCTTGAAGAAGCCAAAGTGAATATACCAGCATTGCACGATCTTGGTGTAGAATTTATTGAGCAACCGCTACCGGCCCATGATGACCAGCAGTTGTCTGACATTTTTGATGCGACGGGAATTCCCATTATTGCCGATGAAAGCTGTCAGGGACCAGCAGATGTCGAAAAATGTTATGGCAAATACCATGGAATAAATATCAAACTGATGAAATGCGGAGGAATTACCAACGCCAGGAATATGATCAAACGCGCTCGCGAACTGAATCTTAAGATCATGCTGGGTTGTATGACTGAGTCGTCAATCGGTATCAGTGCAGCAGCTCAGTTGATGTCGTTGGTGGATTATGTAGATCTCGATGGTACCATGTTAATCAAGAGAGACATCGCCGATGGTGTGAAATTTGTCAACGGACAGGTTTCCTACCCCGATGCACCTGGACATGGTTGTCACCTTATCCCGGCATATGACTTCTAAAATCACTTCAGGACTGACCATTGGCTCCCTATTGCTTATCCTGATTCTGGTGTCAGGTTGTAAGTCTGCAAAAAGTCTGCAATCCAGTGCACTTAAAGTGTATTTCAGTGGAGCGAATCCACTATTCAATCACTTTGTTGGATTCAAACTTCTTGATCCCGAATCAGGCAATACCGTCTATTCATACAATGAGGATAAGCTATTTACACCAGCTTCCAACACCAAGATCCTCACTCTATTTGCCGCCATGCAATGTCTGGAAGATTCACTTCTCAATCTCAAATCTCTCTCTGTTGCAGACACGACTTATATCTGGGGTATGGGTGATCCTACCACACTACACCCCGCTTTTTCCATGCAGGATTATAACCTACAACAACTCAAAAATCTGGAAACCGAGTTGGTCTTTTGTACCGACCATTGGGAAAGTGCCCGATACGGAGCAGGATGGGCCTGGGATGACTATCCCTACTACTATCAGGTCGAAAGATCTTTTTGGCCAATGTATGGCAATGTAGTCTGGTTTGAGAAGGACTCCTCGCATAAACGATTTAGCTATTTCCCCAATCCGTTTCCGGTTGATATAAGACTCGAAGCCGCAACCAGGATCTCACGTCTGGAATCTCAAAATCAATTTGACATATCCCTGGAAAGGGATGTCACAAGTAATCGGCAATACCAGGTTCCGTATAAGACAGGGAAGGACGTTTTCCGTGATATGATGAGCACCGAACTCGGAAGAACAGTGAAGCTATCTGATCACTGTCCAGTCAGACAGGACCTAAGGGAACGATACAGCATACCGGTTGATTCAGTTTTTAGCTACTTCATGAAATACAGTGACAATTTCATTGCAGAGCAGCTTCTCTTGATGTGTGCAGGCAAGTTATTTGATACGCTTGACATCCAGCTTGCCATAGATCACCTGATGAACAATCATTTTAGGGATTACCGAGACGAGATCATTTGGCGGGATGGATCCGGGCTTTCACGATACAACCTCATCAGTCCCAACGCAATTACTCAGATCTTGCTGGACCTGTTGAACATGCAGGGATTTGAGCACCTGAAGAATATCTTCCCTGCCGGAGGACAGTCAGGAACACTGAGCAAATGGTACCAGTCTGATGACGGAATACCCTATATATATGCCAAGTCGGGGACTTTGAGCAACATCCATTGTTTGAGTGGATATATCCAATGTGACAGTGGCAAAGTACTTATATTTAGTTTCATGCATGCTAATTACCGGGGTAGTTCAAGCCGTGTCAAACCCCACATAAATACTGTCTTGAAGTACATCAAAAAGAACTATTGATGAAAATCTTTTTTTCCGAAGGTATACCTGAATACAACAGCTATACATTCAACTATGGAATCTATTGTGTCATGGAAGATCAATCCGAACTGCCTGAAATATATGCGCAAGGGTTCCTGCCTTATTCCGGGTCAACTACGTTGGAATACCAGGTATTTTATCTGGCTCGTAGCCTTCGTGTGGACTTAGACCGATTTGCTGATTCATCTGAAAACCGAAGAGTAGACAGAAAGATCTCGGAACTAAACATTTCAATGCAGTGCATGGAAAAAGAAGCCATTTTGAAGGAGGACACGGCATTCCTTCCATTTGCCCATGAATATGCCAGGAAACGGATTGGTGACAGCATGCCGGAAGAAAGACTGCAATACATTATCAGACAATCCATTGGAAGTCATATTTTCCGGTTTATGCAAGCTGATCAGACCATTGGTTATGTTCTGGCCTGCATCAAAAAAAATATGCTACACTATTGGTTTAGTTTCTTTGATACCGAGCTAATGCGAAGTCATTCTCTGGGTAAGTGGATGATGTGGAAAGTAGTCAGATGGGCCTCTGACCAAAATCTTGAACACGTATACCTGGGCACATGTTATGGAACGAAGTCCTTGTACAAGGTCAGGGATCACAAAGGCCTTAGCTTTTATGACGGTACGGGTTGGAATCAGGACTCAAAATTATTAAAGTCTTGGTGCAAGTCAGATCAGGATCGAAATAACGGTGACAGATTTAAAGGCAAGATTGATCAAAATGAGTTGATTAAAGCTGTACTCAATCGGTAAAGTTGAGCCCAAAAGACAGATTCGTACAGTGTAGGATAGAACTGGCATCTAAGCCAGAATTATCTTATCTTATAACAAACGAATCAACCATACTGTCATGCTTAAGATTTCTTTATCGGTAACCGTATTAGCCATAATACTGATCGGTTGCAACAGCTCTGGTGACGACCAGGCCACTGTGGGACTGTCACAACCCAATAGTCAAAACAACCAGGATCAATCTCAAAACACCTTGGAAGGTACCTGGCAGCTCATGGCTGCCAAACTCGCTCATACCGGAGAGGGGGAGTCCGATGAATTTACCAATGAATCTGATGTCGTAGCTCTAAAAATATTTACCCGCAACCGTTTTGTGGTAATCAGGTATCACAAAGAGACCAACACCCTGTTGGGTACTGGTGGCGGTACCTATATCCAACTGGGGGATCAATTCACTGAATATATAGATTATCACAGCTGGGATAGTACCCTGGTTAATTACCCCCAGACTTTCACCTGTAGTTTCGAGGGTGATCTCTTTACCCAGACTGGAGTTATCAAAGGTGGAGCAACAGATGGTGAAGCACTGGAGGAAGTGTATCAAAGAATGGAGGAACCCTTTAGTAATGTATCCAGTAGCGGACTGTTGGTAGGCTCCTGGAAGCTTGACAAGTGGGCAAACGGTGATATCGATCAACCTGTTCCTCTACCCAATGGACAATATGGGTTTAAGTTATTTACCCCATCCTATTTCTACGCTATCCGGTACCGCGAGACAGGAGGTATCGTAAGTTTTTCTTTCGGGACCTACGAAGTGACCCCCGATTATCTTACTGAAACCATTATATCTCTGGATGACCTTTCGGCCGTAGGTAATTCTTATACCTATTCCTGGTCAGTTGAAGATGATGTATTCAAGATGACCGGTTTTCTGGATTCCGATCAATATATGGACTATAAGATTGAAGAATATTACGCAAGAGAGTAGCTAAAAAGAAATCTATCCTGCAATTCACTCAGTAAGATATATATTATAAATTATCCTTATATTTAAGCTGTTCAATAATCTTGAATGGCTCTGGGGAAAGGTTTTTTGATCACACTCATACTGTTACTGGCTGTTCTAGCCAGTCGCTGTCCTTCTGACATACAGAAACCAAATATCATTTTGATATATGCTGATGATCTGGGTTACGGAGACCTCCAGGTTATGAACGACTCGTCCAAAATACCTACTCCTAACCTGAATTCACTGGCGATGTCAGGAATTCGCTTCACCAATGCTCACAGTTGTTCAAGTGTCTGTTCTCCAAGTCGTTACAGTATTTTGACGGGAAGATATCACTGGCGCGGTCATTTACGCAAGGGAATTGTTCAACCGTGGGGAGATCCGGTTATTGAGGATGGAAGAAAGACCCTGGCGACCCTGTTGAGTGAAGTAGGCTATTCAACCGCGTGTATTGGCAAATGGCACCTGGGAATGACGTGGCCATTCAGGCCTGGAATCGGACAAAATGATTCCATCAATGAATGGCAACGTAGTTATCTGAAGGATGACCAATATTTCAATTTTGATGACTTTGACTGGGATCAGAATATTACCAAAGGTCCTCTTACAGCTGGTTTTGATTATTATTTTGGAGATGGGGTGATCAACTTTCCACCCTACGCCTGGATCGAAAATGATAAAATCATCACCAAACCCGGACATAACCTGGTGATGTCTAACGCGTTACCATTAGAAGGAAACTGGGGTCTCAGCCCCGGTCCTGCATCCGATGAATATGATCTTATGACGGCACCCATCAGGCTTACGGAGAGGGCCGTACAATGGATTGAAGAGCAACCTCGTAAGAAACCGTTCTTCCTCTACTTTTCCCTTCCGTCTCCACATGTGCCCATTATTCCCACCGAAGCATTTACAGGTAAATCCATGGCGGGACCTTACGGTGATTATGTCGTCCAAACTGACTGGATGGTAGGTCAGATCATCGAAAAACTTAAGGAAATGGGTATTGACCGGAAAACCCTGGTGATTTTTACCAGTGACAATGGACCAGAACGATTTGCCTATGATCGGGTGCTGAATTATCAACACCGCAGTATGGGGCCATACAGAGGTGTGAAAAGAGACCTGCTGGAAGGAGGTCACCGTGTGCCCTTTATCGTTTCCTACCCTCCTTTGTTTTCCGAAGGTAGAGTAATCGATGCTCCGATCAGCCAGATAGACCTGACGGCAACATTGTCGGAACTTACAGGAGCATCCATTGACTCCACTACCGCTGAAGACAGCAAGAGCCTGCTTAAAGCCTGGCGTGGAAAGGAGTCGGAGGGATATTCCCACCCTGTCATTCATCACACTATTAATGGAAATTTTGCGATTCGTAAGGAAAACTGGGTTTTGATCATGAGCAATCGCCCGACTATTTCACACATCCCTCCGGCATATCGTTCCATGGAAAATCTGCAGGATGAAAAAGCACATGTTCTCTTGTACAACCTTGATGAAGATGAGCAACAATTGTACAATCTTGCTGAAGAGTATCCGGATATTGTAAAAGATCTCAAGAATTTACTCTATTCTATCCAGATGGGAGATAAGCAACCTAAACCACCCGCTATTTGAATACGAAATGGACAGCCACCGTTATGTTCTTCCTATTCTCTCTGTCAATATCAGGACAGAAAGGAATTGACATTGTCATACCCATGGTCAATACAGTATTGGGTCCGATTCCCGCGGACAGTATGGGCCTGACCCTCATTCACGAACACGTCTTTCTGGACTGGTCTAAAGCTTCCGATCAGGATGAAACCCTGTGGGACACACCAGATGCCATCCGGGTAATCAGTCCGTTCCTCACTCAAATGAAAAAACAGGGTGTGCACACCTTTTTAGAATGTACGCCAGCATTTTTAGGGAGAAATCCCGAACTGTTGGTAAGATTATCACAGGAAACAGGACTACATATTCTCACCAACACAGGATACTATGCAGCCCGAAACTACGATCATCTCCCTGAGTATTTTTATGAACTGTCCGTGAACGATATCGCACAAATATGGATCCGGGAATTCGAGAGTGGCATAGGTGATTCAGGTGTAAAACCAGGATTCATAAAAATCGGGATGGACAGTAAAGACGATCTGACCAGTACAGACGTAAAACTAGTAAGCTGTGCAGCAAAGACCCATCTCGAAACTGGCCTCACCATTGTTTCACATACCGGTGATGACACTACAGCAGTACAACAATTAGAGATACTCAAAGAAATGGGAGTTTCACCATCAGCATTTGTTTGGACCCACGCTCAAAGAGGAACAAGTAGAGGTCATGTAAACATGGCCGCAGAGGGATGTTGGATTTCTCTCGATGGTTTAGGATGGATCAACCCTGAAGACAAGTCTGACTCCGGTGCTCTGTCCCAATATCTGGATTTTCTGTTGGAACTTAAGTCAGCAAATCTCTTACACAGGACGCTAATCTCACATGATGCCGGATGGTATACGGTGGGTCATAATGAGCAGTCGGGTTACAAACCTTACACACCCATTTTTGAAGTCATCATTCCCTTAATGATCGAAACAGGCTTTAATGAAGAAGATATCGATCAGTTATTGATTAAAAATCCAAGAACAGCTTATCAGATAAAGGTCAGGGCATATCCATGAAGGGAAACATCGAAGAATACCTCAATCTATTACAATCTTTTGACCTACCTGAATTTTGAAACTGTCCTTAATGCCGTTGACACGGCAAATATCCTCAACCGTTGTATGGTGCGTGCGAGCCAGGCTATAAAGGGTATCGCCGTACTGAATTGTATAAGTTTCAGGCGTATTCAGTGACATGTCTGTCTCTGGTGTTGATACATCCTTTGATTTATCTATTCGAAGATCCCTGACCCCTGCATTTTCTGTTGATACTATGGCATCTAACTTCTTGGTGCCCACTTCTTCTACAGGATCTTGCCGGGAAGGTAATTCCACCAGAATCGGAAGTCCAGAAACACGAGAAGATGAGTAATTTCTGGGATCGGCATAATCTTCCGTCATCCACGAGCTAAGGGATCGTACCTTGTTCGATTTTTCAAAATCAAAAAAGTACTCAGGATTCAACGTTACACCTTTATATCGCACTTCCAGGTGAAGGTGACTTCCACGGGCATTACCTGTTGTACCACCTTTGCCTATAACCTGACCCTTTTGCACCAATTGGTCTTCCTCAACCAATTGCCGGGACAAGTGAGCATAGACTGTTTCCAGGCCATTATTATGTCTCACTACCACCGTTTTTCCATGTCCTGCATGATGCCGTACATACCTTACCTTACCATCCATCAAAGCAAACACATCATCTCCGGTAACCAGGTCCAGATCAATCCCGCGATGTAAAACACCATTTCGCCAACCATAGTGGGAAGTAACCACCATCTTTCTCTTCATAGGAAAAGATATCCTACTTTCATCAAAAGTCACTTTGAAGGGAAACTCAACATCACTCTCATCATAAGGATTGAACCTCTTGTTATCCCAATGCACAGCAAACCAACCTTCGTCAGCATCAGTGGTTGATACCGTATCGGGACCCGACCTATACGGTAGAGCCCAATTTGTGATGGTACCATATCCTGTAGCCCAGTTACCAACGTTTATGGAAACGGCCAGAGGATGGGCAACCTGCCCCCAAACTGGCTGAATTTGAATCAAAAAAACACAAAAGAGGCCTCCTACGGATTCTCTCAGTAGTCTAGCAATAGTCACACAAGTCAATTAAGTCGTCAAAAATTACAACCAAATTTATGCCGAATTCAGCTATTATAGTATCCCCCACTCAAAAAACCATTAAAAATATGCTCTCACGCACATTTTACCATCAATCCCTGGTCTGTTCCGAGCTGGTTACATATAATAATTAACACTAATATAAGAATCTTTCGGTACTAACCCATTTCAATATGTTGATAGCCCCAGGGAGCACGCTGAGTCCGACTTAGCATAGCATTAGCTTCATCATCTTCTCTAAAGCGTTCATTGGCGTAATCCCATTTCAATTTTCTGGGCAATTTCATGGCAATGTGACTGATCAGGCATGTGGTGCAAACGCGATGACCGACTTCAGCTGTTGATATAGGATCCTTTCGCGACTTAATACAATCCAGCCAATTACCATGTTGATCTTCGCTCACATATAGCCTGGTTTCATCCTCGCCAATCTTTGAATCAAGAATTGATCGATCACTGGCATCCAGGGCTTTGGCACTATTGGCCTGCGAAACGGGATCACTAGCAGTTGCCTGGTAATTGCCCCTGGACACAAAAATCCATCCTTCCGTACCTTCATACCGAATTCCGTTGGTATAACCTCCGCTGATATACATAGTGATATCTTCTTCAAAGCCCAGCTTAACCATGAAATCACCATGAACATCCCAAAGACCTGTTCGTGGAAATTCTGCCAATGCCTCTACTTCAAGAGGCCCTGAATACTCTGTATTCATGCCCCAATAAGCTGAATCGATATGGTGTTGGCCCCAACCGGTGATCATCCCGGCTCCAAATTGCTCACATCTCAACCAGCCCGGCCGGCTAAATCCCTCCTGGGGATGAACTCTCTTCTCCGTGTAATAGGTCTGAGGCGTTGATCCCAGCCACATATCATAATCCAGATTAGTGGGTACCGGCATTGCAGGTTGATCATCTCCCGGAGGATCACCAGGTAAACCAATTCTTACCGTGTGTAATCTGCCAATTCTTCCGTTCCTCACCAATTCTGCAGCTATTCGGAATTGTGGGCTAGACCTTTGCTGGGTACCAACCTGCAGTATTACCCCCTTTTCCCGGATACAATCAGCCATTGCCCGACCCTCAGCCACCGTGAGTGAAGTAGGTTTTTGCAGGTATATATCTTTGCCGGCCAACGCTGCTTCAATGGCAGGCTGGGCATGCCAGTGGTCAGGGGTACTGATCATCACTGCATCTATCGATGGATCCAGCAGCATTTCACGGTAATCCTGATAGACTTTGACATCCACAAGGTTTTCTTCCCCTTTATTATCCTTATACCACTTCTCTACAAAGGTTTTCCCAGCTTCTGCCCTTTTCATATCACAATCTGCCACTGCAACCACCCTGGCCACGTCAAATTGCATGGTGTCCGGCAAATCATGACCTCTCGCAATACGACCACAACCTATCTGGCCTATGGTAATTTTTTCACTGGGTGCATTCTTTCCAAAAACGGATGATGGGACGATGGTTGGCGCCACTATCATTCCAGCCGCTCCTGCAAGCGACTTTTTTACATACTCCCTTCGACTGATTACTTCTTTCTTTGGTGTTCTCATCTTTCTTCTTTTATCCCTTAATAATTATGGTTAGTCACTTTGAATCACCCATTCAATACCACCCAGGATGTGACGCATAAAGACCGGGTTACTATAATGTTCTGACTGATGCCCCAGTGCCGTATACCATTGACGGCCACCGTCAAACTGATTGCACCATACCAATGGTAAGTCATCACCAAAAGTGTCAGCTGGATACTCTTCTCTCCTATCATCTTCTACTGTAGCAAGATCGGCTGTTATGAGCACCCGTACTCCCGGGTAATAATGCTTCAGGTAATAGCACTCATCATTAGTCTGCCATAGGTCCGGTAAAAAATAGGTAGATGGGTGGTCCTTATCTATCACTTTCATATTAAATGATTGTCTCGGTGGATGCCTAAAAAATGTACCACCGATCATTTTCCAAAACCATGGCCATGATCTCTCTGATCCACTTGCAGAATGAATCCCTACAAACCCTCCACCTGACCGGACGTATCTTTGGAACGCATCCTTCTGTTCCTGGGTATCAAATATCTGGTTATTGGTATTGGAAAATATCAGGGCGTCATATTCAGCCAGTTTTTCGTCCGTAAATAGTCCTGGATCTTCAGAGGCATCCACTTCAAAACCATTTTCCTCACCTAACTTTTTCAAGGCAACTATGGTGGCGGGGATATTATCATGTACAAAGCCTTCACCATTTTTGGTGTACACAAGTACTTTCTTGCCCTTCAATGGAACATGAGGTTGAATCTCGACTTTAGGTGGATACGCAAAAGCATTCCAGTATGTTTCTGCCTTTATACTGTCCACCATACCGTCATAAACCATCATCCTGTACTTGAGTCCGTATCTGACACCGGGTTGCAAGACCCAATCTCTGTCCTGAGCCGGATTGAAATTGACAAATACATTTTCTACTCCATCATTGGCACCCACTGGCCATATTCTCAACTGTTCAGGATAATTAAAGTTGGATGGGTGGGTCATAAATGAAATACCCGAGGTTCCAACACCTGTCGGCCCCTGCACCTTGCACCATCTGGCCCGGGTGGCATTACCGGAAGCTTTATCAAATCCTTCCGAAGTCAAAAGTGAGGTGTTGCTGTCGTTCCAATTTTCCCTGGCCCTAAAGCCAAAACCCTGGTACCG
>JAUILF010000204.1 GCA_030433135.1 Bacteroidia bacterium | reverse complement strand
CTCATAAAACCCTTCACCCTGCCCCAAAGAATTAACGGGATCAAGACAAATTCCTACAAATTCAGGATCTGTCTCCTCTACCATTTCCCTGAACACCTTTGCCCTAAATCGATCATGATTTTCCAGGGCCAGTATGACACCCAATTCCCTGCATACCGGTAAGAACTCCCGTATGATGATCTTGATCTCATTTACCGTTGGTTCAAAACCTTTTTCGTCTACCACGACACGTAGAAAAGGTGACCCCAATTGGTGAGCCAGCTCCAGGTATGAGCTCAATTTATCCCTTTGCATTCCTCTCATACCTACCTCTACACTGAGGCCTAGTTTGGCTGCATGGCTCTTGATATCACTTAGGGATGTCTGGGTATATTCGTGAAGAGGCAGGTTATCTGCTATTTGTATGCAGGCCGCCCCCTGATGACCCGCTTTGTCTATGAATGTGTGGATATCCATAGGATCGGATGGAGGATATCCCGGCACTCCAATTGACCATGCAAAAGCATATGTTCCAATCCCCAATTTCATATGGCAGGCTTTAATAATGAATTACCTTTTTTCTCTTAGCTGACTCATAGGCATCATATACCAGCTGCAGCGTCTTCAAGTTATCCTCACCGGTAGTTTCAGCAACGCCATTTCCTGTGAGTTCTGATAAAATATTTGCATTGCAGGCATAGATCGAAGAGTGGATAAGAGCATACTCTACATGAGCCCATGAGAATGGCTCGATCGGCACGACTTCAGTCCTGGTACCTTCATCAGTAGTAATGGAAATCGTAAACTTCGGTCCCAGATATAAGGAACCCTTCGAACCCTCGATCATGATGTAGGTTTCCGGAAAACGTTCGTGTTCCCATATGGTTGCATAGGACATCTCAGCATAGCAGTCGACCGCATTCTGCATACGCATAAATACATTAGCCACATCCTCACCCTGGATCTTCGGATTAATTCTCTGTGTCTGACAGAAAAGAGACTCCGCTTCTCCAAAAAGGAATCGGGTCACATCCAGTATATGCGTACCAACATCGGTTAGTATGAATTGATCAAGTTCGGCAAGGAATGGCTGGTTCTCAAACACTGGAAAGCTACTGCAAAACTTAATGTTTGCCTTGAAAGGTCTTCCAATCAAGCCTTCCTGCAGATAGGTTTTTAAGAGCCGGATAGGGGCCTGCCAGCGAAAGTTTTCGTGGACATAAAATTTTACTTTTTTTCCCTTCAGATATCGAGTCATTTCTACGGCCTTCTCCAGGGATGCAGCCATCGGTTTTTGACAAATTACATGGGCTCCATGATCTGCAGCCAATTTTGCCAGGGAAGGGTGGGAATCGACATCAGTGATAATGTCAACGATATGGGGACTATGATCCTGTAGCAACTTTTCCGGACTGTCGTAGTAATGACCTATACCCAGCTTACCGGCTAATGACCGGGCCCTGGACAAATCACGGTCACATAAGGCTATTATCTCAATCTGATCAGATAGCTCCTGCCACGCTGCCGTTTGATACTGTGCCCAAAAACCACAGCCAAAAACCGCCAGGTGGAGTTTCTGCGTTCTTTTCATTTACTTAATCTCAGTGTTACTTTCAAATGGCAGTGAACAAGATAAAAATTTGAAAAGGAACTCTATGGCGATGGTGTGCTGGCACAAGGGAGATTGAAGCTAATTCTTCAGATTAATGGAAAAGACTGTAAAACCCTATAAGGGCAAAGGCCAGGGCTGAAATAAAAAGCAGGATGTTGGTCCAGGGCCGGTTGACCATGTCTGCCATCCATTTCTTCTGGTTGTTAATATAGATCAGGGTCAACGCCAACCCTATCACAAACACTGAACTGATCAAAGTATAATTTACCACATTACGGACAGCCTCGAGCCCGAGGGTTACCACCATCGGTGCTAACGTCATAAAGATCAGGTACGATCTATATGTTTTTCCCTTCACGTCAACCTTCTCATTTGGAATGCTCTTTCCACTGTTTTGCAAAAAGTCACTAAACAAATAGGGTACACCGCTCCATACGGTTACCATCGATGAAAAAACCACTCCCCAGAAACAAATTTTGAAGAGCAAGTCCATCCACGATCCGGCAATAGTTCCCATTAATGAAGATAGTCCCAATACCAGGGCCGATCCCGTCAATTCATTTCCATCCAGATCAAGCCTTGATGCTATCACCATGACTGAAAGAACGAATACCGCAGTTATGGCATAGGAAAACCCCAAATCCTTTCTTGCAATTCCCATTGAGGTCTTATTGTTCCATCCCTTTTCGTCCAGCCAGTATCCGTAACTCAGCATGGTAACACTTCCCCCAACCCCACCGAGAATTGCCAGGATCAACGTACTGCGATCATAACTGACCGCATGCTCCAAATGTCCGGGTGGTACAAATGCCCATAAATAAATGGCCGTAATTATGACTATTAGAAACATGATGCCAATTAGCCATTTAGTGATGTCTTCTATCAGCTCGTATTTACCCAGATAAACAATAGCCAAAGCAGTTAATCCATGGATGACACCCCATACACCCACAGAAAGGCCTGGAAACAAAGCATTCCCCGCCAGCCCACAGGCAGACATCAAGGCAGCACTGACCATGACAGACCAAATGAGAAAAAATGCAAAGAAAAGATAAAAGACCACTTTCGGGAATCGCTGCGACCATGCATTGATCACACGGTGACCTGTGGTCAATTGATAACGGGCAATACCCTCGGTCAGCACATATTTCAACAGGGCAGCGATAATTACGGCTGCAAGGAAGACCAGGTTAAAATCCAGTCCCAGCTGGATACCAATGATCATATCTCCCGCTCCAATGCCGGCGGCAGCCACCAGCAAGCCAGGCCCAATAAAAGAAATCTCAGGAGTAGTCTTTGACATAAGGTTTGGTCAAATATAACCACCCGCTTGAAATAAAGAGCACTGAGTTTAGGAAGAGCTTTGGTTGTCCGGTGTGTTGGTCTCTTCAGTGTCCTTTGGTCGGGACAATACTTTTTCGCGTTCCTCCAAGAAATTGGCTACATCTTGATGATCAAGCACCCTAAAGGTTTTTTGAATCATGACCGTATTGGATATGGAAAACACCCTGTCTTCTTTATCCCGAATGTAGATGAAGAAAAGTGTAATATTCTCAACCCGCCCTTCTAAAGGAAAATCCTTATCCACAATGGAAAGATAGTCACCGATCTTAAGAGGATGATTAAAAAACAGGATCAGACCTGAAGTGATATTGGATAACAATGACCACTGAGCAAAAAATCCAATACCTACCACGGTGAGTGCTGCACCAATAAAATGAATTACCTGGTCGCCATGTAAACCCCAGATACCGGCCAGTATAATCACCAGTAATGCCAGATATATGACATTGAACATATTGATAGTCAACTTGGCCCTGTTATCTCCAAAATCTGCTGCCTGCAAGCGTTTCCTGATAATGTTGGAAACAAAGCGGCGAATGGCAGCTAGTACCAGAATGGTAATGAGTGTTTCAATAATTCTTACATAGAGTAAATCCATAGGAAAAAATTTGAACTACAAAAGTATCTCACAACACTTTGAAAATGGACAACCCGATGTGGCTTTTTGTTGCCAAAATCACCAGAAAATGTGTTATCAGGGAATGATCATCATGAAGACTCTCAAACCAAGCCTCGCGGTAATCCTATTTTCTTAAAGTTCCTCGTGTATACAATATGGACCCTAAAAACGGGTTGATGTATATGTAGTCTTCCAACTGGGAAACCCTTCTCGAGTATACTCATTCATTTCGCGGTCACACTCTCAGCTTACATTTTTGGTCTAAATTTTGCTGAAAGAAATGGTTATGAAGCAATTACTACTCCCCCTGGTAATTGTCTGCTTCTGCGTCTTCAACCCGTATTCGCATGGTCAGACACCTGAGAATATAAGAATAATCGAAGGAAAGATTGTTCAGTTTTTATCCGGCACCTCGTTTGAATTTGCCCCAGAAACAGAGGGTACGATTCAATCGGGCATCACGGTTGAACTTCCACCTGACAAGCGATATCTGATGCGCAACATCAAGTCTTTTCAACACCAGAAATGGCGGATCAGCATTATGAGGGAAGGTGAAAAGTCTATTGTAAAATCAATATATGGATTGGGTCACGAGACTGAAGATCAGGCAGATCCGGTTCCACCCCCTTTATACATAGAGTCAACAGAAAAGACCTTTCCGCAACATACACCCCATAGTCGATCTCTGATTGAAGACATGCAAAACGAAATAGTAAGACTGACCAATATCGAACGATGGAATAATGGCATGAGACCACCTCTCAAGGATAATGGTCTCCTTGATGATGCGGCACAAGGGCACTCTGAGGAGATGGCATTCGATGATTTCTTTGCCCATTGTAACATTGATGAGAATACAACTCCAGGGCAGAGAGTTACCAGTGAAGGATACAACTGGAATGCCGTGGCAGAAAATATCGCTGCAGGTAGCAGTACACCTCAAGGCAGTATGAATCAATGGATGGGAAGTCAAGGTCACCGCAACAATATCCTGTCAACTTCCTACCGTGCGCTGGGTGTGGGTTATGCTTATGACCCCAGCAGTTCTCCACGAGACCGTTATGATGAAAATGGGAATTGTAGTTCCAACTATTTGATAGGTCCTTTTGGATACTATTGGACCCAGAACTTCGGGAGAAGGAATAATGTCTATCCTGTTATTATCAACCGAGAAGAGCCGGAAACGGACTCAAGAACAGTGAACCTCTACGTCTATGGTACACCCATTTCCCAATACGAAAATTTTGTTGCGACCTCTATGCGCTTCAGCAATAATGGCAATAACTGGTCATCCTGGGAACCCTACAACCCGGACAAAACCTGGCAGCTAAGTGCCGGAAATGGTGTAAAAACAGTCCATGCTCAAATCAGGAATTCATCGGGATCCATTAAAACGGCGACTGATCAGATCATCCTGGATGGTGATGAATGCGAATCGATCATGACTTTTAGCAATGAAACCATTTCAGGAACCCAAACCTACACAGATTGTGAGATCATCGCCGATCCCAATGTAACCATCCAGGGTAATATTACTTTCGAAGCTACCACCGTTACCCTGGGTGAAGGAGTTGAAATAACACCGGGCACCATTTTCCAGATCATGATGACCAACTAAGAACGATAGTTCAACGTGGTTTATCGGTGGTTCAACGTGGTTTGGCAGTAGTTCAACCGTTGTTTGGCCATGGTTCAACGGTGGTTCAATATTATTTATCATGGTCCATCCAGTAGCTCAATTGAGAACACAGGACTGCTTTGATTGCCGCATAGGTGACTGCAATAACCCATTAAACTTCTTATAGAAAAAGCATATACCTATCGTCGGCTCCAACCTAATGAAGTTGCATGTGTATTTGGTGGCACCGATGTTAAAGCAATTAATTGAAATCGTGAGAATCAGACGACTAACAACCGAAAGGTTCCCTGACCAAACTGCTAACAAGCTAACTGGCCAATAAAGCTAACTGGCTAAAGGCTAACAGGCTAACAGGCTAAAAAGCCAACAGGCCAACAGGCCAACCAGCTAAAAAGCCAACTTAACGTCCCGCAGCGTCAGCCCTGGCAATCATCTGATCAACACCCGTAGTGAATTCGTCAACAGTGGGTTTGTATCCAGTCTTGCCAAGTGCTTTGATAGCATACTTACCAGAATCTGCATCCTTATCAAGATCAAATACCCATATAGTAGGAAATCCTCTTACTTTGAAAGCTTGCTGAAGCCCGGCATTTTGCCTTTGTAGCTCTTCTGGAAGTTTGGTTCTTCTGGGAAAATCCAGCTCAAGTAATACCACGTTTTCATCCGCCCAATTCTTGAATTCTTCTTTGTCAAAAACGGCTGCAGACAACTTCTTACACCACCCGCACCAGTCAGAGCCGGTAAAATTAGCCATGATGGGCTTGCCGGTTCGCTTGGACTCTGCATAAGCCTCATCGACCAATACCAGCCATCCGTCCTTACCATATTTACTTAGATCTTCAGCCGCAGCACCCTGACCATAAGCCACTGCGAAAGATGAGACCATCATCAACAACACAAACCCAAATTTTTTCATAGCTACATTTTATACCATATGTATCAAGAATCGCACCATTATGTGACATCCTCGAAATTAATACCAAGTTAGACATTTAACGGCAAGAATGTCAAACTATACATACAAGTTCAAAGCAAAACGGAGCATATTGTTTAAAAATCCCTTCCTTCTACAGCCAATAGATGTTTTTTTAACTTTTCCATGGCAACTTTCAGGTGTGCAAGCGGGAGAAAACTACATATGATCCTGAAACGGCCAAAGCCACGATGACCAAAGCCCTGACCCGGAGTTAGAAGCACACCAGTCGATTCATATAAAGAAATCCAAAATGCATGTTCTCCCTCCCGGCTCTGATCCTTCAGATATTTAGAGAAATCAGCCCACACGAATAGTCCCCCATGTGAATTAACATAAGGTATGGTCAAATCATCCAGTGTACTGGTCACCAGTTTGAAGCAATCAGTTAGCAACCTTTGATTCATTTGGATATATTGCCGCACGAAACTTTGGTCCCTGAGTACTTCCCCTACGACCCACTGTGTATAATTAGAAGCCATGTGACCAATATTATAGCGGCCATAAGCTTGCAGAAAGGCCTCGTTCAGAGAGTACACCAGTCCCAACCGAAGGCCGGAAATCCCAAAATCCTTTGAAAAAGCATACCATAAATGCAAGTAGTCACTGTTCTTTTCCAGAAGAATGGGCGCAAAAGATTGGAAATCACCTTCATTGAAAATTGAGAGCCCATAGATTTCATTTACAACCAGATGAATATGGTTATCTATACACCACTCTGCCATTTCACGGAGCATGGTGGTGCGATACACCAGCCCGGTAGGGTTGTCCGGCTGGGTCAAAACTAACATACGAAAGCGCTTACCTTGACCTTTTAGATCCACGAGTGTTTTCTCCAACTGAGAAACAGTCAAAAGAGGTCCATGATCCAGTTCGTCCACATGATGATGTGTCTGCAGATCGTACCGCTCCATGCCTGCCATGCTGTGCACATCTTCACGATATACCGGATATGCCGGAGCCGGAAATACGGCAACATCACCGGGATCAGCTAATACAGCCGTGGTAACTTCAATAACCCCTGCCGCTCCTGAAGAGCATCCTAAATGCTCGGGGTTGATGGGACATTTGGTAAGAAAAGTGGCCATAAAATCGGACACTGCCTCCCGAAAAACGGGAGAGCCCATGGGGGATGTGTATGCAGGCACCCAGGCAGGTATCTTCTGCCCATGAGTAACAGACTCCATTTTCTTGCGAAGCATCTCCCAGCAAAGTCGATTTTCTGCCATGCAAAGGGGGAATGCGCCGTCCTGATTATCACCGGAGTAAAGATTCTCGCTGGCTTCAAAAAACAACTCGAGATCTATCCTCATCGGACGATTCAATACTTTGCTACCCCTCTCCGACAAAGTATTTTTCCCGGAAATATTCTCCATTGAATAATCAAATTAGTCCTGAATAAGAGATACATCACTACCCCACCAATTGTTTTCCGGATCGTAATCATCAGCCAAAAAACGCTTACGTTGTTCCTCCAGGGCGGGCCATTTTTTAGTCCTGATATTTTCCAGGTAAGTTTCTTCTGCTGATGCGTCATATTCCGGATCCGGCTTTGGAAATCCGGCATCAACTTCATCCAGGAATGCAAATAAGTCCGATCTCAACTCTTCGCCCAATTCCGTATGAGTTGAAAAGAGATCATTTTGCTCACCTGTGTCAGTTTGGAGATTGTAAAGCTCATCTCTGCCATCTTCATAATAATGAATCAACTTCCAGTCTCCTTTACGAATGATGGAAGATGGCTCTCCTCCCTGATTGCCATAATGCGGGTAATGCCAAATTAAGGGCCTCTCAGGGATTTGATTACCTTCTAACAATGGAACCAGGCTTATTCCATCCTGATGTTCCTCAGGTAGCAAATCCACACCGGCCAGCTCCAGGAAAGTAGGGTAAAAATCCGTACCGGTTACAGGTGTGCGAATATTTTTAGCCGCAGGGGAAAAGAGTGGCACTTTCATAAAGTAGGGTTCGCGGATCCCACCCTCAAACTGGTATCCTTTGCCCGCCTTCAGGGGCAAATTGGAAGTAGCAAAGGCATCACCGGCCGCGACTCCCCCATTATCAGAGGTGAACACCACTACAGTATTATCATCAAGCCCCAGTTCGTCAAGGGTACGCAGCACCTCTCCGACTGCATCATCCATGGCTTCCACTAGTCCGGCGTAAACGGGATTATCCTGCGTTTGGCGAATCGGTAAAAACTTACCCATAGCAAATCCATTTTCAGCAATGCCTTGCCCCACTGCTTTCTTTTGGTACTTACTCCATTTTTCCCTGGTTGTTTGAATGGGACCATGTACGGCGTAAAAGGACAGGAATGCAAAGAAGGTGGAATCCTGGTGTTCACGAATAAACTGACTGGTTTCCTTTGCAAGTCTCATTGACAGATTTTCTCCATCTTCTCCACTCTCCAGGTTCGGATTTTCCCAGGGAGCAAAATATCCACCACGGGGACTACCTACATCCCAGCCTCCTTTATTGATATCAAAACCATGATCTGTAGGCCAGGAACCCTGACTACCCAGATGCCATTTTCCCGCAAAAAATGTCTTATATCCCTCTTGCTGCAGTGCCTCTGGTAAGGTGATATAATCAACCGGAAGGTTACGTACATATTCCGGAGGTAACAATTTATTGTGCCTGCCCTGTTCTCTCCAGCGCTCACCAGTTTTAGCGCCAATCCAGTCCGTTATTCCATGTCTTGCAGGAAACTTGCCGGACATAATACTGGCCCGGGATGGACTACATACCTGACAGGTGGCATATCCATGGGTAAATATTACACCTTCCTGAGCTATCCGATCAATATGGGGAGTCTCATAGTATTGACTGCCCATACAACTCAAATCATGATAACCCAGGTCATCTGCCAGAATAAAGAGAAAATTTGGAGGTGGATTCTCTTTTTCAGGGCTACAATTCCAGCTGATAAACAGAACAAGAACTAACGGCAAATAGACAGAATACTGATTCATATGAGGACGCATCATTATCTAACCAATGATAATGAATTCCACCCATGCTACCAACCATACTGCTATTCGCTACGCAAAGCTTCCACCGGATTGTTCAGAGCAGCCTTAAGACTCTGGACACTGATCGTCATAAAAGCTATGATAACGGCTATAATTCCTGCCCATAAGAAAACAGAATAACCGATATCGATTCGGTATGCGAAATTGGACAACCATTCCGACATGCCATACCAGGCCAGGGGAGCAGCCAGGAGAAAAGCGAGCAACACCAGTTTTATGAATCCTTTCGACAGAAGCGTCACCAGACCAGGAACACTGGCCCCTAAAACTTTACGAATGCCGATTTCCTTGGTACGTTGCTCAACTACGAAAGTAGAAAGACCAAACAGTCCTAAGCAGGATACAATAATGGCCAGAATGGCAAAAACCATGGCAATGGTTCCCACTCGCTGCTCTGCATCATACATACTGGCAAATGAATCATCCACAAAGCGGTATGAAAACGGCTGACCGGGAGCCATGTCATTCCAGGTGCTTTCCATATGACTGATCACTGAAGCGCTTTCACCCGGTTGAAAGCGAAGTGATACAGCCCCGGTAGACCTTCCGATAAAAAATCCCAATGCCTCGATATTCTCGCGCAGACTCTCGTAATGAAAGTTTTTGGCAACTCCAATAATGGTATACTCATCAAAATCCTCGGGAGCCGGTGCTGAACTGACATTATCACGTAATCCATAGATCTTTTTACCGATGGGATCTTCATATCCCAAAATATCAACCGCAGATTCATTTAGTACTACTGCCATACTATCCGTTGCATAGGCTTCGTCAAAAAAGCGGCCTTCAACAACTTCAATGTCATAAGTGTCATCGTAATCAAAGTCCACATTCCAGTTATCCATATTAATGGCCAAATCCTGTCGGAACTCTCTGGCTTTCGAATAAGTTGAGTTGCTGCGGGAAGACGGAATGGGGAGGTAAGAACTGATGGTAGCTGTTGAAATAGCTTCATGTTGCAACATCTGCTGCTTATACGCCTGAATATTGTTGCCCAAAGCATAAGCCCCGTTCAAGACAACAATCTGATCTTTCTGAAAACCCAATTCCTTGTTCTGAATATAGGTGAGTTGCTGATAAATGACAAAGGTTCCGATGATCAGAGTTGATGCAATCACAAACTGAAATACTACCAGGGTACTGCGCAGTTTTTCGTCGCTACCCAATCTCCCCACGTGATCTTTTAATACATCAATAGGTTTAAAAGAGGACAGAAAAAAGGCAGGATAACTTCCTGCGATCAATCCTACTAAAAGGATACCTCCAATGAGACTTGTCCAAAACAGTGGACTACTCCAGGGAATGCTCAAGCTTTTTCCGGTAAGCTCATTAAACCATGGCAACAGAAAAACACTACTCACAAAGGCCAGAACCACAGCAATAAATGCCATCAGAACAGCCTCACCCAAAAACTGGTAGATCAACTGTTTTCGGTTACCACCAAGAACTTTGCGCACTGCGATCTCCTCACTTCTCTGGGTGGCCTTGGCAGTAGTGAGATTCATGAAATTGATACAGGCGATCAACAAGACAAACAAAGCAATGGAGCCAAAAATCCAGATATAGCGAATGTCGCCGTTGGCCATTAGCTCTACCTGATAGTCAGAGTACAGATGAATAT
>JAUILF010000203.1 GCA_030433135.1 Bacteroidia bacterium | reverse complement strand
TCGTAAGCGACCTGATTTTCCTGCGGTAGCACACCTGTGCATTGAAAAGATATTAGAGCATGTCGAGCCGACTTCCAGTTTACCATTGATCTTAAGTGGTAAGTCCTTTGGGGGACGCATGGCCTCCCAACTGATGGCAAAGAAGCAACTTGATGCGGTGAGAGCACTGGTTTTTTACGGATTTCCATTGCATTCTCCTGCCAAGCCGGGAAATGAAAGAGCAGAACATCTTAAAGAGGTCTCGGTACCCATGTTATTCATTCAGGGAGACCGGGATAACCTGGCCCGTCTCGACCTTCTTGAGCCGGTTCTGGATCACTTACCCCTCGCAACCCTTGAAGTATGTGAAGGTGCCAACCACGGTTTCAGTTTTTTGAAAAAGACAGGTATTACCGAATCCGACATGTATAAACTTCTGGCAGATATTACCAGTCGATACTTGAAGACAACAGGTATTATATAAACCCTCACAGCAGCATGAAGGAATAAGTCGGCCATTTGTTTTGCTACCTTTGGCCGCTCATGAATAACCGGGCATTTATATCGGTCCTTATTGGTGCTACCATCGCCGGCTTGAGTGGACTACTTATCAAGAGTATTGATCTGCCCGCTTCCTCCATAGCTTTTATTCGAACAGCGGTTCCTACCATCCTGATTGCCATCTGGATGTACTTTAAGGGTATTACTTTTTTCAGGGGCAACTACAAACCCATGTTGCTGGCTTCGTTGTTAAATGCTGCCAGGATGTATTTCTTTCTCCTGGCTTTCATATATACTTCGATCAGCAACGCGGTCATCATTTTGTATACGTGGCCAATCTTTGTCAATCTTCTTGGTGTGTTTTGGTTGGGAGAAAAAGTATCGAGAAAACAAGTTCTTTTGTTGGGTTTGGCATTCCTGGGTATCATTGTCATTTACAGTAACCAGGATATCTCCTTTGAGAACAATGATTTTGTCGGGATGAGTTCAATGTTGTTGTCGGCGTTCCTGTTTTCCCTCAGCTATATTATCTATAAGACAGAAATTCAGAATTATCACCGCAATGAGGTGGTATTCTATCAGAATGTAGTAGGTGGTTTTATCTTCCTGCCTTTCTTTCTTATTAATGGTATTTGGCCTACGACCAGCGATTGGGTCCTTGGGTTGACATATGGTACCGTAATGGGAGTTTTGGTGTTCAACTTCTTTTTCTATGGCCTTAAATATTTGCCGGCATCCAAAGCCTCGGCCCTGGGTTACTTCGAAATTGTAAGTGCAGTTACCGTCGGTGTGGTGTTTCTTGGTGAGGCATTGACCTTGCCATTTTTGATTGGGGGTAGTCTGATCATCACCAGTATTCTACTCTTGCGAAGGGCATGATTGGGGGGTAAATCAGGAACACGCCCATACAGGGCTCCAGATGGATGACCTGATCCCCAAAGATTCACCTTGGGTTTTTTGAAATAAGCCCTACAGGCTTATCATTTATCTTCGAGGAAGACAGGCCTGAAAGGACTGGACTTTTTCAACACCTTCCTAGAACTTGTCCGCAAGCTCCATCCACCTTTCGGTCTTATGATCTATTTCGGTCATTACTTTACCTATTTCTTGCGAAATTGACTCTATTTGTGATAAGTCCAGTTGCTGGGTGGCAAGTTGGTCTTCAAGTTCACTTATTTTCTTTTCCAGTTGGTGTATCTCTCTCTCCAGTTTTCGAAACTCATTCTTTTCCCGGTTGGAAGGTCGGTTGTCAGATTTAGTGGTCGCTGGACTCTTTTTCCTAGATGGTTTACTGTTTGCTATCGATTCCTTTTCAGCCGTCTCCTTTTTTTGCAGTCGATATTCGGTGTAAGTTCCATTGTATCCCTTGATTTGTCCTTCACCTTCGAAAATGAAAAGATGATCCACGAGCTTATCCATGAAATATCTGTCGTGGGAAACCAGAACCAAACAGCCGTCAAAGCCAAACAGAAATTCCTCCAATTTATTCAGGGTGAGGAGGTCCAGGTCGTTGGTGGGTTCATCCAGAATCAAGAAGTTGGGATTCTTGATTAGTACGGTCATCAGATATAGTCGTCGTCTGTCTCCCCCACTGAGTTTGCTGACGGGTTTATACTGCACTTCCGGAGGGAAGAGGAAAAACTCAAGAAATTGGCTGGCAGACAATTTGACACCATTGGACAACTGGATGTTTTCAGCGATATCTTTGATTACGTCAATCACCCTTTTGGACTCAGTCGTGGTGATACCATCCTGGGTATAGTATCCAAAAACGACTGTTTCTCCGAGGTTGACTTTACCACTGTTTGCTTTTTCTCTACCGGTAAGGATATTGAGAAAAGTAGATTTTCCTACCCCGTTTCCACCCACGATTCCGACCCGGTCTCCTTTTTTAAAAGTGTAAGTAAATCCATCCAGGATTTTGATATCACCATAGGACTTACGGACGTTTTTGAGTTCCAGTATCTTTCCTCCCAGGCGGCTCATTTTTACTTCCAGGTTGATTTCCTGAGAAGTTCTTCGACTCTTGCTCTTCTTTTCCAGGTCATAAAAAGCGTCGATGCGCGATTTGGCCTTGGTCGTTCTGGCCTGCGGGGTTCTACGCATCCATTCCAGCTCGTGCTTCAACAAACTGTTGGCCTTTTCGATTTCCCGGTCAAAAGTAGCTTCTCTCTCCGCTCGTTTTTCCAGAAAGTAAGCATAGTTGCCCTGGTGCCGGTAGAGATTGCCATCATGTAACTCCAGAATCAGATTACATATCGAATCAAGGAAGTAGCGGTCGTGAGTTACCATCAACAACGTGATCGAAGACTGTGACAGGTGGTTTTCCAGCCACTCGATCATATCGATATCGAGATGGTTGGTGGGTTCATCCAGGATAAGCAAATCGGGTTGGTCAGCCAGGGCGATGGCGAGGGCCAGTCTTTTCCGCTGACCACCTGACATAGCATCTACAGACTGATCAAGGCTATCTATGCGAAACCTAGTGAGGTAGGCTTTCAGATCTCGATCATAATCCCAGGCATTAAGCCTTTCCATTTCTGCAGTAATCGATTCAAGCTTCTGCTGCTTTTCTTCATTGAAATCATCGGCCTGCTCTTCAAGCAATTGGTGATAAGTGTCAATGGCCTTACGTACCTGAGGGTGGGCGGCCTTGATCAATTGAGCTACCGTCAGATTTTCCGGAAAGGACGGATCTTGTTCCAAAAAGCCCATTTTGATTCCATCCTTGAGATACACCGATCCTTCATCCGGTGCCTCCTTGCCTGTCAGTATCCTGATCAAAGTCGATTTGCCGGCTCCATTATTGGCAATGAGTCCCACTTTGTCGCCTTTGAAGATACCGAAAGTGAGATCTTCAAACAGTTGGTGTTCAGGAAAATTTTTGGCAAGCTTCTCTACAGAAAGGTAAATCATAGGTGCAAATTACGGTCTAATACCGGTTCTTTGCAAGAATTTACCTGAGTTGCTAATGTTGGTCAGGAGGTGAAACTTCCCACTGCCCGGTCCAGCTTAATGTTGTTCCAGGCTAGTTTTAAGGTAGATTCAAATTGCGCATATTCCAACCGGAGCTTGCCACTTTGGTGATACTTCACCAGCTGCATAATGGGGTAAAAAGTGAAAGACAAGAGCATTTCATTGGGCAGATCCTTGATGAGGCGGTTTTGCTTACCTCGGTCAAATAGCTGGAACAAAGGAGCGAAGTATTTTTCTTGTTCCCGCTCGTCAATAATCTGAAGTAGCGGACTGTTTGAATACTGCTCGAGAAAAGTAAAATGTTCTGGTTTACGCAGAAAATACTGATATGCTTTTCTCAGAAGAATCTTGAAGCTTTCGTCAATAGGTAAAAAGCTTTCGTATCCGTTGAATATATTTTGCATCGCATCTCTCTGCACTCTGAGATACAATTGCCTCAAGAGATCTTCTTTGTTCTTGAAATAAATGTAAATGGTGGCTGGTGATACGTTTGCCTGCCTGGCAATTTGGGACATCGACGTTTCAGACAGTCCTTTGCGATTAATCAGATCTATAGAGGCATGGCAAATAGCCTCTTCCTTCCTGGTATCTCTTGCTTTCATCTGGCTTTGTTCTAAGTGAATGTACATTCACCCTAGTTGCAATAGCTATGCCAGTAAATCAGGAGCCATACCTGTTATCTTGAAAGTCCAGCCAGGTCTCCAGCCTTTTCTCGAGAAGAAATGACCTGTCTATTGGTCGTTACAAGAGGCCTACACAATGCAGAAGACTCGATGAGAAAGTAATCTGGAAGGGTCTTCCCTACTGGTTCTGCAGATCAAGGTACGCAGCGATCTCTGCTACGGCTATGTATGAAAGGATCACGTTCAGATTCTCGATACACCATGATTCCAGCTTTTGGATTTCTTCTCTAGTGAGTCTAACCAGGGATTTTCTTAGTTCTTTGCGAAAGATCTTTTGATCGAAACTCACTTTCTCCAGAATGGTCTTGCTATAGGCAAGCCATGAAGTACTTTTCTCCATTAAAAGCAATTTAAAATTGTTCTTGACCTTAGAACGTATAATCTTTTTGGGGATTACCCAATATACGAAGTTATTTTCGCTTTTTCCGGCGATAGGCCTTTTTTCTTCGGGAACGCTTGTCTCTCAGGATGTCTTGTTTTTGCTTGCGCTTCTTGTCGCCTAATAACTTGTCAACGAGGTCCTCACGACCTATTGCTTTTAGTTTTGAACGAATCACCGACCAGTTCTCAGGTTTGTAACAAAAAAAGAACAGGTGTTGATTCTTTTTCTCGCGTTTTGATCTGGCAGTATATACTGGTTTTAGGGTGTACGGATGTACTCCTGTGTAGTAGATAATCGTAGCCACCGTCATGGGAGTCGGAGTAAAATCCTGGACCTGCTCGAGCCGGAATCCCATGTCTTTCGTTTCTGCTGCCAGATTGGCCATATCTTCTTCCTGACATCCGGGATGGCTGGAAATAAAGTAAGGTATCAATGGTTGATCCAGGCCATGCTTTTGATTAAAGTGGTCATACTTCTTTTTGAACGCATGAAAGTGTTTAAAAGAGGGTTTACGCATCACCTTGAGGGTGTTATCAGATGTATGTTCGGGAGCCACCTTGAGGCGCCCACTGATATGCCGGCATACTACCTGCTCCAGGTACTCATCCATACTGTCACCTCCTCCCTTGTTGTATTCATCAACCAACAGGTCGTAACGGATGCCACTACCTACAAAGGCCTTTTTCACTTTGGGATGGCTGTCTACTTTTCGATAAAGTTCAGTCATTGGTTTATGACTGGTATCGAGATTACTGCAGACCACAGGGTGAATGCATGATGGACTTACACATCGGTCACATATGGATTGTACCTTGCCCTTCATCCGGTACATATTGGCGGAAGGCCCACCCAGATCACTGATGTATCCTTTGAAATCCGACATTTCAGCTACCTGATCTACCTCTTTCAGAATTGATTCCTCGGAACGGCTGGCTATAAACTTTCCCTGGTGCGCCGAAATCGTACAGAAAGAACATCCACCAAAACAGCCCCGGTGCATATTGACGCTAAAACGTATCATTTCATAAGCCGGAATAGAACCTCTTTTGTTGTACTTGGGATGGGGGATTCGGGTGTAAGGTAAATCGAATGAACGATCAATCTCCTGCTCAGACATCGGTGGATATGGCGGGTTGACAACCAATAACTGATCTCCTACCTTTTGCAGTAATCTTCTGGCATTAACCTTATTGGATTCTTGTTCGATGTGCTTGAAATTAGATGCAAATGCCACTTTATCTCTCTGGCATTTTTCATGGGAATTCAGGTGAAGGGATTCCCAGTTTTTGTTGACCACCAGAGACTCCTTTCCATCTTGTAAATATGCTGTTTGTTTAATGGTGTTTAAAGACGAAAATGGCACTCCCCTATCCAGGAGGCGTAAGATCTCCCGAAGTGGATTTTCACCCATTCCGTATACGAGCAAATCAGCGCCACTATCTTTCAATACCGATGGAAATAGTCGATCCGACCAATAGTCGTAGTGAGTGACCCTCCTCAGAGAGGCTTCAATACCACCAATAATAACCGGTGTGTCGGGATAGAGGTCTTTGAGGATTTTGGTATAGACGCTGGTAGCGTAATCGGGACGAAACCCGGCCTGACCACCAGGTGTATAGGCGTCGGTAGAACGCTTTCGTTTGCCGGCAGTGTAGTGGTTGACCATGGGATCCATACATCCGCTGGTCACACCAAAAAAGAGCCTGGGCTTACCCATCTTTTTGAAATCACGCAGGTCATCCTGCCAGTTGGGTTGGGGGACTATGGCTACTCTAAATCCCTCTTCTTCAATGATTCTACCGATCACAGCGGATCCAAACGCCGGATGATCCACATAGGCATCGCCAGAGATGATCACTACATCCAGTTCATCCCATCCCCTCATTTCAACCTCTTTTCGGGTGATGGGTAGCCAATCTGTTACCGGGCGCTGTTCTTTCATATCGCAAAGATAGCGAAATAGAAGTTCCTGTAAATCAGTAAATAAGAAAGACTCACGAAAGACATATCTGTCGGGTGTAGTTGAAACACAAGCTATTCAAAAAGGATGATGGTTGGTCTGGATTAATGTTTGTACTACCTTTCGGATATGAAGAGAATCCTGACCTTCTGCTTTCTTATACTTTTTTGTGTTCACGGCAGATCTCAGTCCATAACCAAGCGTGGTCATCCTGAGCATGTGATAGTAGGTGCTGGTATCTCAGCTGGAATCACCTGGCTGGTCTACAAAAACAATCCCCAAAAAAAGTGGAAGGCCTGGGCCATTGGGGTTGGATCTACAGCGGCATTGGCCGGGCTCAAAGAATGGGCTGATGCCAGTTTGCTGGATGGCAACCCCAGTGCAGCTGATTTTGGCTATTCCGTTGCCGGTGCCGCAGTTGGAGCTACGCTGATCATTACCCTGACTAATCGTAAGAAGAAGACAGTCGGCAGTACTCAGTTCTCAGTCGGCAGTTCTCAGTCGGCAGTCCTCAGTTCTCAGTACTCAGTCCTCAGTTCTCAGTACTCAGTCCTCAGTCGGCAGTACTCAGTCCTCAGTCGGCAGTACTCAGTCCTCAGTCGGCAGTACTCAGTCCTCAGTCGGCAGTCCTCAGTTCTCAGTCGGCAGTACTCAGTCCTCAGTCGGCAGTACTCAGTTCTCAGTACTCAGTCTTCAGTACTCAGTACTCAGTCCTCAGTCGGCATACCCAGTTCTCAGTCGGCAGTACTCAGTTCTCAGACCTTCAGTACCCAGTACCCAGTCAACCTTAATAATGAGGGATACTAAATTGATCGATATTCAGCCCAACTACCCAACGCCTAAGGCCTTGTCAAGTTCTCGCAGAGAGCGCTGAGTCCGCAAAGAAACTGAATAATTCCAGGACCGTTAAATCATGGTCAAACAACCGCCAAACGACGTCAAATCGTCAGAAACCACAAGAAACCACCTAGAAACCACAAGAAACCACCTAGAAACCACCTAGAAACCATCAGAAACCAGTATTCCTCCCGGCACCCGGTACCCGGTACCTGGTACCATTCTAACTAATCTTCCTCATTCTCAGGTTTTCCGGAGTAATCTCCAGGTACTCATCTTCCCGGATGTACTCCATGGCTTCCTCCAGGGAAAAGTCAATTTTGGGAGCGATACGCATAGAGTCATCAGATCCTGAAGCACGCATGTTGGTAAGCTTCTTGCCTTTAATGACATTAACTTCGAGGTCGTTATTTCGGGTATTTTCTCCTACCACCTGTCCTTTATATACCTTCTCTCCCGGAGAAATAAAGAACTTGCCTCTATCCTGCAGCCGGTCAATAGCAAAGGCGAGTGCCTGGCCAGTTTCCATAGATACAAGTGCTCCATTATAACGGCCGGAAATGTCTCCTTTAAAAGGAGCAAAAGCCTTAAAGCGATGGTTCATAACCGCCTGTCCTGCAGTGGCAGTCAGTATCCGGCTTCTCAATCCAATAAGGCCCCGGGAGGGTATCTCAAATTCCAGGTGTTGAAGATCACCTTTGGGTTCCATTTTTTCCAACACTCCTTTTTGTTGGGTTACCAGTTCAATGGCCTTGCCCGATACCGAATCCGGCACATCTATCACCAGGTGTTCTACCGGTTCGTGAGCTTTCCCATCGATTTCCTTGACAATGACCTGGGGCTTTCCCACTTGCAGTTCGTAGCCTTCTCTTCTCATGGTTTCCAGCAGGATGGAAAGGTGTAGTGTTCCCCGGCCAAAGACATTAAACTTGTCTTCCGTATCCGTTTCTTCCACCTTGAGTGCCAGGTTCTTTTCCGTTTCCTTGAATAGCCGGTCTCGTAAATGCCTGGATGTCACATATTTGCCCTCCTGTCCATAAAACGGAGAGTTATTAATGGTGAAAAGCATGCTCATGGTAGGTTCGTCCACCTTGATACGGGGCAGCGCTTCCGGTTGCTCGGGATCAGCAATGGTGTCTCCAATCTCGAAAGAATCGAGGCCAACTACCGCACACAAGTCTCCACTACGCACGGTGTCCACCTGCGTACGACCCAGACCTTCAAACACATATAACTCTTTGATGCGAAATTTTTGCACTTGACCGTCAGACTGACAGATGACATAATCTTTCCCTTGCTCCAGGTCTCCACGATATACTCTTCCAATAGCAATCTTACCGACGAAGTTGGAGTAATCACTGGAAGTGATCTGCATCTGTAGTGGCCCTTCCACGTATGGGGCTGCAGGAATTTGTTCGATCACACAATTGAGCAAGGGAGTGATGTTGTCTGTTCGTTGTTTCCAGTCATAACTCATCCATCCTTCCTTGGAGGAACCGAAGAGGGTTTCGAAATCCAGCTGATCTTCGGTGGCATCGAGGTTGTACATCAGGTCAAACACATCTCCCTGTACCGTCTCCGGATCACAGTTTTCCTTGTCCACTTTATTGATGACCACGATAGGCTTCAAACCCAACTGGATGGCTTTGCTCATCACAAAACGGGTCTGCGGCATGGGTCCTTCAAAGGCATCCACCAGTAGTAACACGCCATCTGCCATCTTAAGTACGCGCTCCACCTCACCGCCAAAGTCGGCGTGACCCGGGGTGTCAATGATGTTGATCTTTACTCCATTATAGGTGACGGAGACATTCTTAGAAAGTATGGTGATACCCCTTTCCCGCTCCAGCTCATTGTTATCGAGAATCAACTCCCCAGAATCATTGCGTTTGTCAAGCACCCGGCATGACTCAATGATACGATCTACCAGGGTGGTTTTCCCGTGATCGACGTGGGCTATTATGGCTATATTCCTTATTTCCTGCATTAGTGGCAACTTTTAAAGGCCGGCAAAGGTAGGATTGTTTTCCGATTATTTTCATTGGAGTTTTAATGTTCACGTTAACTTCATCTGTGTGAATACCAGTTAGATATGATTTCTTTCATACCAATATGCGATTGGTGATTGACTTTTCGGAAGTTGTCATATCCTGGCTTGGTTTACTTACAGAGAATTCAAAATTTCAACGGACAACTCCGGCCGGTTGTCAAATCGACGATGATCCCTGTATGGGTATACATCGATAATTTCTTTTCGGTGAAGTCTTTCCTGCATGGCTTTCCAAAATTTAACATCGTAGAGATCACCATGGATCCGGTAGAAGATTTCCCTCATTTCCGGATTGCCGATCAAAAAGCGAGGAAACTCTTCCGGGAAAATGTCGTTCGGTCCCACGTGATAATAGGGCGTAGCTGACATTTCCTCATACTCGTCGCGGGGTTCCGGGATGATGCGGAAATTGTAATCGGTCAGAAACCCGATTTCATCGTAATCGTAAAACACCACTCTGCGCAGTCGGGTCACCCCAAAGTTCTTCAATAACATGTCGCCCGGAAAGATATTGACTGCGGCCAGCTCTTTGATCGCATTGCCATATTCGGTGATCACATCCTCAGCTTCCTCAGGAGTGGCATCCTCCAGGTAGAGGTTGAGCGGAGTCATTTTTTTCTCCACATATAGGTGCTTAATCTCAACCGTGGTATCGGTTACTTTTAATTTGGACGGTGCATCTTCCATGAGTTCGGCCAGCAGCTCTTTGGAAAAGCGCTTTTTCTCAAATACCAGGTTTTCGAAGACGTACGGATCGGTCATCCGCCCTACCCTGTCGTGCCGGTTCACCAGTTCGTAAGCTCTTTTGACCTCATCCTGGGTAGCCATTTTGGGAGGTGCAAAGTGATCTTTGATGATCTTGAAGACGACGTTAAAACTGGGCAAGGTAAACACATGCATGACCATACCCTTGATACCCGGAGCTGGTAAATAGGGATCAGTAGACCGTGCCAGGTGCCGTAGGAAGTCACGGTAAAAAACCGTTTTACCATGTTTTTCAAATCCTATCGAATTGTAGAGTTCTCCCAGGCTTTTGGTAGGTAGAAAAGACTTGAGAAAGTCAACCATCTCGCTGGGAATATCCACATCGACCAGGAAGTAAGACCGGTTGTAACTAAAGATGGAACTCACATCCCGGTCGTCCATCAACAGGGCATCAACATAAATGCCGTTCGCGCCATGGAGTAAGGGAATAACAAATGGGATGACCTCACCCGGTGAGAAAAGTCTTCCGACGATATAGGCTCCTTTGTTGCGGAAGAAAATGGCTTTCAAGGTCTCGATACGGTAATTGTGTACCCGGACCGACCGGTATTGCAGTTCGTCCTCAAAAGCCAAAGTCAACCTGGCAATGTCCAGGTCAAGGTTCTCCCAGGACGCATCAAAGTGATATCTCTTCAGAATCGACCGGAAGAGAAATGGTCGGTCCTCGTCAATATGAAAACTGTGGAAAATGG
>JAUILF010000202.1 GCA_030433135.1 Bacteroidia bacterium | reverse complement strand
ATACTGTCTCCCACCAGGGTTTATCTCTCAGGAGACGTACCACAAAACTATAAATGGGCAGAAGAACTGGTACTCAGGTTGCGTAATGATGTTGGTGTGACCAAGATCAACGATCTGGGACAATGGTCCAGATAGAGAGCCTGAATCAGATGAATTTCTTCCGGTAGTCAATGATACTTTGCTCGACGATTTCTAGTGCAACAGCCTTGTGCTCGAAGTCCTCAACCACGACGGTGCGATTTTCCAGTTTCTTGTAATCTTCAAAAAAGTTCTGCAATTCGCGGAAGAAGTGGCGTGGCATTTCACTCACATCATCTATATGATTGACACTCATATCATTGAGGGCAACCGCAATGATCTTGTCATCCATTTCACCTTGATCCAGCATCCGCATGGCGCCGATTACCTTGGCATCGACCAGGCAAAGTGGTTGCATCTCAATTTGAGATAACACAACGATATCCAGAGGATCCTGATCGTCGCAAAATGTGCGGGGAATAAACCCGTAGTTGGCAGGATAGTAAATGGAAGAGTACAGTACACGGTCTAATTTCAACAGACCACTCTCTTTATCAAGCTCATACTTGGCCCGTGTATTCGCCGGAATCTCGATGATAGCAGAAACGACTTCGGGGGCCTGGTCACCACTTGTTACATCATGCCAGGGATTCATACTCATATATTGCTATTTATTTCCAACCATGGGTCGGGACCCAGGCCAATGCCTATTAGGTTATTTATCCTACCACTATGTTCACCATCCGTTTAGGTACTACAATCACCTTCCTGACGGTTTTGCCATCGGTCCACTTCTTTACAACTTCCAACTGCAGAGCTTTTTCCTCGATTTCGGTCTTATCTGCTTCGGCACTGAAGGCAGCTTCCCCTCTTTTCTTGCCATTGATCGAAATCGGATAGGTCACTTCGGATACTTTGAGGTGTTCTTCCTTCCACTCAGGGAACGTGGTTTGGTGCACACTGCCTTCATTTCCCAGGGCATGCCACAATTCTTCCGAAAGATGGGGAGCAAAGGGTGCCATCAATCTTACGATATCCACTGCAATCTCGCGCTTGATCTTTTTAAACGACCTCAACTCGTTGACAGCCACCATGAAATGACTCACACAGGTATTGAAGGAATACCTTTCAATATCATCCTTAACTCTTTTGATGGTCTGGTGCATGATACGATACTCATCTTTGGATGGTTGTTCATCCGATACGTGCAGTTGACCACTTCCATCAAAAAACAGCCGCCATAGTTTCTTAATAAACTTGGAGACCCCGTCAATACCATTAGTATCCCAGGGCTTACTGTTTTCAAGAGGACCCAAAAACATTTCGTACATACGGAAGCAATCTGTACCATACTGCTCGATCACTTCGTCTGGGTTAATCACGTTGTATTTGGACTTGGACATTTTTCCTACCTCGGAGTGTGTGTAGAAAATGAGACTGTTTCCGCTCCTGGAGGTAAAAACACCATTCTGATAGGTACCCTCAGCACAGTCAAAAATGGCATTTTTATAACCTGGCCTCCATGCTAAGAATTGATCCAGGCCATCTTTGTCAAGGTAACTGTTTTCCGAACCGTAGTCTTTTACAAATTCTATCTTAACCGGGATTCTTGCAAACTCAGATTCGGGCTCATTTGCAGCGAGTGAAGCACATACAAAGTGGTGTTCTCCATCTGTTTTTTCCTTTCGCAGATAGAGGAATTCAATCACACCTTGAATCATACCCTGATTGATCAATTTCCGGAAAGGTTCTGCCGTTGGCACCAAACCTTTGTCATACAGAAACTTGTGCCAGAAACGGGCATACATCAGGTGAGATACTGCATGTTCGGCACCCCCAATATACAGGTCAACATCCTTCCAGTAGTTGATTTTATCTTCAGCTGCAAATGCCTCGTTATTATGGGGATCCATATAACGCAAGTAGTACCAGGAAGAACCAGCCACTGCGGGCATGGTATCAGTTTCCCGGGTCATTTCACGGGAAAAGTCTACCCAGTCCCTCAATCGTGCCAGGGGTGATTCACCCGCATCAGTTGGGGTAAAATCATCTGAGGGGGGCAATTCCAGAGGCAGATCGGATATCGGGAGAGTGTGTGCAATATCTTCTTTGTCATAGACTATCGGGAAGGGTTCGCCCCAATACCTTTGGCGACTGAAGTTGGCGTCCCTCATCTTGTAGTTCACCTGGCTCTTACCCAGTTCTTTTTCTTCAATCTTAGTACACATCACCTGAATAGCTTCGGTTACTTCCATTCCCGTGATGAAACCGGAGTTGATGATCTTACCCACTTTGTCATGGAGCGTGGCACCTGGATAATCAGACTTGTCAACCACATCAATGATGTCGATGCCAAATTTTTTGGCGAACTTTTGATCCCGCTCATCATCACTTGGCACTGCCATGATAGCACCTGTACCATAATCCATCAGGACATATTCTGCAATCCAGATCGGTATTTTGGTATTGGTAAAAGGATTTTCAGCGAAAGCTCCGGTAAATGCTCCGGTGACGGTTTTTACTTCTGCCTGACGTTCTCTCTCTGATCGTGATCTGACATATTGAAGGTATTCGTCGACAGCTACCTTCTGATCGTCAGTGGTAATTTGCTCCACTAATGGATGCTCAGGGGCCAACACCATGAAGGTTGCTCCAAAAATAGTGTCCGGTCTTGTCGTGTAGACTTCTATCTGCTCATCGTGATCAGCAATCCTGAAATGTACTGAGGCACCCTCAGACCGTCCAATCCAGTTGGATTGCATTGTCTTAAGAGATTCTGACCAGTCAACGGTCTGCAGGTCATGCAAAAGTCTCTCGGCATAAGCAGTTATCCTGAGATACCATTGCGTCATGGCTCTCTTTTCCACGGGATGACCACCCCTTTCAGAGACACCATCTTTGATTTGATCATTGGCTAACACGGTTCCCAGGGCCTCACACCAGTTTACATAACCAATCTTGCGGTAGGCAAGCCGGTAATCCATGAGCACCTCGGCTTTCTCTTTCCGGGTGAAGGTCTGCCATTGTTCAGCAGTAAAATTATGTTCCCCACCTGTAGCCGCATGGACCTGGTGAGTGCCTGACTTTTCAAAGTGCTCCACGAGTACATCGATATGTCGGGCCTGATCAGCTTTTGTGTCGTAGTAGTGCTGAAACAATTGTGTAAAGATCCATTGCGTCCATTTATAATAGGAGGGATCACAAGTCTGAACCTCCCGGCTCCAGTCGTAGGAGAAACCCAGTTGAGAAAGCTGCTCGCGATAGCGCTTTATATTGTTAGCGGTTGACACTGCCGGATGAATACCGGTCTCCAGCGCATACTGTTCAGCCGGCAGACCAAAGGCATCGTATCCCATTGGATGCAGAACATTAAGACCAGATAGTCGCTTGTAACGTGCATAGATGTCAGAGGCGATATACCCCAACGGATGACCCACATGGAGGCCGGCTCCGGAAGGGTAGGGAAACATATCCAGTACATAATATTTGGGCTTGTTGGGATCTTCAGTGACCTTGTAGGTGTCTTGATCCTCCCAGTACTTTCGCCATTTGGATTCTATAGCCTGATGATCGTATTCCTGCATATTGTTGGCACGTTCATTTTTGTGGCTGCGAAATTAGGCAAATTTTCAGCGAATACCGGGATGTAGTGCAAGCTGTTGTAGCGAGATTCTGATGATTGGTTCGGTAGCGTACAAATGAATTAGTCGCTGTTTCCGCTACTTTGGTATGAAGAATTTGCCGCAGATGTGCAATATTGCTGAAATTATGAGGGTTATTTCACCATTAGGTCAGATTGCATGCACCAATTCGGTTGAATTCGAGAGAGAATTTTGACCGGAAAGGGTTGGCAGGGACCTATGCAAAAAGACAACCATGAAAACGCTGCTCAAAATTGCCCTGTTATTGATTGTAGGAGTACTAGTCTACAATTACTTTCTAGGTACCAATGAAGAAAAAGCCAGTTCGGAAAAGGTTTTCCGGCAGGTCAAGGAAGTAGGGAAATCCATCGGTGAGTTGATCGCCAGAGAAAAAGAGAAATTTGCTGACGGTAAATATGACAAGGCCTTTGAAAACCTGAACCGTATCTATGAAAACCTGAAAGAGAAAGTGTCGCAAACGGACTTGTCCGATGAAAAGGATAAGCTCAAAGAGCTGGTAAACAGAAAGGATAAACTCGAAAGAGAAAAGAACAATCTGGAAAACGACTTGCAAAAAGACAAACCGGATGAAGATGTCATAGAGAGGGGTGAAGAGTTGGATCAGGAACTACAGGAGCTGATAGATGAAACTACCCGGTTGTTTGATGAAGTTACTTCGAAAGAAGATCCAAATTAGTTCTGGTTAGATAGAGGTGCCCTTATATCTTAAAATTTATTTTAATTTGTATATATTTGTCTACGAATAGATAAGATCTCATCTAACGCATTCTAATTCATGCAGAAGATTAAATCCTATAAGCCAAAGCCCAATTATTTTTGGTCGGTGTCAAGTGTGGCGGCTGTCCTTTTTCTCTTGGGTCTTTTTGTGTTCATATCCTTGCATTCACATGACCTGGTAGACCATCTCAAAGAAGATTTTGAGATGGTGGCCGAATTGTCCGGACAGGTAAGTAGTGAAGAAATTGATCAATTAACTACTGCCTTTAGGGAGGATGAGCTGGTGATGGATGGATCGATCAGTTACGTGAGTAAGGAGGATGGGTTGAAGGATTTAAGTAAGGAGCTTGGATCTGAGATCCTGGAGGCCGATATGCCTAATCCCCTTTCAGACGTCATCACCTTTCATATTTCGGCGGAGCACTTCTCTCCCGAAGTATTAAGTGAAATTCGTGACAAATACCAGCAGTCGTATTCTTTTATTGCAGGTATATACTACCAGGAGGGATTGATTGATCAGGTTTTGGCAAATTTGGACAGGGCTTCGTTCCTCTTTCTCTTGGGTGGAGTCATTTTGGGAGTACTTGCTCTGACTTTGATTCACAATTCGGTTAGACTGGCCCTATATGCCAATCGTTTTCTGGTTAAGAATATGGAACTGGTGGGAGCTTCCTGGAATTTTATCCGGCGGCCATTCCTGATAAAGGGAGTGAAAAATGGCCTGATGAGTGGACTGGTAGCGCTGGTTGCACTTACATTATTCGGTTTTGTACTCCTGGAAAGAGTGCCTGAACTGGTGCAGTTCTTAAACCTGGAGTATTTAGCCTATCTCGCTGCCATCGTGGTGGGTTCTGGAGTATTGATTAACCTCTGCAGCACATTTTTCGTTGTCACGAAGTTTCTGAAGATGCGCACAGGTCTGTTACATGCATAAAAAAGGTCATACTTTTGACGCTCTTTTAAAGAATCATAATAGCTTTGTTCAAATTTTTCCGCCATGAGTCAAGCGAAACAGAAGAAGAAAAAGAAAGTAGTCAGTACCAGTAAGAAGGTTTCGCCTACTACTTCGCGAATCAAAAAAGGGGCAACAGCAAAGAGCAAGAAGCCTCAGGAGTTGGTTTTTAAGCGTGAAAACTTTGTACTGATGGGAGTGGGTGCAGGTCTTGTCCTGCTGGGCATGTTGTTGATGATGGGTGGAAGTATGCCGAGTCCCGATGTGTGGGATGACTCTATTATCTATAGTTTCAGACGTACAGTCCTGGCACCCATAGTGATCCTTGCCGGTTTAGGAGTTGAGATCTTTGCCATCTTTAAGAAAGCCTAGTACCATTCGTTCATGGGAGAGATTGTTGAAGCCATCGTACTTGGCATTGTCCAGGGGCTCACAGAGTTTCTTCCCGTTTCCAGTAGCGGTCATCTCGAAATCATGAAATTTCTTCTTGGCGACCATTCGTCAGGAGAAGAAAGTCTTTTGATGACTGTAGTTCTGCATTTTGCTACAGCTTGCGCCACCATGTTTGTTTTTCGAGCAGATATTGCTGATTTGATAAGTACTATTTTCAACAAGAATGATGGTGAAGGGAGAAATTATCTGTTCCTTATTCTTATCAGTATGCTGCCAGCTGCCTTTTTGGGTTTGCTCCTTGAGGAAAAGATTGATCTTATGTTTCAGAACCAACTGATTCTGGTGGGAATGGCTTTATTCATCACGGCCCTTTTGTTGTTTTTTGCGGATAAAGCTATATCCACCGATAAGAAGGTAGGGATTTGGTCAGCCTTTCTGATTGGCGTCGCACAAGCTGTGGCCATCATACCGGGCATATCCAGATCTGGTGCAACCATATCGGCAGCCATTCTTTTGAAAGTCGATCGTGAAGGAGCAGCTCGCTTCTCCTTTCTCATGGTTGTGCCGTTAATCTTTGGAAAGATGGCTAAAGACATCATGGACGGAAATCTGATTTATGCACAAAATGCCCTCGCATTAATTGCCGGTTTTATCGCGGCTTTTGTGACGGGTATACTGGCATGTACACTGATGATCAAACTGGTTCGAAGAGCCCAACTTAAGTACTTTGGATGGTATTGTCTTTGCATTGGGCTGATAGCAATTCTTCTCGGCATATAACAGAATGAAATCATGAAGGAATTGGGTGAGATTGTTGAGGGGATGATGCTGCTGGTCTCCAAGCCTGAGGGTTGGAGTTCCTTTGATGTTGTCAACAAGATCAAAGCCGCCGTTCGTCATACCTATCAACTGAAGAAGTTTAAGATAGGGCATGCAGGTACCCTCGACCCCTTAGCGAGCGGTTTATTGATCATTTGTACCGGGAGGATGACCAAGCAGATTGAGAGTTATCAGGGGCAGACAAAATATTACCGGGGGGTGATCAAATTAGGCGCAACAACCCCCAGTTATGACCGGGAAACGGAAGAAGATGCGCAATACCGGGTAGATCACATTACACAGGCTGATATTGAAAAGGCAGCAGAACAACTGACGGGGGAAATAATGCAGAAGCCGCCCATGTTTTCTGCCATAAAGAAAAATGGCGTTCGTTTGTACAAGATGGCAAGGGCAAGAAAGCAAATGAAGATTGAGCCACGAAAAGTATTGGTTTCTTCGTTTGACATTACAGGAGTTGATTTACCCCTGGTTTCTTTTGAAGTCATTTGCAGTAAAGGCACATATATCAGGTCTTTGGCATATGATTTGGGTAAAGAATTGAAAAGTGGAGGATATTTAATGGAACTCGAACGCACCGGAATCGGAGATTATCGGTTAGAGGATGCATGGGACGTTCATGAACTGACACAGAAAATCCGTGATCAGACATGAGCATTTCAGTAAACCACATCACCAAGTCTTACGGCGATCAAAAGGCAGTTGATAGCATTTCTTTTCAGGTAGGAAAGGGGGAGATCGTAGGTCTACTCGGTCCCAATGGGGCTGGTAAGACGACAACCATGAAAATACTCTGTGGCTTCATGACCGAGTTTTCGGGTACTGCCACAGTAAATGGTTTTGATGTTCGAACTGATCCGATTGCTTTGAAACGGAGCGTGGGGTACCTGCCTGAGCACAATCCGTTGTACCTGGATATGTATATAGCTGAATACCTGGAGTTTGTCAGTCGAATCCATCAATTGTCAGAGCGTAAGTCCAGGATTAAAATGGTTTTAGACCAAACCGGTCTGGAGAGTGAAAGGCATAAAAAGATCGGGGCACTGTCAAAAGGATACCGGCAGAGAGTAGGGCTGGCTCAGGCCCTCATTCACGATCCGGAAGTGCTGGTATTGGATGAACCCACCTCCGGTCTCGATCCCAATCAGTTGATCGAGATCCGTCAATTGATCAGGCAGGTGGGCTCTGAGAAAACCGTGATTTTCTCCAGCCATATTATGCAGGAAGTTCAGGCACTTTGTCAACGTGTTGTCATTCTCAACCGGGGCAAATTGGTGGCAAATGAGAGTATTGACCTTCTGGATAATTTAATTAATAAGGAGCGTAAAATACTGGTAGAGCTGGACCGGGAATGGAAGGGTAAGTGGAATATGCCGGGTTTAACATCAGTTGAGAAGTCCGGCGGTAACCGGTTTTCCCTGGTATTTGCCAGGGAAGTGGATGATCCACGGCTGGCTACTTTTGATTATGTGGTTGCCCGTGGATACAAGTTGCTTGAATTACAGGAACAGAGATCATCATTTGAAGACATATTTAAAAAAGTGACAGCAGGATAAGACTATGTGGGCACTATTTGTCAAGGAGGTTAACGGGTTTTTCAGTTCACTGACTGGTTATGTGGTCATTGGCGTTTTCCTGGTGCTGCTGGGTCTTATCATGTGGGTGTTTCCGGGCTACAGCATTCTGGAATACAGCTATGCTACCCTGGATCAGTTGTTCTCTATTGCTCCGGTAATTTTTCTATTCCTGATACCTGCAGTTTGTATGAGGACTTTTGCCGAAGAGAGACAAACCGGCACATTGGAGATCCTATTTACCAAACCACTTAGCAATGCAGATATCATACTAGGTAAATTTTTTGGAGCTGTTTTCCTGGTGCTCATTGCTTTATTACCTACCGTTATATATTACTACACTATATGGCAACTTGGTTCTCCACAAGGAAATGTGGACTCAGGAGAAGTCATCGGTTCTTACATTGGGTTGTTCCTGCTGGCTTCAATTTTCGTGGCCATTGCCATGTATGCTTCGGTTTTGAGTAGCAACCAGATCGTCGCTTTTCTTGTGGCTATCTTTCTCTGCTTTCTGGTGTATTGGGGGTTTGATTTTATCTCAACTCTTCCGGTCTTTGTAGGGACCTCTGATCATTTTATTCAGCAGCTGGGGATCGAGTATCACTACCAGTCGATCAGCAGAGGAGCTATTGATAGTCGGGATGTACTGTATTTCATCAGTGTGATTGGACTGTTTCTGATGTTGACTCATTATCAGTTGATTGAACAAAAAAGGAAATAGTTTGAATTGGATCAACAGATATAGCTGGTTGTTGGTGTTCCTTGGGGGAATCGTTTTAGTCAATTGGATTGGCAGCATATATCATACCCGGATAGATCTCACCGAAGAAAGGCGTTTTACGCTTAGTGATGCTACATATGATATGCTGGATCGGTTAGACGGACCATTGTTTGTCCAGGTTTTGCTGGACGGGGAGTTTCCCGCGGGTTTCAGACGGCTGCAATTGTCAGTGGACGAAATTTTACAGGATTTTCGAGCTATTAATCCCGAATTGCAGTACCGTTTTGAAGATCCTACCCTGGGAGATCCTGAGCAGGTGAAGGAGAGGATGGAAAGCTATGCACAAGTCGGCATCGTCCCAACCGAGCTGAACGTGACCGAGACATCCGGACAATCCAGACGTCAGATTTATCCCTTTGCCATATTTAATTACGGTGACCGCCAGATAGCGATCAATTTATTGGAAGGCAACTCTGAGGGTATGTCCCCAGAAGTGGCTCTCAACAATTCGATCAGTTTGCTTGAGTATAAGTTTGCTAATGCCATTGCCAAACTTTTGGCTACTCACAAGCCGAATGTCTTGTTCACCACCGGACATGGGGAGTTGTCAACCTTGCAAACAGCCTCGCTGGAAGGCAACCTGCGGGCATTTTACAATACAGCGAGGATTGACCTGGATAGTTTGTACCAAATTCCTGAAGAAATTGATCTGTTGGTTGTTGCCAAGCCCACCAAACCATTCAGCCAGAAGGACTTGTTCAAACTTGATCAGTATGTGATGCATGGTGGCCACGTCATTTTTTGTCTGGACCCTCTTATTGTGAACCTTGATTCGATAGCTCGTAATGGCCAATATGTACCCCATGACAACACCACCGATCTGGATGATCTACTGTTTGAATATGGGTGTAAACTGGTGCCAAACCTCGTGCTCGATCTTCAATCTTCCTATATACCGTTGTCAACTCAACAAACCGGTGGCAATGCTCAACCGCAACTGTTTCAGTGGTATTATCACCCCTTGGTCGCCGGCTTTGGAGATCACCCAATAGTGAAAGGTCTGGACCGGGTTGAACTCCAGTTCCCGGCTACACTGGACACCGTAAAGACAGCCCAAAAGATTAGTAAGACACCCTTGCTCAAGTCATCGGATTATACCAGGTTGCAGTACAACCCAGTGATACTGGACTTTAATATCATCGGTTCAGAACCTGATCCGCGTGATTTTAATGCCGGGCCTTCTACCGTGGCAATGTTACTCGAAGGTTCATTTACCTCCCTTTTTGAAAACCGGGTCAGTTCATCCATGCTGGAAGGGCTCAGCCAAATAGATGCTGAGTTTCGCAGTGAGGGTGTTCCAACCAGTTTATTGGTTATTTCGGATGGTGATATCGCCAAAAATCTGGTAAATCCATTGTCCGGTCAGTTCCGGCCATTGGGATACAATCAGTACATGAACTATACCTTTGACAACCAGGACTTTTTGACCAATGCCATCGAATATATGCTGGATAGCAATGGATTGATGGAGGCCAGGGCAAAAACCGTCAAGTTGAGATTGTTGGACAGACCGAGGGTTGAAGAGGAAAAAGTGAAGTGGCAATTGATTAATGTAATGTTACCTGTAGTACTTCTGGTAGTGTTTGGATGGTTGTTTCAGTACCTTCGCAAACGTAAATACGGAAGGCAGACAGCATGATATCCAGGATTGTAGTTGTAGTTGGTTTGATTCTTTTGAGCTATCTGGTGTACAAAAGCAGCACTGAGAAGTCAGATCTTGGTGCGGAATACCGGTATGCCGTGGAGGACATTGAACGGGTGTCGCGGATTGAGTTATTAAGCAGAGACGGCGAACAGGTTGTCCTGCGGAGGCAAGGTGATTTCTGGATGTACAATCAGCAGTACCGGGCAAGGGAAGATGCTATCGAAAACCTTCTCAGGGCTGTGCAACGAATGGAATTGGAGTATATACCCAGGCCCCAGGCCCTTCCTGCTATTGTCAA
>JAUILF010000201.1 GCA_030433135.1 Bacteroidia bacterium | reverse complement strand
TTCTATGTGGTGCTAAATGATTCGGTGATTCCGGATACATATATTGATTCAGTCAGGCAAATAATGGTCGGCTTACAGGACAGTGTATGGCTTTACAGAAACGACCTATCAGACAGCCTTTTGATTGTATTTCAAGACTCAATATTTCAAGACCATGACTGGTACGAGATCCCGACTACAACCCAACCGGACGATATTGATGATAATATATGGACCAACAGCCGGGTAAGGATAGGTCAGGATAGTTTAGAGAATGCATTTACCGTACTGATCAATGGAGGTATTGCACCCTTTGAGATGGTATCCAGTGCGCCAACCAATATCATGAGGCAGCGACACCGATCACAAAATACAGCTTGGGACCACAGCTATCAATCAAATGTGTATTCCATTATATCTCAGAACCTAAATACAGTAGAAAGTGGATACTATATTTCCATGACGGAAGGATATGTAGGTGACGCGACAAGACCACTGGTAAGAATCGACGGTAGTGATATTGGGTTTTGGAAATACCCATCCAGCCGGAATGATGTCACCAGCGTAGATTCGATATCTGCCCTTTACTATCCGGCGTACGATGGAGAGATAAGGGTGGCGCCAATTGACTCATTATTAAAAAGGCTTAATCAGGACAGTACGACACATCGAGACTTTGATTTTATTTTATTGCCTGTTAACGATACACTCACCGGGATCACTGTAGATTCAATGATACCTTATGACTCCCTCGATCTCTACGCCCTCATATGGCATGGAGGACAGGTGCGGATCGGAGAGACACCATACCAGATCCGGTATGATACGACACAGGGAGGGGTAGACGCAACGGCAGCACTTCAGATCATGGGGCAGAATGATGCGATAGACATCTATCACGATTCATTGCCAACGATCTGGATAAGAAACAACAAGGGGGATGCGCAGATCCGGTACAGTGACAATGAGATGGAGCAAGATACTACTCCATCATTCTTAGAGTTTGGGTTCATCAATTGGCAGGATACAGCCACAATGGGGACAATGGGTGACACCACATTGAGACATCCCTTCCGCGTATCAAGCCACGCCAACACCGGAGCACTGGAAGTGTACCAGGACAGTATTTTGTTGGGGGACTATGTAGAAGCAGATACTACGATCACAAGTACAGATCTATTAAATTCTGGTCTTTACATGTCGTCAACAAACGGCAAGTTGAGGCTGGTAACAACAGACACATTAAATGCACTCTTAAACGTGGTAGCATCGGCACCACAAGCACATGACACTTTTGCCATATTTAATGACACGTTGTTTTCAAGTCTCGAAAACGATGCAGTGTCCGCACAGTTTGTTGATTTGACCAGCTACAATAACAACAACATCACAATTTCCAATGATACCCTTTTTGTAGGTGATTCGGCATTGGTATTGCCGCAAGGTGCGGACAGCTTGGGGACTGCATTCACTGACAGACTAATAATTTTTGGTGACGGCACCAGGGCAGGACAGACAGACGCAAATCTATTCCTGAATGCAAATAATGTCGTAGTTGAAACTCCTAGAGCTATACAGACCGGAAACGGGGCCACCGGAGGACAGGCGTCATTTATCACAATCGGCGGCCGCCGTGCTGGTGATGGATCAGCATATTTGGACTGGCACTCTACAACAGGTACTTACGGTACCAGGGCCATACGCAATAGCGGGACCAATGGATCATTTAGCTTCACTCATAGCGGGACTGGCGGTATTGTTTTTAGGAATATAGATGCAGCAGACATTGAGTTTGAAACCAACTCGACGGATAGGCTAAATATACTTTCTACTGGTGAGGTTGGCATAAATCAATCCTCACCAACTGCCCAGCTCCACGTAGACGGGGATGTCCGGTTAGAGAACCTAAGCGGTGACACTCCGACCCAGATGGTGTGGGCTGATGATGATGGGAAACTAAGGTTTGTGGCTCCGAGTACGTTCGATGATTATAATGGATGGAATCTAAAAGATGGTACTCCTTCAACTACCCTGATTGGATCGGGAGAGACAGTGGAATTTTTAGCCGGATCAGGATTGAGTGTAACTAGGGTTGGCAATACAATAAGTTATTCGGCATCAGGATCAGACGAATATGTAGACGGTATATCTTTCAACACCGGTAGTGGAGTATTGACACTTACCCGGGCGGTTGGTGCAGATCTCACTTATGACCTAGACGGTCGGTATCTGGTCGGAAACCAAACGATCACACTCTCAGGAGATGTGACCGGATCGGGCAGTACGAGTATCACCACAAGCCTTGCATCAAATTCAGTTGCTGCCAACGAATTAGTAAGTACTGGCGTAAGCGCAGGAAGCTATACAAATGCAGACATTACAGTAGATGCAGACGGAAGGATTACGGCAGCATCTAACGGCTCCGGCGGCGCTGCGGATGGTGACGGTATCTATGATGGATCAGGGACCATCGGGTCTAATGCAGTGGCTACCACTTCCGGCTCAGGATTCACCATCAATGTGGCTAGCGGTGACGTATTTGACATCGATTACAATGGAGGTGGCACACCCATATTTAGGGTAGATGGTACCGATGTGACTGTCAATGATGGGATGGTTGTTGGTGGTGTGACAGGCGATCAATTACGATTAGGGAGTGCATCAGGGTATGCGATACTTGGGCATGAAGATCATCTTGCTAATGCATACGTGCAGTTTCAAAGCGATGGAGATGTGGTAATAAGCGCAGGTGCTAGTGGAGACGACATATTCTTAAGTCCTAATGGGTGGACAATTATGGGTGGCGATGCTGCAAGAACCGTGTCTGGAACAGAGCTGTGGGTAGGACTAACAGGAAGTGTGAGCGCAGGTACTTTTGAGGTGAATGGTGATGCCTATAAAAGCACAGGCGGTGATACTTGGCTTACTACTTCAGATCGACGGATCAAGGAGAATATAAACGAATTAGATAGTGTTTACGAAAAGATTCTGGCATTAAGGCCGGTGACATTCAACTATAACGATGCATGGCTTGAATACAATGATCTTCCAAAGGATAATAAGCAGCTCATAACAGGATATATAGCACAGGAGTACGGAAAGGTTTTTCCTGAAGATGTGCAATATGGGAATATTGGCTTTTTGGACAATGGAGAACCAATTCAGCAACTATCTGCAAATGCTGTAAATCCATACACCGTAGCAGCCGTCCAACAACTCATCAAAGAAGTACAACAACTCAAACAAGAAATAGAAAATCTCAAACAGAAATGAAAGCACTAACAACAGCACTACTAATTACAATTGCAACGATGTTGCAAGCACAGACAGACACCGTACAGATCGACACCAACTTACAGAAGGAGGTGAAGGTGATAATAGACTATCTGGCTAAATACCAGGCAGAGGTACAGAAGAAACAAAGAGAGTTAGAATTGATCATCATGAGTGCAAAGGGTGTGGAGCCAAAGATTTTCAAAGGGTTCCTGCCTGGATACAAAGCGCTTGTATTTGAAAAGCCAAAGAAGGAGTGATGAAATACATATTATTATTGATAGGGCTATTCCTGATTATTGTAGGAGCATCAGAATGTCAACCGGCAAAGCCAAAGGCGCAGTTGACACCAGCTGACCAAATATTTTACAGTCAGGAGCGGGACACGCCAATGGTTGCCGCTTTAAGGGTGGTGCCTGGGTCTGATTGGACAGAAGAAACAAAGGACTCCCTAGAGACTTATGGGGCTATGTTCATCAGTCAAAACGGGACCAATAGCCGTGAGTCCCGGTTTACCCTGGCTACCTTATTGGATTACATGCAGGACAGTATACAGGGATCACCACAGACACTGACGTACACAGATGACAGTCTGACCATATCAGGATCAAATACGATTGTCATCACTGGATTTGCAGATAGCACTATCACAACAGACACTTTGGCGGCGCACCTATCCCAGATTGACGGACTAAAGACGTACAGGCTATACGCAATCAATAATCTGTCTGAGATCTATGGATCAACCTATGCCACCAATTCAATATTTACCCGGAGATCTACAGGCGCAAGATACTTGGTGCAGTCGGATAGTGTAGCAGGGTATACAGTGGATAGTGTAGCTGTTATTCCTACGGGATCTAACTATGCAGTACTTCAATCTGAGTCAGGAAACTATGATGTGAAATGGTTTGGAGCCATTGGTGATTCTACCACCGATGACAGAGCAGCACTACAAAAGGCGGTAGATTTTCCCAATGCAAAGACGATCACCTTCTCAAAAGGTACGTATACAGTGGCATCGTCTACCACAGCGATCGATGTCCCATTAGTTGGTATCTCAATCAATGGGATGACAAACAAGCGGTTTGTTTTTGACAATGGAGCAAAAATCAGGATCAGTGATGACATGAACTATGATACCAATCTTCAGTGGTTGTTTTTCATTTGTGGAAATAGTTCAGATTTGGTTTTTGACGGAATCAATATTGATGGGAATATTGACAATACATCTGGGGCGGCAGACGGAGACCATATCAACGCACTAAAGATTGATGCCAGGCCGGGTAACTCTGTAGAGAATATCACTTTCTTAAACACCAAGATTGCCAACTCTGGGTCTATGATTTTATCCGGCAAGAATATCAAGGTAGACAACTTTACATTTATCCGAGGTAGTAAGGGGCTGGCAATATCACCACTAGCTTCTGACTCACTTACAACGTACAACTTATCAAACATACATATTGACTTCACAGATTCAGACTTCATAGACTATACTGATCTTGGCAACCATGCTGGCATATCTATCAGTTCATCCAGTGGGACATTAGAGTATAATGTAAACATGAATAATGTCAGCCTGATCAATGTCCCCGGCAACAAGACACAGACCTATGCTAATGTCAAGATTAATAATATGTACATGCGGGGGCCGGACACATGCCAGGTCGCAGCATGGAAGTTTGCAGATGCCAAGTCTATACAGTTGAACAACTTCGAGATCCAAAACTACATGGGTGAGAATACCGCCCTATTGTTTCAGGATGTAGATTTGATTCAGGCAAACAACATTATACTAGACAGTTGTAGTTCTTCTTCTAGTGCCGCCACGATGAATTTTTCAGGTGGCGTAGAGCAAGCAGACTTCAACAGTGTTTATCTTCTAAACGGGACTAACACAGGTCGAGGGATACTGGTTGCCAGCAACGTAAACATTAAGAACCTATACATAGATGGGTATTCATCGACCTATCCAGTCTTCCTAAACTCTGGCAGTGTTTCCACATTAGAAAACGTGAGGATCGTAAACAACACGTACACCTATGCGATCTTCGCCCAGACCAATTCACGAAGCAGTATAACCAACCTAAGGGCCAGCAATAGTCGGGGTATGATCATCGGGGACGGGGCCGACATAAAGGTATATGACACAGACTTTTCCAGTCAATCACAGGGGATTGTTTCTTCAGGATCTGGCGTGAAGTATGTCAGTCTCATAAATTGTGATAGTGTAAGTTTTGGGGCGAACACGGGCATTGTCGGATTGGGTACACAGAGGACCAACGGACGTGTAAAGACCATCTATTCGTCTGCAAGACCAACGGCGGGGTATTGGGATGCGGGGGATTTAGTCTACAACAATACAGCACCTGATGATACTATCGGATGGTATTGCTCCGTAGCTGGAGAGCCAGGCACATGGACTGCCTTTGGCTACGCTGGTGCATCATCATCAAATTGGACCGTGACGGGATCGGATCTATATCGAGATTCATACGTGTCAATCGGTGAGGCAATAGCCCCCAGATCAGAGCTAAATATTTTGAGTGATGAGGGCGCAAGTCCAAATCCTACTATTACTATTGAGTCCCGCGACGTGGCAGTGGCTCAGGGTGACGGTATGGGTAGGATTGACTGGTTTCATAATGACGCATCGCTGACTGCTGGTGTGATTTCAAGAATAGAGACCGAGGCCGCAATTAGCTACAGCGCCGCAGCACATGGTGATTTAGTTTTTTATACAAATCAAGGCGCTGCGGGTAATCTGGGGGAAGCACTGAGACTCAAGTATGATAAAGAGGTACAAGTACCTGGATACGTCTCTGTGACTGATTCAGTCTTAATTAACGGTATGATGATATACTCAGGAGATGCAGCACCAACAGCAGGCATGGGCACCCAGGGATCACTATACATGAGAAATGATAATGATAGCACACTATACACCAAGACCTCTGGCGGCTGGACGCTGCTGAATTAGATTTACGAACACATTACGATGACATGGAGATAGTCGTACCAAAAGAGGGTTATGGAAATATTATCACCGAATCAGCCGTGGATATGGCTACTGATGGGAGTACTGCTAGGAATTATATGGGTTTGTATTGATCATAAAAACAAAAAGTGATGACAGAGGACCAGTTACAAAAATTGATAGATGGCCTGAAGCCGCGAAAAAACACTGGTAAGGACACCCCCACGATTGTAGACATGCTTTTTAAGTTCTCCACTACTATTCTGATGGGGATGTCTGTATGGCTTTTACAGACTACAAACTCTATCGAGAATAAACAAGTAGAGCAGGGCGTACAGATCTCCCACATGCGGGAGGATAGTGATGAGACAAAGGCGACTATTGCCAAGCTGCAAGACTTCACAAGTGAGCCGCGGTTTACACAGAAGAACTTTGAGCAGCAAATGAAGCCACTGTTAGATGCTGTCACTGTATTGACAAGTGAGGTTGCAGACCTTAAGAGCGATGAGAAGCGGGTGAGTCTTGATATACAGAGACTTCAAACAGATGTAGAAGAACTAAAACGTAAACAATGACACGCACTGAACTAATAACAAAGGGGGTAGATCTAAAATATACCTATCGATGCCCCTGGATCTCGATACATCCACAGCCGGTGAAGGTTCCGATCAGATCTGACTTTGTAGTGGATGATCTACGCATGAGCAAAATGAACATGAAGGGGGTTATAGATGATCTGATCAGAAAGCTACATGTACAGTCATGGAAACTGGCCGACCCTCGGAAATACGACAAGGAGTTTGTATGGGAATATCACGGGTGGAAAGTGACCATGTTCAATGAAATCTATTCCCAAGACGGGACGAAACAAAGTTTTAACCTGCCTTATCCGGCACTGATGGCAATTAAGAATGTCGAGCTGGACGGGGAGCCATCTGGATTATGGGTGGTGAGTATAGGGGTACTAGCATCATGGAAGTAATTTATTAATCATAAAACGCATATCGTTATGGCAGAGAAAGAAGTAGTAAAATTAGTAGACCTCCAGGTGGGGGACATGGCAAATATGATGTCCACTCTAGCTGGGAATATTGTTGCTCAGGTCACGCAACAAGTAAGCCAACAGGTTTCAGAGCAAGTATCTAAGGCTGTGGGGCAATTACAAAGTGATTTAGCGTCACGAACTATTGTGAAGGCAGATACTGATGTTGGAATGGATGAACGATTGAGGGCCACAGGAGCACGAGAGAATGACGCATGGGGATATAAGATGAATGTTTCTGACTTCCTTATCGGAACCAACAATATATCGAACCAAGCCACATTCCAGAATCAACTGGCCCGGATGATCGAGGGTAGTATCAATCACTACAACACTGTATTGTCTGATGAAAGAGTGAGTAAGAGTCATTCAGACCATTACAAACTCGGTAAGATTCAGCAAGAGAACAGACATGCTGACATTGCCACTGAGAACCAATGGGAGAGCACACAAGAGAGTGCTAATGATGCATTGGCAGCAGAGTTGGTTAAGTCTACACAAGTACCACCGGCAGCGACAGAACACACATCATAAGTCGTAATTGAGTGCGAGTGCAGTGGGTCCGGATCGGTGCAAGGCATCACCGGGCCTGCTCTTAAATCATACGTGATGACACAGGCAGAAAGAGAAATAAAAGAACAGCTACAAGCCATCCAGAATTTGCAACCCCATCATGGGGCCGCGATCACGGACGGTGGATTGGATTTAGGAAAGATCGAGTTTTGGTTGAGTTGGATATTGACATTCATACAATTCTTTGATAAAGGATTCAAGACTAAATCCGGGGAGTATAAAAAGCCCTGGGTTGGGAAAGCATTGAAGTTGATAGGCCTACTCTTTAAGCTCGGATTGAAGTTAATTTTTAAAAAGTAGAATCATGGATTATACTGATAAGAAGTGGTACAAGACGGCTATGACCATCATTGGTTTGTTGGGTACCGTTTTGATCACATTGAACGTGATAGATTCTGAACAACTAGAAATTATCCAAGGATTAATCCCAACAATTATTGGTTTCGTAGGTCAGATCATTTCAGCCCTGATGGGACTTGGATTGATCAAGAAGAAAGAGACTGAAGTGGCAGAGCTGAAAGGGGAAGTTGCTGCGCTTCGAAAGTAACGTTTTGGGGTTTTTTCGTTTTGGGATTTGGTCGGCCCTTTCGGGGGCCGGCTTTTAATACTTAGATATGGATAAGGAAGAAAACAACAAGAGGTTTTTAGAACGATTGGCAAGGGTTTCTGATAAGAGCCGTGAAGTGTACAAGCGTATGCGAGAAGATATGAAAAAGTCAATCTAATGGAGATCATCTATTCATGCCAGGCACCAGAAGCACAGCGATTTCAACAGCCAGCAGCCTATAGTGTGCTGGGTAGTGAGAATTACAAAATACCATGGGATGACCATGGTGAAATCTTCTGGCATTGTCACAATTGGGGTCAGGATATGGAGCCATTTCACCAAGTTGGGATTATAGATAAAGCCTTTGGAGAGTGGGAACGAAGGATGTTTCCGACAAGGACTTTATCTACATCAGATCCAACTAAGGCGAAGATCCATATCTATAACTCCATGGACAATATCATACGATTACCGAACAGTGATACCATGGATAGCCCGTATGATTTCAAGAAAGCACCCGGAGTGATCGCAGTAGCTTACGCATTCACAGGGTATAAGTATGATGGGTGGGTAGTAATAAATGATGATCATCAATTTGCCATCACTAAGCAAGGCCATGGCTTTGATTTATTTGGAGTGTTATCCCATGAGTTCGGCCATCTTTGGAAGATTGGACATTCTACATTCCCTAAATCTATCATGGGGCCAACATACTCGAAGGAAACAAAATTCACCGAAGATGAAGATAATGCCATAGATTATATCCATGGTGATCAGCTTCGTGGATTTGTTAAGACAGTACCCCAGGCCCAAAGGTTTATCAAGCACTATGCACAGACGGTCGGTACAGAACCGGAAAGACCAAAGGGGTGTAATCCATTTAGGGCTGTGAAAGGATTGCTGAGGCCATAAAAAAGATAAAATCTAAAGTTATGATTCACTTGATGGCATTTGTAATACTAGCATTGGGAGTATGGCTTCAATGGAAGGCAAGGAGTTATGATTAATACAACTCCTTACCTCTTTTTTTCATGTTGGCCTTCATGTAGTTGTCAACTGCCTTGAAGTAAACCAACACTATAACAAGAAAAGTAACGTAAATCATTTTTTCATGATGTTTTATCTAGTCTTGGTATTCGGTTTTTATTGAAATACTATCGACTTACAATATACGAAAATCTAAAATATGAGAAAGGAACTTGTGATAGTTTTATTCCTTCTAGCCCTCTTTGATAATAGCTATGAAGTAACTACTGAAAACGTTTTGGGAACTGACAATTCAATCAATGGAGAAATATGTATTTGTGACACGGGGAACCTTGTTGTGTACGACTCAACTGGGAAAGTGGTATTCCCGGAGCCATGAAAAAAGCCCCGAATCTATTCAGGGCTTTGTAATGCTTCTACAACTTGGCGGTTTAGTATCAATTACAATATACGAAAAATGAATAATACATTAGAGTTTTTCGAACAGTCGCAATACTTTTGGGCAGACGAATTTGATAGTAAGGATCTGCCCGGGTCGGGGCTAAAGATGCAAGTAGATTTCCTGAAGAAATTGGAAGCAGCCAGAACACTTGCTAAATTCCCTTTTAATATCAATTCTGGATACAGGACGATTCAACACAACAAGGCCGTAGGTGGATCGCCAAACAGTTCACACCTGAAAGGATGGGCAGCAGACATTCACTGCACAGATAATCGGAACCGATTCAAATTAATTGAAGTACTTATACTGGTAGGATTCCAAAGGATCGGAATAGGCAAGACTTTTATACATGTAGATAATGATCCTGATAAGGTGGATCGGGTTATTTGGATGTATTAGTGAATCTCCAATTAGATTCGTCAATAAAAGAAAGCTGTAATAGATTTTTGCTATATGGTTCTATCTCCATAAAAATACAATCAGCTATGGGGCACCCCTCAAATTGCTTCACTGTAAACCCAGCGTCTTTTATGAATGTCTGTGGGTGTGAGATAACACCAGCTTCGTGAGCAGCTATCAAATCATATCTTATTACCATACTTTCAAATTTACAAAAAGCCCCCGACCAAAACAGCCAGGGGCAGGATTTGAGTGTATCACGGTTGAGTGCTAGTGATTTTCTTATATTGATTGTGAAGATCCAATAAGGAAAAGGAAACTCTTGAAGGTGTTGGATCAGTAATAATGTCCTGCGCGATGTGGGCGTATTCCTTCCAGAAGACCGCCTGATCGATCAGCTTCTGCAAATTGGTCGTTGCCGGGTGTGACACTTTCGGGCAGGGACATTGCTTGAGGCAGATCATTACTTACAGTTTGTAGCGATGATCACCATTGCTGCCGTGAGAGCTAATATCCATACTGCCATCAGGCCCATACATAGATCGTTTTTGCCGAGTTTCATCAATAAAACCTCTTTATCTCACTGTGACCATGAATCAACCGGGACTCAATATCACTGATTATCAAATTGCACCTTCCCCTGAGTCGGTTGGTGGGGTTGGTCTGCTCAAGGATCTCC
>JAUILF010000570.1 GCA_030433135.1 Bacteroidia bacterium | reverse complement strand
ACCTTTCAACTTGCCATCTTTTACTCTGAGGGACAAATCCTTTCTGGGACTGTGGTTTGTGTGAAGACTCAACTTTCCATCCATATATTTGCGTTACTACATCGGTGAAATCTCCCTGATAAGCCTGATCAGTAGTAATGAGCTCTACTCTTGAGGAGGCCTTTTCGATTTGCCAAAGTAGTTCGATTCCTCCTTCACCATCATGCTGATTGGCTGGCCCCACATGAATCCCCAAAGGTAAGCCCAGTATATCTACGGCCAGGTGTCTCTTGCGACCATTGACCTTTTTGTTCCCATCAATGCCGGTATCTATCGAGACAAAAGCCACTTTCTTAACACTCTGACTGTCAGAAGCTACAGCTGAGGCTTCCGCTTCGCGGCCTTGTCGAACACGATCAAGCTTTACTAATTCAGCCAGTACTTCTCCCAGGGTTCCTGATTTACGCCATTTTCGAAAATAATAGTAAACACTCTGCCAAGGTGGATATTTACTCTCAAGATTGCGCCACTGACAGCCCGTTCGAGTGATCCATAGAATCGCATTGAGGATCGTGCGAAGATCATGCCGACGTTTGCGTTGGCTATCAAAGAACTTTTCTATAATTTCCCACTGGTAATCGGTCAAGGATGTGAATTTTATTTGCATAATAACTTGGGTTGAGTGAATACTCTCAAGTTATTTGACCGATTACTTTTTTTCTAATTTCTTCCTCCCGAATTTCAAAACATGCTCTAAGGGAATATATTTTTTATGAAGATCCTTTTGGTAACGATAAGGGGAAAATTATCAAAGATTTTGGGACACCTTTCAAAATCGAAGAGACCGCTCTAGCAAAAGATGACCCATTTGATAGAGTTTTATCCATCGCCCAATCAATCGGTATAAACATCCACCATAATTTGGATGACATAAGATGCTACGGAAGATTAGAAGAAGAAGCGGAAAAATTCACCTTCAACGAAGACGAATATTAATCAACTATTTGGGTATCTCTTTAGGTTATGACCGTTCTTAAATCATCTTCCATCATAACAATCATCTGAATCAGTGTCTTATCCAAATACTTTCCAATTCGAAATAATACCCCCGTTTTTAAAATAAGTCACAGAAATCACCCACCTAAATCCCCCAATATTTGGATACAAATATTCATTTTAAGATATTCGTCCCAAATTGTAGAACGCATTGGAAGCTACCACCACTATTCAAACCCTCCTCTTCTGGATATTCTCCATTTTGGGGATTGCTGGCGGCATTGGATTGATCTTCAACCGAAGCCCAATTTATGCAGCTTTAAGCCTGATAATCAACTTCTTCAGCATCGCAGGTTTATACCTGTCGCTGGGCGCTGAGTTTCTCGCAGCCATTCAAATCCTGGTTTACGCTGGGGCCATCATGGTATTATTCCTCTTTGTCATCATGCTCTTGAACCTTAAAGATGAACATGGTGTCCTCCAATTTGATTCAAAAAGGGGGATTGCTTTTATTCTGGGGCTTGCATTCGTAGCAGAAATGCTCTATGTCTTCAAGGATTGGCATGGCAAAGACGTAACCGGATCTTTTTCTTTTGGAGAAGTAGAACCCATTGGCAAGGAATTGATGACTAATTTTATCTTTCCTTTTGAGATGATTTCAATCGTACTGCTTGCAGCACTGATTGGCGCCATTGTCATTGCCCGAAAACATACCTATAACTAATACTATTATTACGAGATGTCTGCACTAACACCTACTTTATATTCCTACTTAGCCGTAAGTACTGACCCGTCGCAATGGGATTGTGGTGTTCATGAGTATTGAACTCATGCTCAACGCTGTAAACCTCTCGCTTGTGGTTTTCTCCAAATTTCACGACAACGCAACTGGCTCAATGCTGGTGTTTTTTGTGATGGTAGTTGCCGCAGCAGAAGCAGTGGTCGGACTGGCGATTGTCATCGCCTTATTCCGAAACAAACTGGACATAGACATCAATAATGTGAACATTTTCAAGTGGTAGTATGGAAGCATTGTATCCTCTGATTATTTTATTCCCCCTTATC
>JAUILF010000200.1 GCA_030433135.1 Bacteroidia bacterium | reverse complement strand
TCCAAGCAAGTAGTGTTCCTATTCCGGCTAGAATACCAAGATCTCTTATTGGAATAAGCTCAGTAGAAGAGATAGTGGAACGCCTTAAGGCATACGCTGCGGCATATCCGGACAAAGAATGGATTATAGGTAGAGGTTGGCATCAGGAAAAGTGGGTAAGAGTGCCGGAGGAGAATATTCACGGATATCCCTATCATGATGAACTTAGTGAAGTGTCGCCGGACAATCCAGTGTTGTTGTACCATGCCAGTGGTCACGCTGCTTTCGCTAATGAGGCAGCGATGGACATCGCAGGAGTAAACCTGGAAACCTCCGATCCCGCAGGAGGGGAGATTGTAAGGGATCATCAAGGCCGTGCAATAGGAGTATTTGAGGAGCGGGCACAGGATATTATACGCAGGGCTTACCAGGACTATTTGTCCACTCTTTCTGAAAAAGAAAAACTGGACAAATGGTATGAAGGGATTCAACTGGCTGAGGACGAGTGCCTTGCCAATGGAATTACCAGTTTCCAGGATGCCGGATCCAGTTTTGGATGGATAGACCGATACCGGGATTTGGCAGAAAATGGAGAGTTGGATCTGCGGCTCTGGGTAATGATCAGACATTCAGCTGCTGAAATGGAGGGTAAATTGGACGAGTTTCCCTGGATTGGACTGGGGGATCAATACCTTACGGTACGTGGTATCAAGTCCGAACTTGATGGAGCGCTGGGTTCTTTTGGTGCCTGGTTGCTCGAACCATATGCTGACAAACCGGATTTTGTAGGACAAAATACCACCCAGGTGGAGGAGATGGACAGGATAGCCCAACTCGCTTACGATCAGGGACTTCAATTATGTGTTCATTCAATCGGAGACCGGGCCAATCGCGAAACACTGGACGTTTTCGAAAAGTACTATGATCGGGCAGGGTCCGGGGGAGACCTTCGCTGGAGGATTGAGCACTCACAGCATCTGGATCCGGCCGACATTCCCAGATTTGGAGAGATGGGAGTCATTGCAGCCATGCAGGGAATTCACTGCACATCCGATGCTCCATTTGTGGAGAAAAGATTGGGTTATGAAAGGTCCAGAGTGGGGGCCTATCCGTGGAGATCGCTTTTAGATGCAGGCGCCGTGATCTCCAATGGTACTGATGCCCCGGTGGAGGATGTTGACCCCATTGCGTCATTTTATGCTTCGGTTACTCGTAAACGCATCGACAATGGATTTGAGTTCTTTCCGGAACAGGCTATGACCCGTGAAGAGGCCTTGCGCAGTTATACGCTGGATGCTGCATTTGCCGGCTTTGAGGAAGATGTCAAAGGATCACTTGAACCGGGTAAGCTGGCTGACATCACCATTTTATCCAGAAACTTACTCACCTGTACCGATGCTGAAATTTTGGAGACTGAGGTGTTGTATACCATATTGGGAGGTGAGGTCAGGTATCAGAAGGCTGATCAGTAGGTATCAACTTATCAGTCCTTTCATAGGGTCTGAAAGCATCGTTCGCTTACTTACCCGAACATCTTTTCCATCAAGTTCGTATAATGCATCCGAGCATGCTTGAATCAAGTCTTCTAAGCTCCATCTTCTTGACTTATTTTGAAGACACATGTCAATAGTTCGATACCTGATAAGTGCATTTTTATTCCACGCCATGTAATGAATCTAGCCAAATGGCACTAACTGCGCAAAATAATTGCGTAGTTGTGATGTAAACTTGTTACAAATATTGAAGTGATGAAAATCTCTGGAAAGACACTTGTTGAGCTGGGTTTTCGACCTGGAAAATGGTTTAAGGAGGCGATAGAATATGCTAACGAGAAACAATTGGCAGGAGAAGAACTGATAAAATATTTAGAGGGAGTATCCCCTACCATAATAGATCCTCATTATCAGAGTATTCCATACCATAAGAACATCAGGGCCGAGTCTGAAGAAGAGTCTGAAAATGTAAAACAGGTTTTTGATACGATGGATGAGTTGATGAAAACTCCAACCATCGTGGAGGGAGCAGTGATGCCTGATGCATGCCCTACCGGATCTAAGGGGCAGATTCCGGTGGGAGGTGTGGTGGTAGCCAAGGATGCGATTCACCCGTCGATGCATAGTGCTGATGTATGTTGCTCGGTTATGATGACCTCTCTCGGTTACGTTGAGCCGCGGAAAGTGCTGGATGCCGCCCATTTGGTTACCCATTTTGGAGGAGGTGGCAGGAAAGATTTGTTCGATTTACCATTGAACCTTGAAGAAAAAGTCAGGGATGATTATTTCCTCGGTGATGAAAGAAGTCTGATGCTGGCCAGGACTCATTTGGGTACACAAGGTGATGGGAATCATTTTTTGTTTGTAGGTCAATCCAAAAGTACCGGAGAAACTATTATGGTTACACATCACGGTAGTCGTGGTTTTGGAGCTACGCTTTATAAAAAGGGAAAAAAGATTGCGGAGAATTTCAGAAAGCAGATCTCACCTCAGACGAAATCCGCTAATGCATGGATTCCCTATTCGGAAGAGGAGGGTAAGAAATATTGGCAGTCCTTACAGTTGGTTCGCGAATGGACAAAAATGAACCATAGCATTATTCATGACAAAACTTGTGAGCAATTGAAAGTCGATCCGTTAGTACGATTCTGGAATGAACACAATTTTGTTTTCAAGGATGGAGACATGTTTTACCACGCGAAAGGTGCTACGCCATTGGACGACAGATTTGTACCTGACAGTTATGAGCAATTGAGAATTGTACCTCTGAATATGAGTGAGCCAGTGTTGATTGTTAGGGGTGAAACTACATCGACAAATCTCGGGTTTGCTCCTCATGGTGCAGGCAGGAATGTTAGTCGTTCACAACATATTAGGAAGAAAGCAGGTCAGTCTACAGAAGAGATATTTGCAGAAGAGACCAGGGGCTTGGATATTCGATTTTTCTCGTCCCACATTGACATCTCTGAGCTGCCATCAGCGTACAAGAATGCTGACAATGTTCAGGAGCAGATGAAGGAGTTTGGGCTGGGAGAGGTTGTAGACGAAATCCTTCCATATGGTTGTCTTATGGCAGGTGACTGGCAGAAAGATGCTCCCTGGAGAAGGAGGAAAAGGAGAGGTAAAGTCAGGAAGGGTTAGCGCTGTATTTGCTAATATCAATAATATTTTTCCAGGAGGGGTTCATAGAGGTGATCTTTTTCCTACCTTCTAAAAAAGAGGATGAACAGAGGGGAGCCCCTCTGTTCATATCAAGAAACTAAAACTGCCATTTTAATTTTTATCTACTTACCCTGCCACTGGCATCACCAGAGACCAATTTCTCTACTTCAGCAACGGTGACAAGGTTAGCATCACCTTTGATTGTATGCTTTAGACAGGATGCGGCAACAGCAAAGTTTAACGCTTCCTGATCATTCTCATATGTTAGCAGACCATAAATGAGCCCGGCCATAAAACTGTCGCCACCTCCCACACGATCTACGATATGTGTTAGTTGATAAGTAGGAGCCTCAAAAAGGGTTTCACCATCATATAGAACTCCTGACCAGGTGTTATGTGAGGCTGATATCGAACCACGTAATGTGGTTATTACCTTTTTTGCCCGTGGAAACATTTCCTGCAACTGTTTTAATACTGACAGGTAGGCCTTACCTTCCACCGAACCACCATGAGTAACATCGACACCTTCGGGGTGAAGTCCAAAATGTTTGGCTGCATCCTCTTCATTTCCAAGTATCACATCACATCCGGCAACCAGGTCGGGCATAACTTCTCCAGGCTCCTTTCCGTATTTCCAGAGTTTCTTTCTGTAATTTAAGTCCGTTGAGACCGGCACTCCCATTTTGTTGGCAGTCTGTATGGCTTCAAGACAGGCATCGGCTGCTCCCTGCGATATCGCAGGAGTGATCCCGGTCCAATGAAACCAGTCGGCTCCTTCAAAAACTTCTTCCCAGTCAACCATACCTTTTTGAATGGACGACATTCCGGAATAGGCGCGGTCATAAATGACCTTACTTCCCCGGCTTACAGCACCCGTTTCCAGAAAATAGATACCAAGCCTTTCACCACCACGCAAGATCCGGGATGTGTCAACACCATGTTTTCTCAGTTCCATAATGGCGCACTGACCTATGTCATTGGCTGGTATCCTTGAAACAAAAGTACTTTTCAAATTATAGTTGGCCAGAGAAACAGCTACATTGCTTTCACCACCTCCATACACTACATCGAAACTGTTGGTTTGGCTAAAGCGTTTGAATCCCGGAGGGCTCAGACGAAGCATGATTTCTCCAAAAGTCACTACTTTTTTCATTCTCACTATTTTGTCCGATACCTTAAATTCCCAATGCCTGACCACCGCCAATCTGAACCGTCTCTGCCGTTATAAATCCGGCCTTGCCACTGGCCAAAAACGCTACTACGGAGGCTACATCTTCGGGTTTTCCTAATCTGCCTAGCAGAATATTATTCTTCCATGAGGCAAATACTTCCGGCTTGGTACTTTTAATTTGTGAATGAAATGGAGTGTCAATCGTGCCCGGTGATACTGCATTTACACGTATTCCATATTCAGCCAGATCTTTGGCCAATGCCCTGGTGATGGCATGTACAGCAGCTTTTGATGTGCCATAAATGCCTGCGCCTGGTCCTCCTGCATTCCATGCTGCATTGGAAGTGAAATTGATAATAGTTGGATCAGAGCCTTTTTTGAGGTAGGGTATTGCGGCCCTGGACACAAAGAATACTGAATCCAGATTCAGGGCCATGACTGATCGGTAAAATTTCGTCGTCATGTCTTCAAACCTGGATCTACCACCCAAACCACCGGCATTATTGATCACAATGTCAATTTTACCATACTTCTCCCCAATGGCTTTGATGTTTTCGTTTACTAACTCTTCGTTCGTAACATCAAAGCCATAATATTCTGCGGTAATACCCAGTCCGGTAAGTTGCTGGGCTCTTTTATTGCCACACTCATCATCAAGTCCGTTGATGATGACGGTGCAGCCTTGTTTTCCAAGATGTTTTGCCACTTCAAATCCGATTCCACTTGTTGCTCCGGTTACTATAGCTACTTTTTCTGTTGTATTCATTGTTTTATAGTTTATTCAAATAATTCGTTGTGTTTCATGGGATTTTAATGGTGCGATATGTCCACATAACAGCCATACACTCGCCAGTACGATAAATACCAGTGCAGCACCGATAATAAAGGCAGGCGAGTAGTTGCCACCTACTGTTATGATGGGAATTAATGATACTAATCCTGCACCTGCCAGCTTAGCTGCCATGCCTGCAAAACCGGATAGAGAACCAACCGATTTACTGCCAAAGAAATCACTGGGTAATGTTTGAATATTGCCGATGGCAGTTTGAAATCCAAACAATATCACCGCCATGATTAATACTGCATTAATGGGTGATCCAGGATTGGACAATGCCAGTAATGAAGGTAACATCATTAGACATCCAATAGTGATTACGGTCTTCCTGGTTCTGTTGACAGCCCATCCAGCTCTTAACCTATTTTGAGCAAACAAGCCACCAAACCAGGCTCCGAGCATGGCTCCTACATAGGGAACCCATCCGTACAGGCCAATGCCTTTTACATCCATGCCATATACTTCTGCCAGGTAGTAGGGAATCCAGAAGACAAATAACCACCAGATGGGGTCAATAGCAGCCGAAGCCAATATTACTCCCCAGCTCTGTTTGTGAGATAACATTTTAGCCGTACCGGGATTGTATCCATGGTCAAACTCTCCACCTTTATCCAGGTCTTGATTCTCTTGCCCAGACAGTATATAATGACGTTCCTCGTCCGAAATCCAGGGGTGAGATTTTGGTGGAGATTTCACCAGGTATAACCATGGAACTAGCCATAATAATCCCAGTAGTCCGACAAAAAGAAAGATCATTTGCCATGAAAAATGGATAGACAAGTAGGCGATAACCGGAATCGCTATGATTCCCCCTACAGCTGCCCCGGAGTTAAACAACCCCTGTGCAAAGGCCCGCTCTTTCGTCGGAAACCATTCTGCATTTCCCTTTGCTGCTCCCGGCCAGTTTCCCGCTTCCGAAATACCTAAAATAGATCGGAAAATAGCAAAGCTTGCAAACCCTCGTGCTACGGCATGTAATGCCGTTGCTATAGACCACATTCCAATAGATAAGGCAAAGCCCAGCCGGGTGCCAATCCAGTCAAATATTTTCCCAAAGATGGCTTGGCCAAATGCATACGAAAACATGAATATCACGGATATCGTAGCATATATCTGCTTTCTGTCATCCACAGATCGGTCCGGGTAAAGTTCTTCAGACATAGCAGGCCATAAAACATTTAAGGACTGCCTGTCGATATAGTTGATGATGGTAGCCAGGGCTATCAAGCCGATAACCCACCAGCGTAATCCTTTAACTTTCATAAGATGGAGCTTTTTCGCTCATTTCGTAGCCCAGGAAATCCTCTCTTGCCGGGCTAAATACATCAATCAATATTCCCGGCTTTAAGCAAACACATCCATGCATTACATCCGGTGGGATGTAATAGGAGTCTCCGGCCTTTATGGTGCGGATGTCATCGCCAATGGTCATCTTAAATTCACCACTGGCTACGTATGTCACCTGCGAGTGGTAATGCTTGTGCAGGTTACCTTCGGCTCCGGTTTCAAATTTGGCTTTTACCAGCATGATTTTGCCGTCATAACCCATTATTTGCCTTTGCAGACCGGGTTGAACTTCTTCCCACTGGGTTTCTTTGTCTATCCAATACTCCTTTGTTGGAGCAATTTTTTCATGAATACTCATGTGTATCTATTTAATTAGTTTCTTAAAATCATAAATGCCTTGCCACTCGTATTTATCTCCACCATGATCAACGACATGCTTTCTTGTAGTATCACTATTCTGTAGGCTCAACTTCAGTTCCCACTCCTGTTGAGTTGTGGCAAATGATACTATCACATAGCTCTCATCCTGATAGATTAATTCGAGGTTTTTTATTTGTGCATAGGGGCTGTTCGGTATTTCGGTCACACGACTGTATGCACCGTGAGATTCAATCAGGTTGACAAATGTACTTTGGGTGACATCAGTCCTTCGATGAATGAGTACCGGATCAGGTCGAAGATTGTAATTGGGGTCATTGGCCCCTAATCGGCCCATCAATATGCTGTCGTTGGGGTTGCTTGCGGAATGTAGTGTGTAAAACTGTTCATTACCAAACCAATTGAAATGGATATTGTCGTTGCCGGCGGTGCATGCGGCCTCTTGCCATATATGTTGATATCCATTGTCCGTACCCAGTGTAGAAAGGGCGTCAGTTGTCTTTGGGCAATTAAAGCTACTCTGCATATGGTGACCCACAAACCACAGGGGCATATCGATACTCACTGTTTCGTGAGAATTGATTTGCATTATGTCCAGAAATACTGGTCCGGTCAAATCGTCATCAGTTATCAAAAAGAGTGTACGGTGAAGATTGACATCGTCATAGGCCTGTTCTTCCCTGGCACTCACCATCTGAACATTTTGCTCGCCCACATCGGCATGGTAGAGTGATGGATGTGCCTGCTCTGCCAATTTCACAGAAGCCTCATAGTGAGAGGTCTGATTGATTACAGTAGTATTATGTCCGACGGTCTGTTTTCCAAATGAATTGTTTTCAGGGAGATACCTGCCACCTGCCTTTTGATCCACATTAACCCACCGTACCGCACCATAGTCCTGTACGATGTCACCCTGACGGCTGTTGAGGGTATAGCTCAAGCGGTCGAAATGCCCATGTCCCATTCCCTGGCTTGAGTACTTAAACAATACTTCAAGATCCTCTGTACGCAAAATGGCTACGCCACCTTCCGTGCCGGTAATGCCATCACCATATACCACCGATGTCTTTTCCGGTGGGTTAACCTTCCAGTCAGTGAGGGCCATAGCAGTGACAAAGCCTGCTTCATCCAGTGTGACCTGTCCCTGGGCTGCAGCCCAATTCAATAAACCCGTTTGACTCTGATCTACAAAGTACATGAGATCGACAGCCATCACTACTTCAAATGTGTGGAATGACATACCCTTCTGGGCATCATTGATGGGATAAAAGTTTCCCTGTTTGTCAGTTAATTGCAGCAAAGCCTGAGTGGCCTTTTTCAGGATGCCATCTCGATAATTGAAAATATCCAGCTCCGGAATATTATGATACAGAGCCTGGCTAAACTTCAAAAATGGAAATATGGCATAGCGTTGATAGTATGGACCTTCAGCAAAATATCCATCAGGTGAAAATGAATGATCCAGTTGTGCTAGAAAGCCGGCTGTTGTTACACCTTCCTTTTTAATGAATCCGCCATCATTATCAAACTCATGGGCTCCAATCCCATCATTCTCCAATCCGTATAAAGCTTTACTCAGTAATGAATCATTGTCCATTACCAGGGCTATCATACCCACTGCAGCGTTAGCCCAGGTGCTGTGATTATGAATCCGGTTAAAGAACCTGGGGTTTTCAATAGAAAGAAAATCTGCAAATGGTATAAATAGCTGTGACTCCAGCATTGCTCTTTCAGATGCGGATAGAAAGTCATAAATACAATCATACGCCTGACTGGTGAAGACTAGCCAGTTGGCATCGTTGAGACATTGCCAGAAAATCTTGCCCGTAGCGTATGATCTGTTTGTTGGATGCAAGGGGAGTGTCGGATACATTTTGGCATACTCGAGCAACATATCTCTGATGAAAGCTGCGTATTTTTCCTCGTCCGTGATCTGATACAGGTTGCCGGCCAGGTGCATTATTTTATAGTTGCTCTTATGTTGCTCATGTGTGTATCCACCGGCCATGTCGCGAGGTATCGGAACAGAAATATCACCATGATCCAGTACCTGGTCAACCTGATGCTGCACTTCTGCAAGTCGTTTGTCGAACAATGGCACGCTCCCGGCACCACCCCTGATGCGGTCAACACCATCAGGTGTCAGACTCAGACGAGGGTGCTGGGCATGAACCGAGATCATCAGCACAAATAAGCAAGTGATTATGTTGATCACTTTGATCATTATTCCTGTGTTACATTGACTGATGAAAAAGCATCACTATTCGAATGCAGGGGCTCGGTATTTTTCATTTGGATATCCTTGAGTTCGATCACAGGATCACCCACAATGAGGTGCATGCGCAGCTTACGTGAGTTTGAGATGTTCAGGTTGGTAAGTTCTGCATGTTGCACTCCGTACAGGTATATAGCGGATTCATTTTTATTGCGATCATCGTGACCTACATTATCAAAATCTGAGTCGGTTATCCAGACCATAGGCCCGAAGGTGCTCTCGTCTTTTCCTCCACGGTATAGTTTAACTGCACTTCCGCCAATGTCTTTGAATTCACAATTTTCAATCACCACATTTTCAACATTGTATATACCGATATCATCAAATTCTTTGTCCATATTTAATATATGGCCGGTAATGTTTTTGAAAGAACAGTTTTTTAGCAGGATGGAATCGGCAAAAGTGTTTTTATAGACTTTCAGGAAATTGAAACTGTGATTGATGTCAAGATCAGTGATGTCACAATCTGATATAAATAACTTGTAATTGTCGATCATGGAGTATCTGCTGGTCATCAAAACAGAGTTACCTGCATAGTCACCCGATTCTTTTCCGGAAATATGGAGGCCCTGGAGAGACAGTGATCCACGATTGTTTAATTGTATAAGTGGAGATCGTTCAAAGGTGATCACGGGTTTTTCCGGGGATGCTGATTTTATAGTGATGGGTTTATCTAATGGTATGGACCGTGTCTGGTGGTATGAACCTGCGGTTAGCTGGAGTATGTCACCATCGTCAGCTTGTTTGATAGCCTCGTACAAAGTGTTTTCTCCAGGTTGTACATTGATGACTTTGCCCCTATTAAATTGTATTTGGTAGTTTTTTCTGGGATACCATGATACTCCGGTGTTGTCCGCGGATGGAATGGGCTTGTCAGATTTGGGGCCAACGTCCGGATGGTTTTTGACTACATACAAGCCATTTTCTTTCTTAATGGGCAATTCTTTGGATGAAAAACCTTCAATATCTTTTCCATCATAGGCGGGAGTAATAATATTTTCACTGAGCAAATTATCATTAAATGATATTCCACTTACATCATCGTAGATAGTAAATACCTCATCCTTTTCCGGATTGTAAATGATGTTGTTGTTGAAGGTGGTGTTTTCCGGAGTAGCACTTCTCTCTTCATCACTACCCGCACAGAGTTGGATGTAGTCGGAATCAATTACCAGGTTATTACTCATGTCAGAATCCTTTACCTGGAAGTATCTGTTCAGAGGTGAGTTGGGCACACCATTCATGATGACTAAAGCCCCTCTAAACCTGTACCCGGTAAGGCCATACAGGTAGTTGTTCCTGACCGTTTGTGTTTCATTAATAATTCTGATGCCTCCCGTATTAGCTTTCCTGTTACCAAAGAAGTAGTTGTTTTCAACTATCGTTTCATTTCCATGTCGCATGGTGAGCGTTCCCTGACATTCAAAAAAGGTATTATTGGAGAAAATATTCTGACAGGCTTTGCTGGAAATAATTTCGTGCTCTCCATTGCAATATTCAAAGTAGTTGTCTTCTACAGTGGTGTTTGAATTGGACAGGGAATAATGACTGGTACCAATTCTTAATGTTTCTCCACCATTGGATCCTAAGATCGGATTGTACCCAAAATAATTATGATCGATGCGGTGGTAGTTTTCGCGGTCACGTTCGTTTTTCATCCTGACGGCCAGGGTTACACCTCTATTTCGTTTACCCACCAGGTAGTTGTGGTCAAACCTGTTGTGCTTGCCAAAGATCTCTACCCAATAATCAGTGTCAAATCTTTCCGGTGGATTATAATTGTCAACCACACACTCCGTAACCCGACAATAGTTGCAGGGAGTCTCTTTATCCTTTTGTAAGGAAATAACC
>JAUILF010000199.1 GCA_030433135.1 Bacteroidia bacterium | reverse complement strand
ATAATGAGATCTGGCCACGAGGAAGAACCAATCACTATTGGTTTGACCTGAACCGGGACTGGTGGCTGGCTGTGCATCCTGAAAGTCAGGGTAAGTTGACATGGTATCACGACTGGTATCCTCATGTTGTTACCGATTTTCATGAAATGGGCACCAACAGTACTCATTTTTTTGAGCCAATGAAGGCCAATGGCTCAAAAGACCCGGTCATGCCTGTCGAAAACTATACGACCCTTAACGATACCTTTGCCCGTTATTTTTCTGAGGCACTTGATGGTATCGGATCTCTTTACTTTACCAAGGAGGTCTTTGATGGTACCTATCCGGGATATGGTTCATCTTATCCGGATTTGCAGGGTGGTCTGGGACTCTTGTTTGAACAGGCCAGCTCTCGTGGACACGTGCAGGATCGTCCGATGGGTGAATTGACTTTTGCTTTCACCATCAGAAATCAATTGACTTCTTCCATGGCTACTGTCAAGGCTTCTGTGGAACAAAAAGAAATGCTATATCAATACCAGAAGGACTTTTTTGAATCGGCAGTGTCGAATGCCTCTGATGCGGGCATTGAAGGTTATGTTTTTGGTGATCCTGTTGATCAGAACCGCAATAGGGCTTTCCTGGAAAAATTAATGATTCACAAGGTGAAGGTTAATGAGATTGACGAGGATGTCAGGATCAATGGTCAGGACTACCAGGCTGGTCATGCCTATTTTGTGCCTGCTTCACAACCTCAATACCGGATTGTTCAGAATGCATTTGAGACTTACTCCGAATATGCTGATAGTGTTTTTTATGATGCTTCGGCATGGTCCCTGGTCAATTTTTTTAACCTGCCATATGACGAAGCCTCAGGTCTTTCCCTGGGAGAGGAAATTACTTCGACAGATGACCTGATCGACATAGAGCCGGTGAACGAGACTTCATATGCTTATCTGATTCCCGGTTATGATTACCACGTACCTGCTTTTATGTATCACCTGAAGAAAGGAGGAGTACGGTTGCTTAGTGTATTCAAACCCTTTACCGCGAATGTAGATGGAGAGGCTCAGTACTTTGGATATGGAAGCCTGGTGATTCCCGTTGCCAGACAGGATATTTCCGGGGATTCTTTACACCGTTTGGTGGTTGATATTTCTCAGGAGCTCAAAGTGCAGGCTTATTCTGTCAACACGGGATACAGTCTTGAGGGTGTAGACCTGGGGAGCCGTTTTCTGGAACCCGTTTCTATGCCAAAAGTGGCTATGATTGTGGGAGGTAATGTCTCCTCCTACGAAGCGGGTGAAGTATGGCATCTGTTGGATACACGTGTAGGTATGCCCATTACTAAATTCAGGGAGGAGCGTTTTTCTCCCAATGACCTGGAAGAATATGAAACCCTCGTTTTGGTATCAGGGTCTTACCGGTCTCTGGATTCGTCTGACGTAGCAAAGATCAAATCCTGGATTGGTCGGGGGAATACTTTAATTGCCAGTCGCCAGGCAGTGGCATGGTGTATCAGAAACAAAATCGTTTCAGAAAAGCTGGTTGAGCAGGAGAAAGATACAATGGAAAGAAGTCCCTATGTGAATGCCAGGGAAGAATTGGGACGCCATGCGGTAGGGGGAGCCATTTTTGAGACAGAAATTGATACAACACATCCGGTGGGATTTGGCTATAGTCGCATGTCATTGCCGGTTTACAGAAACAGTACCGTGTGGTTGCAACCCAGCAAAAGTGCTTATGGGACGGTTGCACAGTACTCCAAAGAACCACATATCGACGGATTCATTACTGAAGATAATCTCGAAAATAATCTGAAGGGATCTGCTTCAACGGTTGTCAGTAGAGTGGGGGCAGGGAGAGCGATACTGTTTGCAGACAACCCAAATTTCAGGGGCTCCTGGTACGGTACTAATCGTATGTTTCTCAATGCTTTGTTCCTGGGAGAGCATATTTCGGTTCCAGCTTCCGACTGATGACCAAAGAATCAGGCAGCTTTTTCACGTCTTAACTCTTTGGTCGTGAGCATTCTCTGTCTGTCGGGATCATATACTTTGAGTTGAAGACAACGGTATATTTCCATTGGACTTAGAGAAGTAACCTTGGCTTTTTGCAATTCTTTCAAGGATTCGAATGCTTCAGGTAGTCGATAAAACGGGATACGAGCATTCAGGTGATGGATGTGATGATATCCTATATTGGCCGTAAACCAACACATGACCGGATTCATTTTCATATAGCTTGACGAGTCCATAGATGCTTTCACATAAGTCCATCCGTCCTTGTCAGCAAAAGAAACATTCGGAAAGTTATGTTGGGCGTAAAATAGATATGACCCAATTGCCCCGGCTATCATGTTTGGTATTATCCAGCCCAGGAATAAGGCCGCCCATCCACCAAAATAGAAGAATGCGAAGGCAATAGAGAAATGCAAAATGATCGCAAAAAGGGAGTCATAATGCAGCTTCGGATTTCTTGTGAGTGACCTGATGCTCATTCCATAGAGGAAGGTGAAAATATAGCCAAACATAATGGTCAGTGGATGACGTATGAACAGATAGATCCTTTGCTCGGATTTGGATGAGCTTTCAAACTTTTCCCTGGTCACAATAGGGTATGAACCAATGCTGGAGCTATATAATTTAGAGTTGTGTTTGTGGTGATAGTCATGAGATCTCTTCCATATACTCGGAGGCACGAGGATAGAAAGGCCAAAGAAAGTAAAGAAATAATTGGCCCAAGGATCGTTTTTCAGAATTGCTTTGTGGAGGTAATCATGATAGAGTACAAAAAGTCGAACTATAGTTAGTCCCAGCAATGGACAAAGCACGATCTGACCTGCCAGAGGCAATACCCAGAACAGGGCATGCCACCCTGCAAGCAAAAGAATGGTCAACAATAACTCAAGACGGCTGCGTCCTGGATTTTCTACGGCAAATGGTTTAGTGGCAAGAATGAGATTCTTTCCTTCTAGCATGCCGCAAAGGTACTCAAATATTAGCTGGGCGACTGTGTTTCCACCGCCTGTGCGTCCAAAGCCAGATTTCCGGCTGCCTGCGAATATCCTCTTCCAACAGCCTTGTATGGGCTTCGCTAATTTCATCTTCTGTGGTCTGGGCCGGTGAATCAGAAACCAATTTGAGATGAACCTCGTAGTAGCCCCGGCGAGGTCTCTGAACAGATACGTAGATGACCGGGTAGTTCAGTTTTCGGGAAATCATCGCCACTCCGCGAAAAACCGGTGTCTCCTGATTTAGAAATTGAGTCCAATAGGCTCGCTCAGGGTTGGAAGGTGTCTGGTCACAAATGAAGGCAGTGGCAGTGAGTTTATTGCGATCCATGAGCATAGAGCGCATCGTATTCTTCATGGGATATAGTCCGTTACCCAGTCTGGTGCGCATATGATAGAAGATACGATCGAATATTTTATTCTTGAGCGGATGATAAATGACAATGAGTTGGAAATAGGGATATGGGGCGAAAGCAGCGCCGATCAGTTCCCAGTTTCCCAGGTGTCCCAATGCAAGACTCACGCTTTGGTTTTGGGCTGAAAATCTCTCAAATAATTCCAGGTTGTGAAATTTGACTCTCTTTTGCAAGGTCCGTGGAGAGACGCTCATGGTCTTAAAGGTTTCAACCAGCAGATCACAGAAATACCGGGTAAATTTTCGGTGAAGTTTTTGGAGGTCTTTTGCTGACTTTTCCGGAAAGGAGTTGCGCAGGTTATCTGCAATGACTTTTTTTCGGTATTTGAATATCCCGAACAAAATGAAGTGAATAATGGAAGAAAAAAGATACAGGATGCTCCAGGGCAACAGAGAGATTAAGTAAAATACAAAAAAGTATAAGTAGTAACCTATATGATGCATTTGCTTCTAATATCTAATTACACCCCACTAAAATAAGTCATTAAGTTTCTATTGGTCGAGGATGTCCGGACGACTATAATGTCCGGACGGATCAAAATCCAGACGTGATCTTATGAGTTCGTCATGATCAATAGTGGCTATTAACACACCCTTCTTATCAAAAAGAGGACCCTGCATAAGTGCCCCATAAGGCGATACAATACAACTACCACCGCGACAAATGATGTTTTCGGCACCGGGTACCAGGTACTCTGTCAGGCCTTCCGGGTAATCGCTCCGGGTAAAATACTGATTTGAGGACAGGACGAAACACCTGCTTTCAAAGGCGATGTGCTGCATAGTTGCCGTCCAGGTGGGGCGTGCGTCTGCAGTTGGTGCCAGATAAATGTCAAGGCCTGACCGGTACAGTTTTAATCGGGCCTCAGGCATATAATTTTCCCAGCAAATGAGACCTCCCAATTTGCCGAGTTGGCTATCTGCAGCAGAAATATCGCTGCCGTCACCTTCACCCCATACAACCCTCTCCATCCCTGTAGGCTTGATTTTGCGATGACGGTAAATGAGCTTGCCCTCCGGACTAAAAACCAGCAGTGAACAGTAGAGGCTACGGCTTTTTTCCTCCTTTTCAGTAACGCCAATGGCCAGGAATAATTGGTACTTCTCAGCCATCGTGGCCAGAGCTTTGGCATTGTCATCCTTACAGCTGATGCTGTGTTTCCAGTATTGCAGCCATAGATTTCGACCACGTTCACTCCTGCTGCCTACTTGCATACCAAAATCCAGATCACGTGGATATCCTGGTAAAAAAGATTCAGGAAACATTACAAGCTGCACGTTCTCTTTTGCCAAATCCCGTAAATGATCATCAACTATCTTCAGGCTCTTCCGGTTATCAAAGAAGGCTGGCGTCTCCTGCACGACTGCTACCTTAAACGTCATCCAGGTCAGGGATTAAGAGGTTCTGTCAATATACCGAGAAAGGTACGGATGGCATCCCGGTAGTTACCAAGTCGGATATTTTCATTGGGACTGTGCTGATTATTGTCGCGGTTGACCGTGGGAACCGTGACCGCTGGTATGCCCAGAGTCTGAACGAAAGGTGCTATGGGAATAGATCCTCCCGAGGTTCGAATCTTTACCGGTGGTTCGGAGAAAATCCGATTCATGGAACGGTCTAGCCATAATCCTACCTTGGAATCAAATGGAGTACGGTATGCGCCATAAGCTATTTCATAACTCAATGATACCAGACGAGGGTATGTCATCCTTTCCTCTTCGGTAGGCTCGCCCTGGCAAATGTGAAACCCCTGTTGTCTGATGTGTTGCATGAGCAGTCCCACTAGTTGTTCCGGGTCATTCTCCCTGACAGTTCTGATATCCAGATTGGCCACGGCGGCATCGGGTATGATGGTACGCACTTTGGTGCCGACCCAGGCCGAAGCCATTCCCCTGATATTCAATGACGGATATTGGATAGACTCTTGGTAGGTTGGTGCTACTTTATCCGGTTGTGCTATGCCCAGTTGTCGTTTGATGGCATCTTCATAGTCGGGTACCTGTCTGAGGATTTCTCTGGTCTTTTCATCCAGTTCTATACCGTGATAAAACCCTGGAATTGCAACCCTCCCGTCCCGGTCCTTCATACTGGCCAGTAATTGAGAAAGATGCAGAGCAGGGTTTGGGGCGTAGTTGCCGTAGTGACCACTGTGTTGGGGGACTCTCGGGCCGTAAGTAGTAATCCTTACCGTCGTGATGCCTCTGGCACCAAAGGTCAAAGTTGGCCGGTTGGTATTGTGTCGCGGGCCATCGAGTATGATCAGCATATCAGCTGCCAGCTTATCACGATACTTCTCAACAGCAGCTGGTAAATGGGGCGATCCAAGTTCTTCCTCCGAATCAATAATAATTTTGACCGAGTAGTTGTGCATCCAGCTTTGTGACAACATGATGTCATAGGCACTGAGAAAAGCGGCTACCGGCCCCTTGGCGTCCGAAGCAGATCGGGCAAATATCCGCCACTCGGGATCCTGTCCTTCTTTTAGAGATTCCCAGGGTATCGTCACCCATCTGCCACTGCTATCAGACTTCTTTAAGGTGGGTATGTACGGATCGTCCTGATCCCATTTTGAAGGATCTACCGGTTGGCCATCCAATTGCAGGTAGATCAGCACCGTATTTGAACTTCCAATGATTTCACGCTCTGCCATTAACAGGTCGATTCCGTCGGTTGGTAGTCTTTCAACAGCAAATCCCCTCTCCTGAAAGGCATCCTCCATCCACTTTATATTGGGCTCAAGTGAAGCAGGTAAATGAGCGTCATTGGGCAGTGACAGCAACTCCCCAAATTGTTCCAGGGAAGAGGGAAGAATCTGATCTGACAATTTTTCAATTTCAGCAGATGAAATCTGAGCCCGGATCGAAATCTGGCAAACACCTATCATGAGACAAAAAGGAATCCACTTTTTCATGCATGAGCTTTTATCTCCCTGAAGATAGCATTCCTGAATTGGACAGGTACACCAGTTGTCTTGCAATTGTCATTTCTAATTGTACTACTTGTTTTAATAGGTCCTTAAGGAAGTGGGTTAAGTTCCATTTAAATGAGATGTGCTGACTGGATTCGCTTGCGGATATCTTATAACTTTTAAGAAAGGGAAAATTATGAAAGTAACTTTACTGTATGTGATGTTAGTTATCGTGGCACTTGGTAGTTGCACCAAGGAAGCCAGGTTGCGAAAAAAAGAAGATCGACTCATCGGAGTCTGGGAGTTTGAAAAGGTAACCTACAAGAAGGATTTTGCCTTGTTCCGCAAGAACATTACTCATGAATATCGACATGATATAGTGGAGTTTTTTCCCGATTACTCGGCGGTTTACGATGATTACTCCCTGCGGGCTGTGTTTTATGGGGATTGGAACATTTTTATTGACGAAGACTATTACGGCGAGGACAATGACCTTGAGTTTTTCGTTGATGCCGTATTTTATGATTTTCTCAACCATGAAGATTTCTATCTCTACGGAAGTATCGATCGACTCAATCGCAACAAACTGAATTTCGAAGCCAGTGACAGCCGAGGGACCTATACATTTAAGCTGAGGAGGCTGTAATCAGGTGGGGGTACCAGGTACCAGGTCCCGGGTGCTAGGATATCGGTCACCGGTCATGGGTCGCTGGTCGCCGGCTAGAGGCTGGTGAACCGGTGATCAGATGCTGGTATATGGGATGTACCGTCTTGATATTGGTTGACAACTTTTTGTCTTCTTCTCCAGCTTCGGAGGAATTCGCACACACCCACACCCACACTCACACCACATTTGTCGATAAAATGATATGTTTCGTATAGTATTAGGTATAATTGGGGTACTTTGTATTGCATAGTACTATATAAATGTATACATTTGATATTATGAAGATTGAAAACACCAAAGCACAGATGCGAAAAGGAGTATTGGAGCTCTGCATACTATCGCTTTTGTCCGATGGAGAGATGTATCCCTCCGATATCATTTCGAAACTGAAGGAGCAGGAGCTGATTGTTGTGGAGGGCACTATGTATCCATTGCTAACCAGGCTCAAGAACGCAGGTATTCTGGCATACACCTGGAAGGAATCTACCAGTGGACCGCCACGAAAATATTTTCATCTGACTCCGGAGGGAACAGACTTTCTGAAAGAGTTGTTAAAGACCTGGGATCGCTTAGTCAATGTAGTAAACGAATCAACCAAAAATCTAGTAGAAAATGAATAAGACCAACAATATAAATGTAGGAGGTTTCCCTTTTGTCATTGATGATGATGCATTTGATTACCTCGATGATTATCTGAAGAAAATCGATAAGCATTTCCGTCATGCGGAAGGCTACGAAGAGATCGTAGAAGATATCGAAAGGAGAATGGCCGAGTTGCTAAACGACCGGTTAAAGAATAAAAGGATTGTATCGAGGGAGGATGTAGCACATGCCATATCAGTTCTCGGTACGCCCGAGGACTTTGGAGCCAGTGACAGTTTTGAATATGAAACCTATGAGGGGAATGACTACCAGACGGGTAAGAAGCTTTATCGGGATCCTGATGATAAGATCATTGGGGGAGTTTGCTCGGGATTAGCTGCCTACTTTGGAGTACAGGACCCGATCTGGGTCAGAATTGTCTTTGCTCTGGCGGCGCTGGGAGCAGGTGTAGGAGTGCCATTATACCTCCTGATGTGGGCCCTCGTACCTGAAGCGAAGACTCCACGCGATTTTCTGGCGATGCGAGGTGAACCTATCAATGTCAAGAATATAGCCCGAATTGTGGAAGAGCAGGTTGAACACATAGCTGATCAGCTCAGCGAACTGGGAAACGATTGGAAATCAAAGAAGCGAAAAAAAAAATCCGATTGAGTGGTGATGATGTTTTGATTAAAAGACCATTAAGATCCGGGTTTCTATTATGACCTGGATCCTGATATAATCCTATTAGTTATCAAATGAAGATCGGTGACCTCTGTCTTCTTGTAAAGGACAGAGGTACTCTTTTTTACTTGCCTGATTTGATAAAGACGGGAAAAGTAACCTGTCTGTATTTGCCACCCCATAGTGGCAGGATTTTTTCGATCAGTGTTTCTACCGGAGTTGCTCCCGGATGGGCAAGTTTGTAATTTTGGACACTGGACCAGGTTTGGAAATATCCTTTTAGTTGGTCGATGTTCCACCCTTCTTTGATGGATAGGTTTTCAGGAGTCATTAACTCCTGAAAAGGAAAGTGGATAGATTGATAGTGATCATCCACCATTTTTCTTTCCGGTTTCCAATAGGTGACGACTACTTCCTGGTAGAAATGGTCAACGATCGAGTCAATGTCAGGTTCTATTCTGATCAATCCATATCCCTACACTGCGATAATCCCTCCAGGTTTAAGTACCCTTTTTACCTCTCTGAAAAATGCCGATATATCGAACCAGTGAATGGCTTGAGCTACAGTAATCAGGTCAAAGTAGTTAATGGGGAAAGTGGTGCTTTCAGCACGCATTTTTTGGTAGATGATATGGTCTTCGTTCGGAGCATGTGCCAGTTGCTGTTCGCTAATATCAGTGGCATAAACCCGGTTAAAGGACTCGGCCAGTACAGTTGCTACCTGGCCATTTCCGGTTCCGCAATCCCATGCTCGATTTCTTGAAGGACAGTTGGCCAGTACAAACTCATAGAGCTCCGCCGGATATTTGGGGCGGTATTGCTGATAAAGTTTGGCTTGCCGGGAAAACTGATCGATCGGTTCCTTCATGAACCACGGTCACATTCGGTCAAAAAGTAAGGCATCGGGCGTAAAAGTCAGGGGGTCCGGAGGCGGTTCAAGGGTAAAAATCTCCAGTTTGATTTGATCCCGGTTAACAAAATCGATCAGTCCCATCAAGGTCTCCTCTTCTTCGTTCCAGGGACTGGTGTAAGTCATTTCCAATTGAAGTTTTCCCTTACGTTTATGGGTGCTGTATGTAATGCCATTCACAGTGGGATATTCCTCCTGGTCCACGATCATGAGCATGGTTCCATCTTCGCGAAATTCATAGACTAGTTCCTCCCATTCCTCAGAGTCGGAAGTAGCATTCCATTTTCCGGTCAGTTTTTTTGATTGAGCAAAAAGGCCGGTGGACATACAGATCAAAGCAAGAAAACACAGTAGTCTCATGGATGTCAATATTTATGAACTTAACTGATTCGTCGTGTATTTTGGTATTTATCCGTGATTTGTTTAGATGGGTTTAAGAGATGAAAGCCTTCAGGATCAGGATTTGTCAGAAGTGGTGGATTTTCCTAAACCTTAAACCGCTAACCAGGACAAGCCAAAACGATAGCAATCATTGTAATTTCTCACCATGGAACTTCAAATACGCTCCGATGGGCATGATTTGATTAGCCTTTGCCCTTCATTGGTTACAGTCAAGAATTGGTCGTCTCTCATGGGCTAATTCTAACACCATCAAGACTGGAAGAAAACGGCAAAATGACGTCAACTCCCAGTGGCCGCCAAGATCGCTTGTAACTTGTCAGGCAATGAGCTAAAGAAAGATCAGCATTTTAAGAACCATCATTATTTGAGGAACAAAGTAGCCTTATCCATTTGGAGAATTGAGATGATGGTTCCATATAATTCAGAGAAAGATACTTGAGGATAAGGCGCATTTCAATGAACTTGACTTCAAATGGATCCAGCGGTTATACAAGCGATCCACCCAGGCCCTCAAGAGAAGTGCCTATTGATCAATATATTCAGAGCGAACAAGAAACTTCCCGCCACATTCGGAGTTGACTAGAGTTTTGGTCCTTTGGGGCGATGCCAAAGGACGCCACCACGGCAGTGGGCCTGTTGTCAGGTAAAACCAGCTACGATTGGGTGAAAACTGTCACCAGGAAAAGGAACCTCGCACCTATAAGAGTCAAACCAGAAGCAAGAAGATAGAACCAAATCAAATTCTGCCAATTTCTGGCAGAATTTGATTCATTAGGTACTAGGTACTAAACCACAAACCATCGAGCCACCACGGGCAGCACCCTATTCACCCTTATCCACCCCCTCCGTTAACCACTCCAGGCTGAAGGAGGTAAAGACATTATCTGAGTAATCATCTTTTTCGAATAGTAAACCAATGTCTCCATTGGGCAATACGGTCATAGTCGAATAAGCTGCACTTCCGGCATAAATAACTTTGCTGACTGGCCAGGTTTTTCCTTCGTCGTAGCTTAGTCGGACGGTCAGATTTTTGCGCTCTTTTTTATTAGCTGCATTTACAAACAGGATACGATTGCGGTCAGCATCCTGAGCCGAGGAATAGCGGATCAAACTCCCATTACACGCTGGATCCGGGAGTTCAGGAGCGGGTGTTGAACTCCAGGTTTTTCCCTCGTCATTTGACCGGTGACTAAATCTTGATCCCTGGTTGGCGACACGGCTGTTGACCATCCAGGTTCCATCTTCGAGCTCGATAATTTTGGATTCATCACCAGGATTCAGGGCCGATCCGTAAAGTTGCCAGGTATGTCCGTGATCCTCGCTGCCAAAAATGTGCAACCCGTGATCGAGGTTGACCAGGGTATGTAGCAACTTTCCATCGGAGGTGCAGATACCCCTGCCTGAGGTGATGAATTTGAAATCCTTCTTCCACCCGGGAAGTGAAATCTGATCGGTTATATCGACAGCATCTTCCCAGGTTTTACCGTTATC
>JAUILF010000198.1 GCA_030433135.1 Bacteroidia bacterium | reverse complement strand
GATTTAGCATTACCGCTGCGGCAAATGCGCTTAACCAGGCGTTGGAAAAGGATTTTGACCGTTTGATGAAGCGTACTCGAAACAGACCGGTAGCAGCTGGTCGTATGAATGCCAGTGAAGCCATCATGATTGGAGGGATCCTCTTTGTGGTTGGTATCATATTGTTGGCATTTTTTAATCCGCTTTCAGCAGTACTTGGAGCTACTGCTGTGGTAAGTTACGCCTTCCTTTATACTCCCTTGAAAAGAGTTACACCCATGTCGGTTTTTGTGGGTGCAATTCCCGGGGCCTTACCAACTATGATCGCTGTGGTAGCTGTGGAAGGGACTATGACTAATATGGCCTTGATTCTTTTTGGTATCCAGTTCTTTTGGCAGTTTGCCCATTTCTGGTCGATTGGCTTTCTGGGTTACGAGGATTACAAGAAAGCCGGGTTCAAATTGGTACCTGAGCAGGATGGTAAGGTTCATCCCGATCTGGGATTGCAGTCAGCCATCTTTTCACTGTTGCTATTGCCATTTGTGATGGTACCGGTTGCCATGGGAGAACTTGCATTATGGGCAGGGGTACTCTCGGCTGTCTTGACCATTGTTTATGCGATGTATGGATGGCATATGCAGAAAGCAAAAGACATACCGGCTGCCAGAAAGCTGATGTTTTTCTCTTTTATATATCTGCCATTAGTATTGCTGATATTTTATGTAGGAAATCTATAGATGATGGAGGCAGTTTTGAAAAATAACGGACAATCATACAATCGCGATAACCCAAGAGGACCTGGTCTGGAGCCGATGAAGCTTGCGCTTTGGGTAAGCATGGCCAGCATCAGTATGATGTTTGCCGGATTCCTGAGTGCCTATATCGTCAGACAGGCAGCTGGTAATTGGTTTGAGTTCACATTGCCTGGACTGTTTATGGTTAGCACCGCGATTATCCTGATCAGCAGTTTGACGCTACATGGATCTCTGAAAGCTTTCAGAGCCAGGGAAGAAAGGAAATACAAAGCTCTGCTGGTGCTATCTTTTTTGCTTGGCATTGCCTTTATAGTGACCCAGTATGAAGGATGGATGGTTATGCGTGGTATGGGAATAGATCTCAAGGGAAATCCATCAGGAGCTTTTGTATATGTGATCAGTGGAGTGCATGTGGCCCATGTTATGGCCGGATTAGCTGCCATGGTAGTGGCTCTTATCCATGCCTTTGTCCTGGATTTCAGAGTTACCAAATACAGGATTAACAGATTGGAAATTACATGTCAGTATTGGCACTATGTAGATGTACTATGGATAGTGCTGTATCTATTTTTAACATTTTACAGATAAGAACTATTTATGTCGGCAGAAACTATTGAAGGACAAGCAGTAGAGGAGCAATCAGGTTCACTCTGGTCGGGAGGCAAATCCCCCTTTAAGTCCAGTTATGGCAAGCTGATGATGTGGTATTTCCTTTTATCGGATGCCTTCACATTCGCTGGATTTCTGATCGCATATGGAACATTGCGTTTCAGTAATGTGACCTGGCCTGTACCTGATTTTGTGTTTTCAAGTTTTCCGTTTCTGGAAGGCACCCATTATCCATTGCTTTTCGTCAGTTTGATGACGTTTATTCTGCTGGCCAGCTCTTTTACAATGATTCGGGCAGTACAGGAGGGCAAAGAGGAAAATAAGTCAGGTGTCGTAAAATGGATGATTGCAACCATCATTGGTGGTGCTATGTTCCTCGGTTGTCAGGCCTGGGAGTGGACTACACTGATTGCTACAGAGCATATGACAGTTCATACCAATCCTTTTGGAACTCATGTTGAATCAGGAGTCTACCTTGATGACGCCCATGGACATGCCTATGAAGCAGGCGCTGAAAGAGAATCTTTTGAGGCTGGTGAAACCTACCTGATTCACAAATCGCATGGTGAATGGATTAACAGAAGATTTGAGTATACCTCCGGTCCTGCAATTGGAGAGGTGGGACAGCAATCCTTCGGGCCCAAGGCTTTTGGTGCTTTGTTTTTCTTTATTACCGGATTCCATGGATTTCACGTTTTATCAGGTGTGATATTCCTTATCATTATTGCGGTGAACGTAGCCAGTGGACTTTATGTAGAGCGAAGGAATGGCTATGAGATGGTAGAAAAGATCGGGCTGTACTGGCACTTTGTGGACCTGGTCTGGGTATTTGTTTTTCTGGTATTCTACCTGCTGTAAAAATCACAATCAAAGAAATTTAAGAGATGTCTGCACATACTTACGAAGAGTCAAAAACAATTGCCCGAAAGACCATCATCATTCTGGGTATTGTAACTATTGTTGAGGTGTTGATTGCTTTGGTTGGAAAAGGGTATATGATATCCGGTTTTGTCCCCTATGAGTGGGAAATTGGATCATTTCCAATCGGGTTGGCAGTGATGTATATTGCAATGATTGCACTTTCATTGTATAAAGCTATCCTGGTAATATTTGAATTTATGCACATGAAGTACGAAGTGAAGAGCCTCGTACGCAGTGTACTGTTACCCACTACATTATTAATCTGGGCCATTATCGCCTTTTTTATGGAGGGAAATTACTGGCTGAATTCGAGAGAGTACATCGAGCAGAAGAATATGGAACAGGTGGAGAGTGATATGCAGCCAATAGGAGAGAAGGTGGAACTTGAAAGTGTTGAGGATGCCGGACATTGATCGTCGGCCGATCTCTCATTGGTATTTTGCCAGGTGAATCATACTTGTCGTTTTTCTTTGGGTAATGTCTTCCCAAATTCGGCCTTTTTATGAAAAGGAAACATTCACAGATCCTGGTACTGGTTTTATTGTTGGTGGTTTTCCCGGCAGTATCATGGTTATACCTGCGGAAGGGGCTTGATTACAGGTTGGAACATCTGGAAAGGTTACAACCCAAAGTGACAGTTCCTGCCGGAGAGCTCTTTGAGGTGGGTGCTATTCAAGTGATCTATAGTAGTAGTGCCAATGAGAGTCGTTTGGATCCTATAAGAGAACATTATGAGGACCTGGATAGTGTTCTGCGCTTTGTCAGCTATGACTACGACATACAGCCCGCTTCTTTGGACTCGCTTGATAAGGCCTGGAAATTGGCAGAGCTCAGTTCGGATTTTGCGGATGCGGTTTTCCTTACTGACACATCAAATCAGATCCTGCATTGTTACAGGCTCCTGAGTGAAGAAGACCTGGTTTCATTGGGAGAGGACATAGCTTTTCTCCTTCCACCTGAGCCTGAGAAGGACTTTGACTTCAGAAGAGAAAGAGAGAAATGAGTCAAAGCGGACAATTACAACGAGCAAAGAGACTGAACGTAGCTGCCTGGATAGTATCCGGCCTGGTGTTTCTACTTGTCTTGCTCATGAGGAGATATAAGATAGAAACAGCCCTTGATTTTTCTTTTCTGCCTCCGGTATATTCTGCCATTAATACGGTGACTTTTGTGGTCCTGCTCGTCGCCTTGTATCTGATCAGGATAAAGAGAAATATACAGGCTCACCGGTTAGCCATGCAGACAGCTGTCGTCCTTTCAGCAAGCTTTCTTCTATTGTATGTGGTTTATCATTTCACTACCCCGGAAACGAGGTATTGTGGTGAAGGAGTGATGAGGACGATCTATTTCATACTGCTGATAAGCCATATTATTCTTGCTGCGGTGATACTGCCTTTCATCCTGATGACTTATATCAGGGGACTTACAGATCAGTTTGTGAAACATAAGAAGATGGCAAGATGGGTTTGGCCTTTATGGGCCTATGTGGCTTTGACCGGTCCATTGGTCTATCTGATGCTGCGGCCATGTTATTAGTGATTCCTTAATGAATTATTGTAACTTTGACTTATGATTGGTAAGTACAGGATTCTCGCATTGATTGTTCTGATTGCAGTCGTTCTGGTTGCTCCTGAAGAAATCTATGCACAATGCCCGATGTGTAAGATGACTGCTGAGTCTAATCTCAGCAATGGCGGTAGCGGTGGAAAAGGTTTGAATGCTGGGATACTATTCATACTCTCACTCCCATACCTGATAGTCGGTTCCATCGGATACTTCTGGTATCGCAACCGCAAGAAGATGCAGGTTCACGATCAGTAGGCAGTTCTCAGTTCGCAGTAGGCAGTTCGCAGTGTCAAATGAGAAGTAGTTGATTTAATTGTAGTCAAAACCCAACTACCCAATGCCCAGAGCCCAGGGCCAGCCGGCAGTCTTCAGCCTGCAGTCCCCAGGTCCCTGTTTTACCACTAAGTCCACCAAGAGTCTTATTTGAAGAAGGTCACTAAGAGAACAAGAGGGCTTCAGTGACTGATACCATCTATATTCATATGGAAAAGTAAACCCAACTACCCAATGCCCAGAGCCCAAAGCCTGGCTTCAGTTCGCAGTCGGCAGTGAAAGGGGATTAATTAACCCACATTAGGGATCAGTAGTGTACGTACATGGCCGACCGCTTACTTTGTACATAGGTGATTTTATCAGAACATGACCAATCACATTGACATTACACTCAAATAGTAATACATTCAGTATTAGGTGACAAAAACTAATACCAGAAAAGTAGGGAGTCGTTCACTCCTTTGATTGTGATTATGGAGGAACGGTCTGCGTCTGATTAGCAATCACTTTCTGTTCATATTAGTTCTTGGGGCTTGATAACCCCCAGATCCGATTTTGAATCAATCACGAGTTCCATGTGATATGAATGATAGATCGGACCTCAGAACCTGTTTTCCCCGGATGTCAGCTATTGTACTGATTGTCTTTTTACTAGTTCCAAAAGGCAGCAATTCATTTTTTGGCCAGGAGGCCTTCTATTCAGGGGATTTGCAATTTGAGCGATATACGATTAAGGATGGATATCCGGACGATAATGCTTTTAGCATTATTCAGGATTCACTTGGATATCTCTGGATTGCCTCCAATCGTGGCTTAATCAGGCACAATGGCCTTGATTTTAAAACCTACAAACCAGTACCTAATGAAATCCAGGGTGCAGTACTGACATCGATTTGCCAGGCCCCCGGCGGAAACTTATGGGTTGGAAGTATGTTTCATGGCTTACTTTACTACGACTTTCAACGAGACCAATTAATCCATGTAGTGTCAGGCCCCGGTCTTGAACAACTGAAGCAAGAGTTCATATTAAAAATCATCCAGGACAAGTTTGGTTATCTGTGGGTCGGTACCAAGAGAGGGCTCTATCGTCTACGATTTGAGATGACAGGAGGAGAACCGAAATTACTGGAAATAGGAAAATATATTTTAGACCAGAACCGGGAAGCCATCGATTTGCATACTTCGACCGGAGAAGTAATAAGTGGATTAATAGAAGATCAGAACCAAGATCTGTGGGTTGGTTCGAACCAGGGACTTTTTAAAGTCGAGACTCTATCCGATGGTGACACAAACAAATTCATCCAATATAAGTTGTCCTCTGACGATCGAGATAGTATTCTCACTCTTTCTATACTTACTGATTCATTGCTTGGAGTAGGGACTTCTAGTAAAGGTGTTTCCCAACTTGTTATATTCAATTTGATATCTAAGTCGTACTTCTCGACACCATTTAAAATAGAAAATGACGCCATTGAATCTATTCTACTTTCTAAAAATAGTGAATTATGGATCAAGAGTTACAACAACCATCTTTACCATATAAAGGAAGGCCTAAAAGTCCAAGATTGGAGTGAAATCACACAGTATGAAATTGCTTCTGATAAACCATGGAATATCAAAGAACCATTTATTTCGATGATTGAAGATCGATATGGTATGATCTGGATTGGTTCTGAAAGCTACGGCCTAATCAAAATGAATGCGATCAGCAATCGATTTAAATATCATCGATATGCAACAAAGCCGGGAGAGAAAGAACCGATGTTTCGCTGTATTCTTGAACTAAATGACTCAATTGTGTTATTAGGCTCACACTTCAATGGCCTCTTCACTTTCAATCGAAAGCGCAACCGGTTTAGCAAATGGAACCTTCCATTTTTGGAAGAGAATTCCAGAATTAATACCATGATGCTCGATGGTAATGACCTATTGTGGATCGGGCTTCACCAAAGTACAAGGAGTGCCTTAATACAGATGGACCCCTTGTCGCACAATTATAGATTCTTGCAGATTGATTCCGGGGACACCTCAGACTTTAGTTTTGAAACGGTTCTTTCCATCAGTCAAGATCAAGCGAATTCATTTTGGATAGGAACAGCTGATCGTGGACTATTTAATTACATTCCTGAAAGAGATACTTTCATCAATTATCTCGTGACTATTGACAATTATGTGGCAAGTATTGTTCACAGCATTTTAGTCGATCGTTATCAAAATATTTGGATCGGTGTAGGAGCTGCAGGTCTTCATAAATTGACCGGGGAAGGCTCATTTAAACATTTTCTTGGGTATCAAAGCCCATGGCATATTATCCAGGATAAGAAAGGCATCATTTGGTCAAGTAGCCCTTTTGGGTTTTTCAAACTGGACCCTCAATCGGAAATCTCCAGGAGCTACTCCGTAGAGGATGGTATGGGGGCAGAGGGTGTATATTGGTCTTGCGAATATAAAGGTTATTTGTGGCTTGTGACATTCAATGGTATTTCCTGCTTTAACCCATTAACCGAAGAATTTAGGACCTGGAACTGGGAAGATGGTTTGGAATACTTTATTATGACTAGGGCTGCGTGTCAACTTTCTGATGGTTCAATTGCATATACCGTAGGTGACGGGATTCAAATTTTTCATCCCGATAGTCTCATACCGTTGTTACCACCTGAAATTCAAATAGAGTCAATTACTGTGGGCGATACTTTGCTTCGCTCCTATTCCACAGCTCCTTCAAGTTATACGTTCCCACACGACTTCAATAACCCTGAATTTACATTCATAGGTCTTGAGTACACGCAACCTGAAAAAATTACATACTCGTACAAACTGAAGGGAATCGATTCTGATTGGATCCCGAACGGGGATGATAAGGTGGTCCGGTACGTTGAATTGGAACCAGGTCACTACAATTTCCTGGTAAGAGCTGCTAACAGAGATGGAATATGGAGTGAACCAAAATCAGTTGAATTTACCATTGTACCTCCGTGGTGGGCTACCCTGACAGCAAAAATAACTTATATGACTTGTATTATTTTTCTGTTGTTGGGAATTCGATCATATGAACTAAAGAGAAAATTTACTGCGCTCGAGGCAGAAAGGTTGCTTGAGCTTGACACTTTCAAGTCCAGATTATATACCAATATTACCCATGAATTTCGCACTCCACTTACTATCATTCTGGGCATGGCTGATCAATTGCAAGACAAAGTGGTCGAAACGGGTAAAGATGGACTTCAGATGATTCAACGAAATGGGCAAAGGCTTATGCAACTTGTAAATCAAATATTGGATCTTCAAAAATTGGAGGCTGGTGCTATGACCATTCAGATGAACAGAGGCGATATTGTGGTGTTTTTAAAATATTTGGTGGAATCATTCCAATCATATGCAATATCAAGAGATATTGATATACAGTTTATTGCTGATTCGGAGTCCGTTATTATGGACTTTGATCAGGATAAAATCCAGGATATAGTTTCGAATTTGTTGTCCAATGCATTAAAATTCACTCCAAAGGGCGGTACTATTCAGGTGGGCTGCAGCATTGAAAACAGCCATCAATTTAAAATGATTGTGTCTGATGATGGTGTAGGTATCAGTCCCGAAAATATATCCTATATTTTTGATCGCTTTTACCAGGCCGATGATTCCTCTATCCGAAATGCTGAAGGTACCGGTGTTGGATTAGCTTTAACAAAGGAACTAGTAGGTTTCTTAGGTGGTCAAATATCAGTCGACAGCCAGGTGGGTAGAGGTTCAACGTTTACAGTAATCTTGCCTATGAGACAGACAGCTCTTGAAAGTGTCATCTCAACACCAAGGCACAAAGCGCTTCAGATGTCCACATCCATGCATCGCCAACCGGATGAGACACAGGAATTGAGCCCAACTGGTCTTCCACAGATACTGATCATAGAAGATCACCATGACGTTGGACAATATATCCGATCCATTTTGCAGAACCACTACCAAATTATGATTTCTGTTGATGGTCAGAATGGCATCGATATAGCTAGAGAATTTATTCCCGATTTGGTTGTCAGTGATGTAATGATGCCTGTGATGGATGGATTTCAGGTCTGTAACACTTTAAAACACGATCCGAATACTAGTCACATCCCTATTATTCTTCTTACGGCAAAGGCGAATATCGAATCCAGGTTAGAAGGATTACAGTATGGAGCTGATGCTTATTTAACCAAACCCTTTATTAAGGAAGAGCTGCTTGTCAGGGTTGAAGCTCTTTTAACTCAAAGATCTCGTTTACATGCGCACTATCAGCGCATGTACGGCATAGGAGAGAAGAGTCAAATTGACGAGACAGTGGGACCTAAACCCGGACCGGAAAAGCAATTTGTTCGGCAGATCAAGTTGATTGTCCAGGATCATTTAGACGACCCCACTTTTGGAGTAGACCAACTATGTAGGGCTATGACTATGAGTAATTCCCAGCTCTACCGAAAACTAAAGGCACAGACTGGATTATCTGCACATTACCTCATTCAAGCCATTCGGCTTTCACATGCCAGAACATTATTAAGAGAAACCACCGGCTCTGTCTCTGAAATTGCTTACCAATGTGGTTTTAATGATCCGGAATACTTTTCCCGAGTATTTCGGAAGGAATTTGGTTCCACTCCTTCCGAGTTTCGCTCATCCTAATCTAGACAATCATACAATTTGTTCAATGAATATGAACGAAAATTCAGGGTATTTGAAAGATTTAAGGGGGGAATTCTAACATCCTAAGTAAGAGTTTTGAATGTAAAAATTCTTAATCATAAAAGCTCTTGTTATGCGTGTAATAACCTCCCTTCTAGCAGTAGCGATGATAGCTCATAATCTCCTTGCTCAACAGGTAATTGAGGAATCTCTAAGTGTCCAAGATTCAACCAGGACTTATCTCTTGTATATACCTGCGGCCTATGACGGCTTCGAAGAGATCCCTCTTGTTGTTATTTTGCATGGACATGCCCAGCCCTTTACTATTTTGCAAATGCATGGATCAGCTGATCCACTGCTTCCAATCAGTGGTGATGGCATCATTTTTACCTCTGCTTCTAAAACAGCTTCTTTCTGGGGATATAATAATCAAGGTTCTTCTGATTCTACCAGGGGTTTTCCGCACCTATTATTGGATGATTCGAGTCTAGTCACGACCATCCATTTTAACAACTGTGGCAGGGGAACAGAAGTTCTTTTCAATCTGACTGAGGGGGAGGTCATACATGGCCTGGTGGCAGATCGACCCCGGGCATTTTGGGAAGAATAAATATGGATATAGGTGTAAGTTCAGAGATTATCAATTTCTCTGGATCTGGTCTCAGCAATTGCAGAGAACCGAACTATTTTTTGATCTACGTTTATACCACGTTGACCACTGTCAAGCCAAGCATCGCCCTCTCTCTTCTCTCAGTGAGCACCTGTCTGTTGAGAGATTAACTACGCCAGACCACCGTTCAACCGCCTTAGTCAAAACGACCAGAAACAATAAGGCTTGTTGGCTAATTGGCTACTTAGCCCTTTGGCCTTGAAGAAGTTCCAGGTCAAATGTGTTTACCATCTGGTTGTGATCTCAGGGACTGCAGAGAGCTAAACCATCGTCAAACCCTGGCACCCTGTATAAACCACCAGAAACCACCAGAAACAACTAAGAAACCATCCACAATGGCTCAAGCTCTGTTTAGACGTTGAGGTGTTGAGAAGTTTAGATTACTGGCACGAGCCTATAACCCACTAACCAATGCCTTTTCTCGCAGAGAGAGTTAAGTCCCCAGAGGTGTTAACCACCGTCAAACCATGCCAAACAACCGATAACCATTGATAAACTATGGTTGAAAACGCCGCCCGCTGCCGTTTACGAAACTACCGACAACCATGTTAAACCATGTTGAACCACCGTTAAACCATGTTGAACCACCGTTAAACCATGCCAAACAACCGATAAACCATTGATAAACTACGGTTGAACGATTGTTGAACAACTGATATCCTCAGTGCGAGAGCACATACCGAATCCCGATCGACACCGTGTCCCAGAACATCTTGAAGTCACCACCAGCCAGCCGCATCCTGGGAGTGTAATCGAGCGAAAACTCAATGGGTACGTCAGGTGAACTTACACCCAGACCGATGACACCCATTAGTCCGAATACGGTATGATTATCAACGAAATTAAGGTAGGGACCTCCACCCCAGAACCACTGGAGGTTTCCAAGATTCGTATCGTTGTATTTTTCAAACAAGATGGCTGTACCAAAATGATCAAAGTCAAATGATCCCAGTATTCCTTCCATGGCTACATTTTCACCGAGGAAGTTTTTGTAAGAAGCAGCGGCACCTGTGCCTCCACGAAGTCCCAATGCACTATGGAAGGGTTGTGCCGATAGACCAGTAATTTGACATGACATCCAGCATGCTATAATCAGGTACTTTACGGTATGTTGTAACTCAATTGCTTTCATAGGATGGAATACTAACAAGACGTACAATCATGTCAATCATACAACCTGTAATCATGCAACGTAATTGTGAATCCCCGAACGTACTCGTTCCTTTGAGTTGGGAACCACATGGAAGACTTTGATGGTTAGAATTTAAAGGCAACTCCCACTTTGAGCCATCCGTAGCTATTTCCGAGTTCTGCGTAAGCACCAAAGGAATCTGAGAAGTAGTACCTACCACCTATAAAGATTCCAGGATAGACTCCACTACCCAACCCAAAACTGCCAATCACACTATTATTCACACTAAAACTCCTAAATAGGATGGATACACCGCCATAGAGATCGAGTTCTGGTATGCCTAGATTGAGCAACTCATTAAAATGGTAATATCCTTTCGGTCCGATGTAGAAGGCAGAAACATCACCACCGGCAAAGCCAATATCACCACCTACTCCAATAGCATCAGTAATTCCGTATTCAAGACCACCACCAACTGGTATCGCAAAACCCGAGTTTACAAAAGTAAATGTCCGACCCAGCCCAATTCCACCAAAGGCAACAAAATCTCCCTTTTGAAAGGTTTGAGCCTCCATGTCAATTGTTCCAAGAAAACCAAGAGTCAAAAGTAAAAGTAGAAGTGATTTTTTCATTTGTTTCAGTTTTGAAGTTTGAGTAATCTTA
>JAUILF010000197.1 GCA_030433135.1 Bacteroidia bacterium | reverse complement strand
CCTAACAACACACTCTATAGCCAAATTGGCCTAACCGACAGCGAGGATGATGCCTTTGCCTATTTGCGCACCGTCATCCCCGAGAACCAGATTTCGGATGATACCATCCGCACCTATATCCGTTCCGCGCCCCAGATGATCGAATATCTTCGAGAAATGCTTTTTTGATGGCAGGATCATTGATTTTCTGATCGGATGACCGGTTTTGGATGCGTCCACCCACAAAGACGCCCATTTCCATATTGAGATCTGACAATGTTTGGGCGATTCTTTCCTGCACAGCTATCTCCCGGTTCTTCATCCCATTATCTTCGAAAGCCCGGAAGCCCTGATCAGCCATAAACTTGAGCTGATCGATCAGATCTTCTCCCCCAGAATGCTTGAACATTCCAAAATGGGGAGCAAATTTCAATTTAAAAGCTGGTTCTGCCATATTCATAATCTACCTTGAAGCCTCGTAATGTACCATTTTCTCATGAAGTACTGCTATTCCCAAAAGGTTTCATTTGGACGGTCTAATCCAAAGATGTAATGATGTTTACATCTCTGATGGCTCATGGCCATAGTTAGTGGGTCGTAGAAAAGTTCCATGCCTTTGGCCTATATAAAGGTTGGAAAATAGCGTCCAAGAACTTCCAGCCTAGACGTTTTTGCGCGAGCATTGATGAGCGATCTATTGCAAAGCAATAGTGAAGGTCCGGTGGACCTTCAAGTGAAATCAACCGCATAGCGGGTGGACAAGGGTCTCTGAAACAGCCACAGCCAATACTGTTTGAGCTGAACAAAAGCCAAAATAAATCAGTAACGTTAAACAACCATGGACTTTGGAGCATAGCAGGTAGACCAGAACGAGTTTATTGGGTGTAGTGGAGGAGAACAACTTGTGACCGTGCAAAAATGTCAGCTGGCAGTTTTGCCAAACTTTTGCTGTCAAAAGTTTGCCCCGCTGGAAGCGAAAAGGCAGCCGAATCAAAGGAATACATTATCATTGAGTTCACAAAACTGATTATGACAACATCAACAACTATCCCCGGCTGGTATAAACCGGTAACCATTCTGGCTTTCTTATGGAACCTGGTGGGAGTACTGGCTTTTTATATGGAGGTTTTTAAGAGTGATGAGGCCCTGGCTCTTTTACCGGAAAAAGAGCAGATGATTCACTTAAATATGCCGGTTTGGATGACGCTGGTTTTCTTCCTGGCTGTGGCAGGGGGGACCATTGGCAGCCTGGGGTTAATCCTGAAAAAGAAGTGGGCTTATCCTGTCTTGGTACTTTCTTTGATTGCGGTCGTAATCCAGATGTCGTATTCGGTTCTGGTCCTTGACACTGATAGGGTAGGAGGTCATGGCTCAGCTTTTATGCCGGTTTTGGTGGTACTTATTGCCGTGGGGCTGGTTGGATTATCGCGCAAAGCTTCTCAGGCAGGGTGGTTACTGTAGTCTTTTCAGACTGGCTTCTGAGGATTATTACTTGGGCAAAATAAGTAGTTTCATCTTGTCATAGGTTATAGAGGATTGGTTTGCGATTCATTAGTGAGGTATAAACCGAGCAAAAATGAACAACTTTTCAATTTCATCGAGGAGGCACTTTTTGAAGCAAGCCACAGCATTAGGTGCTAACCTTGCTGTGCCACTATCCATGCTGGATCGTGCTGGACAAAAAAGTGGACACCTCCTACTGGTCTCTTCCTGGCAGACCATTAATATTGGGGATATTGCACACACTCCAGGAGTGCTACACATCCTGGAAGAGCACCTGCCGGAGGTTAAGGTGACTCTGATGGGATTGGATATGCGGGATGGGGTGCGTGATATGATCCAGTCCCGTTTCCCTGATGTTACGATCATTGAAAATGAAGATGAAGTAGCTGTCACTCGAGCATTTGACGAGTGTGACTTCCTCTTGCATGGTTCCGGGCCCTTCCTCGTAGGACGGCGGCAGGTAGCCCAATGGAGGGAGAAAACTGGTAAACCTTACGGGGTTTATGGAATTACCTTCAGTCCGCACCGAGAAATGGAATTGATGATCAGCCTTTTATCTGATGCCCAGTTCGTCTTCTTCCGTGACTCAGTATCACTTGCCTATGCAAAAAGCGTTGGGGTGAACAGTCCCATCATGGAATTTGGTCCGGATGGTGCCTTTGCCGTTGACCTGAGAAATGAAGATAAAGCTGATGCCTTTCTTATTGCCAATGACTTGGAAGAAGGAAAATTCATGTGCGTGATCCCCAGATATCGCTATACTCCCAACTGGACCATTCCCAGTAAGAACAGGCCATACAACCAGGAAAAGGACGATCGAAACCAGGAAATGAAGGAAGCAGATCATGCTCCCCTGCGGGAGGCCATCACAGCGATCGTAGAGGAGGCTGATATGAAGATTTTGATTTGCGCTGAAGATGTGACCCAGGTGGAGATCGGCAGGGAAATGCTATATGAGCCGTTGCCAGAGAATATTCGCCAACGTGTCGTCTGGCGGGATACATTCTGGCTGACTGATGAAGCCCTGAGCGTGTACGTTCGATCAGCAGGGATTTTTGGCCTGGAAATGCACAGCCCCATTATGTGTATTGGCAATGGAGTGCCGGCCATGGTGGGTCGATTTGATGAGCAGACATCCAAAGGATTTATGTAGCAGGATATCGGGCTGTCGGAATGGTTGTTTGATATGGATAAGCCAGAGGATGTAGCGAGACTGGTGCCAGCCGCTCTAGAGATAGCAAAAAACCCGCAAAAGGCCGGGCAAAAGGCTCTGCAAGCCCATGAATTTGTCAAGCAGAAGCAGGATGAGACTATGCAGGTCTTAAAAGCCTCGCTTCAGAAATAGTTTAATCCGGCACCGAGAGGTTACTCAAATTTTAGGGCTGATTGGCGGTAGGAAATGTGTAAATTGACACAAAACCAAAAATTATGAGCACAAATCCTGCCCCCAAATGGTATATGCCCGTCGCCATAGTGGCCCTCATCTGGAACCTGATGGGCGTATTCGCCTTTTTCGGTGAAGCTTTCAAGTCTGATGAAACTATTGCTGCACTGCCGGAAGCTGAGCAAGCACTGTACAATAATTTTCCTGCCTGGGCCATGATAGCCTTCTTTTTGGCTGTATTCGGTGGAGCCATTGGTAGTCTGGGTCTGGTCCTGAAAAAGGCATGGGCCAAACCGGTATTACTCATATCCCTTATTGGAATCGTGGTACAGATGTTCCACTCCATCTTTATTGCGAAAACCACGGAAGTATACGGGCCGGGATCACTCATCATGCCGATCATGGTGATGCTAATCGGTATCGGACTGGTTATCTTGAGTCGAAAGGCGGTGGATAAAGGGTGGATCTCCTAGGACGGTTGCCAGCCAGAGGCTGGTAAACCGGTGGTCGGTGATAGGTTGCCGGATGTCTGAACTAAACACTGCGAATTGAGGACTGAGGACTGAACAGGCTTTGGGCTCTGGGCGCTAGGCAATTGGGTCTTGATTTTTCAGTGAATTATATTCCGTCAGACTTCAAACAACAATTCTCTTAGTGACCTTCTTCAATGAAGAGTCTGAGTGGACTTAGTGGTTAAAATTGGCATTGGGCATTGGGTAGTTGGGTTTTATTGTTGATTGCTTAAGTATTGCCCATTTACAAATGCAGATTCAAAGCTGCGAACTGCCTACTGGGAACTGGAGACTGGGAACTGCCGACTGAGAACTGCCGACTGAGAACTGCCTACTGGGAACTGGAGACTGGGAACTGCCGACTGAGAACTGCCGACTGAGAACTGCCTACTGGGAACTGGAGACTGGGAACTGCCGACTGAGAACTGCCGACTGAGAACTGCCGACTGAGAACTGCCTACTGGGAACTGGAGACTGGGAACTGGAGACTGGGAACTGCCTTCTGAGAACTGAGAACTGGCTCTGGGCTTTTGATATTGGGTAGTTGGGATGTCTCGCAGAGGGTGCAGAGATCGCAGAGTTTAATTATGAAAATCAAACCTTAGTGCCCATCTCTTTACAAGAATCTTAGCGGTTGAAAAGAGGCATTGGGCTTTAGGTATTGGGTAGTTGGGTTTTATTGTTGATTGCTTAAGTATTGCCCATTTACAAATGCAGATTCAAAGCTGCGAACTCATATCTTTAAATTGTTTACGGAATACCTGGATCGTCTGGTTTGTGTGGAAAATTGACCAGTAGAGAGAAGATGTGTGAAAAAGAGGTGTTTTCTGTGTCTCCCACATTAGTCAGAGCATAGTCGATACTTACACGACTAAAGTTGAGACCGATGCCAAAATTTGGCTGGATAACCAGGTTTTGCTTGTCTTCAATCAGATCATCCTGCACTTTTTGAACGCTACCAATTCCGGCTCTGATAAAAATCAGGTCATTGTAGCCATACTCCAGTCCTACACGAGGATCCACATTAGTGAAGGAAGAACCGATCAATGTATTTCTTTCTCCATCAAAGGTGAACTCCAGATCGAATTCAATAAGTAGGCTGTTCTTTTCATTAAAATCAGCCTCATAACCTGCAGCAGCGGTAAAGCTGGGAGCAGTTAGTTCACTGGAACTCGAAGGAATCAGGTTGCCGGTTTCCTGGAGTACCCGTTTTTCCTCTTCAGTAAAATCAAATGACCAGGCGTTAAAGGTGGTGGTGATATCTCTTCCCATAAATCCGAAATGCCATTTTTCACCGTGATACATGAGACCGGCATCAAGTCCGAAACCCCAGGCAGTGGCAAAGGGTCCGATACGTCGATGTATAACTTTTACACTTCCACCAAAGTCCCACTTACTTTGTCCGAGTCCCTGACCATAGGTGAGAAAGATGCCATAATCAGCAGCCGAGAAAGAGGAAATATTATCATAATTGATGCTGCCATCAGGATCAAAGAGGTTGATAGTATTTGGAATATTGTCGATACCCATTCGCACCACAGAAATGGCCCCAAATGATCTTTTCTCGGGGTTTAAAGACTTGGACACCCCGATAAAGTCATAATTGACGATACCGGCAAACCACTCGGCATGCATGGCTCCTACCTCCACTGAGGCAGTTCCCTGTGCCAGTCCGGCCGGATTCCATTGGGTGGAGAAAATATCGTCACTGGTTGCCGCCACAGCACCTCCCATACCATGGGCTCTACCTCCCACACCGATACTGAGGAAGTCATTGCTGTACTTGCGGAACTCACCCTGGGCATCTGCAAAGCAATACAGTGAGCAAATAAGAACTAATACTAAGAGTGGTCGTCCAGGTCTGATCATCAAACGGGTATCTGTCCACGCTAATAACGGCAATTTTTATAGCCTAATTGCCTTAAATCCTTAGATAAAGTCAATGGTATCCACTAACTAAGACAGCGCCTTGTCAGAAACTTCATTTCGGATGGAATGCACAAATTCTTCCGTTGCTGACACCACCCTGTCCTTGTTGGCAGCCAGATGTTTGATAAAGGCGCTCCCGATTATGGCTCCCCGGGCAAATTCACAGGCCTGTTGGAACGTCTGATGGTTAGAAATCCCAAAACCTATCAATCGCGGGTTTTTCAGGTCCATATCATTTACCCGGTAAAAATAATCCAGTTGAGCCGGAGTGATCTCCTGGCGGGCACCGGTAATGGAGGCACTGGAAACCATATAGATAAATCCACCTGCCAACTGATCAATCTTACGAATCCTCTCTGACGAAGTCTGGGGAGTAATAAGGAAAATCATGTGCAGACCTGCCTCTGTGATTATGTCCTTTATTTCCTCTTCGTAGATGTCCATGGGAAGATCCGGGATGATCAGTCCATCTATACCTACCCTTTTACCGGATGCTACAAATGCTTCCAATCCGTATTGCATCACCTGGTTGAGGTACCCCATCAGTAGTAACGGTACCTGGGTCTCTTCTCTGATCTTATCAAGTTGGCCAAAGAGAGTCTCCAATGTCATTCCGTTGGTAATGGCTGCGGTACCACTTTCCTGGATAGTAGGTCCATCTGCCATGGGATCGGAATAGGGCATCCCAATCTCGATGATATCGGTTCCGGCTCTGTCCAGGGCCAGGATGATATCCCTGGTGTCGTCGAGGTGTGGATATCCGGCAGTGAAATAGATGTTGAGCAATTCCCGGCTCTTATCATGTATAATTTTATCTATTCGGTTCATTTTTCTTCCATTCTTTTGATATAGGTACTTAAGTCTTTATCTCCCCTTCCCGAGAGGTTAATTACGATGACATCGTCGGATTGCCAGGACATTTTTTCCAGTGAGGCAAAAGCATGGGCGGACTCCAGGGCCGGAATAATACCCTCCAGCCTGGTCAGCATGAAAGCGGCATCCAGCGCCTCATCATCGGTGATACTAATTGCTTCGGCTCTCCCGGTATCAATGAGGTGTGCATGCAATGGCCCTATGCCGGGATAATCAAGACCGGCAGATATGGAATAAGGTTCAATAATCTGACCATCAGGTGTCTGCATCAGAAGAGTTCGGCTGCCGTGGATTATTCCCTTTGTACCCAGAACACTGGTTGCAGCAGATTCTCCACTGTCAATTCCCAGTCCGGCTGCTTCGACAGCCACCAGCCTGGTGTTGGTGTCAAGGTAATGATAGAAGGCTCCTGCTGCATTGGATCCTCCTCCCACACAGGCTACGATGATATCAGGATCTTCATTTCCCGTCTGTTCCAATAACTGGGCTTTCATCTCTTCACTAATCACAGCCTGAAACCTCGCTACCATATCCGGATATGGATGCGGACCTACCACCGATCCGATGATATAGTGGGTGTCCACAGGGTTGTTTATCCAATCCCGGATAGCTTCATTAGTGGCATCTTTCAGGGTCTTGCTTCCACTGGTGGCCGGAACTACAGTAGCTCCCAGCATTTTCATACGTGAGACATTGGGAGCCTGTCGTTCTATGTCGATTTCTCCCATGTAGACCACGCACTCAATACCCATCAGGGCACAAACAGTTGCAGTGGCTACCCCGTGTTGCCCTGCCCCGGTCTCGGCAATGATTCTTTTTTTGCCAAGCCTTTGGGCTAGTAGAATCTGCCCGATAGTGTTATTGATTTTGTGCGCACCGGTGTGGTTCAGATCTTCGCGTTTAAGGTAGATGTTGGCATCATACTTCTGGGACAACCTTTTAGCAAAATATAATGGAGTGGGGCGACCGACATAATCATGTAGCAGTTGATTCATCTCCTCTTGAAAGGAAGGTTCCGACATGATATCCAGGTACCTGTCCTTTAGTTCTTCGACATTAGCGAAGAGCATTTCCGGAATAAAGGCCCCTCCGAATGTTCCGTAGAATCCTTTGTCATTTACCAAATAACTCATCTTTAAAGTGTTGTACTTTTTGAATGTTTTTTATTCCCGGTTCCTTTTCAAACCGGCTGTTAATATCTACTCCTACCCATTTCGGATGATTAAAAGCGCGTAAAGCTGCCACTGAGTCCGGGCCAATTCCCCCGCTCAGCAGAAAGGGAGTTTGCAGGTTGTAGTGATCGAGTATTTCCCAGTTAAAAGTTTTTCCTGTACCACCAGGTGTCTTACCGTAGGTGTCAAAAAGATAATAGTTGCAGGTACCCTCATAGGGTATGATGTCGTTAAAATCAAAAGAAGTACCGATGGCAAAAGCTTTGATGACGATTATATCCTTATCGAGAAATCTCTGACAAAAATCCGGAGATTCTTGCCCGTGGAGCTGGATGCCATCGAGTTTGTAATCGATTATTTTGGCTTCGATTTCAGATTGGGGTGCATTGACAAAAACCCCGATTCTTTTCGAATTAATAGATTGAGTGTTTATTTGAAGGTCCACAAAACGGGGTGATTTGGAGTAGAAGATCATTCCCATCCAGTCCGGCTGAACCGCTTGCAAATCGGCAATGTTTGCCGGGTCCTTCATCCCATAGACCTTAAGAATCATGATTCGATCTTTACCGGATGGTCGATACTGGCAATAAATGACTGACATGTCTTGCCGGGAGTTCCCGTTTTCATAAAGGATTCTCCAATCAGAAATCCCTGAAAACCTTCATCCCTCAAATCTCGAATGGTTTCCGGTTTATCCAAGCCACTTTCACTGATCCTTACAAACTGGTCGTCTATCTGATGAAGCAACCTTATGGAAGCATCTAAATCAACCGTAAATGTATTGAGGTCGCGGTTATTGATCCCGATAATATCCAGGTGGTCATTAATCTTAAATAATTGTTGATCACTGTGCATTTCGAGGAGCACCTCCAGACCAATGGACTTGGCAAAAGAGGCCAGTTCAAGCACCTCATTCTGAGTCAGCACCTCAGCAATCAACAGGATAAGGTCCGCACCGATAGCCTTGGCTTCGAGGATCTGGTACTCGTCGATAATAAATTCTTTGCGCAGAATGGGTTTGTTGGTATAGCGGCGTGCAAAGATCAAGTCCTGTACATGACCTCCAAAATACGGCTGGTCTGTAAGGATGGATATGCCGGAACATCCGGCATCTGTGTAACCTTTTACGACTTCTTCAACCGTGCTGGTGTCATTAATGAATCCCTTGGATGGAGACTTTCGTTTAAATTCCGCGATGATGCCCGAGGACCCGGTCGCCAGTAAACTCTCCCGCATTGAAATTACGGACCGGGAAAATAATGAACTGGATTCCAGTTCCTTTATTTTCATCTTTTCCTTTCTTTTTACCACCTCTTTTTTCTTGGTGGCAATAATTTTATCCAGAATATTCATCTCAATACTTTTTTCAGTTGACAGACTTATGTAAAATTTCCCGGGCTTTTCCGGAATCCAATGATTCACGGGCTTCTTCAATGGCGTCAGCAAACGACTGCCCGGGATTAAATCTTTGAATGGCCAGTCCCGCATTGGCATAGACTACATTCTTTTGGGCTTCCGTGCCATTTCCATCCAGAATTTTCAGGAAAATATCGGCAGCTTCTTTGACTGTGTCCCCTCCATGGAGTAATTCGGGTTTAATATATTTTAATCCAAGGTCTACAGGAGTCAGATAAAGGTCCTGATCATTGGTCTTAAGACTGAAAGTGTCGGTCAAAGAAATTTCGTCATAGCCATCCAGGTTATACACGATCGCGAAATTATTTTCCTCTTCCTGGAGAATATATTGATACAGCCGGGATAAATTCATGTCAAAAACTCCCAGAAAATTACGGTTCGGTCTGGCAGGATTAACCAGGGGGCCCAGCATGTTAAAAAAGGTTTTCATGCCAAGGGATTTTCTTACCGGACCAAATGCTTTCATAGCGGGATGAAACAGAGGAGCATGAAAAAACACAATGTTGGATCTATCCAGTTTCCGCAGTAATTCATCCTCATCATTGGTAAAGGTGTACCCCAGATGTTCGAGGACGTTGGACGAACCGCTGATGGAGGATACGCCATAATTGCCATGTTTGGTCACTTTGTACCCAGCTCCTGCAACTGCGAAGCAGCTGAGAGTCGAAATGTTAAAAGTGTTTTTACCATCGCCTCCGGTTCCAACTATGTCGATAGAGTCTATTCCTCTCAAATCTACCGGTCGACACAGTTCCAGTAGGGCATCACGAAACCCCTGTAACTCTTCTCTGGCAATGGCACGCATTTTAAAGACGGTGAGAAAAGAGGCAAGTAAAGCTTCATTGTACTTCCCATCACTCAGGTCAACCAGGGTGTCTCTGGCTTCTTCTCTGGTTAATTTTCTATGACGGAAAAGGTCCTGTAATACTTTTTTCATGGTGGGTACTTTACGCAAGTGTCTTATTAGTGTTCGAATTTGAGGTCTGATGCTCGTATGCTTCTTCAAAGAAATTGGTCAGTATTTTTTTCCCATCCGGGGTCAGGATACTTTCGGGGTGAAACTGAACTCCCTTGACATGGTGCTCTTTGTGACGCATGGCCATGATTGTACCTTCATCGTCAACTGCAATAATTTCCAGGCAATCCGGCAACTGGTCCCTTTCCACAATCCAGGAGTGGTATCGGCCGGCAGGTATTTCAGCAGGTAAATCTTTAAATAACGGATCATCAGCCATTATTTTGACATTAGTTGCCACCCCGTGGTAAACCGTTTTTAGGTTTGATATCTTACCCCCAAATACTTCACCAATCGCCTGATGCCCCAGGCAAACACCCAGTATGGATTTTTCTGCATAATATTTTTCAATCACAGCTTCAGTGATGCCGGATTCGGATGGAATGCCGGGACCAGGAGAAAGAACTATGATGTCGTACTCTCCCACCTTTTCCAGGGTGATGGCATCATTGCGAAATACGTCAAGCGGATATGATACAATCTCTCTGATATATTGTACGAGGTTGTAGGTGAAAGAATCGTAATTATCTATTACCAGAATTTTCATCAGAAATTAAATTTTTAGTTTGATAGTTCTTCAGCCAGCTTCAGGGCTCTTTTTAATGCCCCTAATTTATTGTTGACTTCCTGCAATTCTTTTTCTTCATCACTTTTCGAAACAATACCAGCTCCTGCTTGTAGATAAAGTGTGCTATTGATGCTCAAAAAGGAACGAATAATGATAGCATGAACAATGTTTCCATTGAAATCAATAAAACCGATTCCACCACCATAGAACGAACGATTGGTGTTTTCGTATTTGTCAATTAACTGGAGGGCTTTGTATTTCGGTGCACCACTAAGTGTACCCGCAGGGAAGGTGTCGCCAAATATCTCATAAGTGTTGGCATCCTGTTCTAACTGCCCTTCCACTTTAGATACTAAATGAATTACGTGACTAAAGAACTGAATTTCCTTAAGCTCTTTTACGGTGACATCTTTGCAATGGCGTCCCAGGTCATTTCTGGCCAGGTCTACCAGCATGACATGTTCGGCATTCTCCTTCGGGTCTCTGATGAGTTCCTCCGCGTTTCTGGCATCCTCTTCGTCATCGCCTGTCCGCTTATAGGTGCCGGCAATCGGATTGACTCTGGCAGTTTTGCCCTTTACCACTAGTTGAGATTCGGGCGAACTACCAAAAATTCGATAGCTGCCAAAATCAAAATAGTAAAGATAGGGAGAGGGGTTTACTGATCGCAAGACGCGGTATACTCGGAAATCATCTCCCTTATATTTTTGAGCATATTGGCGGGAGAGCACTATCTGAAAAACATCTCCTATATCACAATGGTATTTCCCTTTGCTGACCAGGTCTTTGTATTCTTCATCGGTCAAATTAGTGGTTTCCTCTCCATCCAATTCGAAATGGTAGGAGGGCAGGCTGTAGTCAAAAACGATTCTTTG
>JAUILF010000001.1 GCA_030433135.1 Bacteroidia bacterium | reverse complement strand
TACGATTCTTGAATTTTATGGGGAAATCGATGCGAGGACCCAATGGAAAAAAGTGGATGCCGAATCCTGGGATTACAGCAACCAGTCACTGTTTCAATCAGAAACCGAATCTATAAGGTTTATGGAGGCCGGTAACCTGAATGGATCGGAACTGGCAAATACCGTGAATTTGAGCTCCTATGAGCTGCGTCACTCCGGTCATGTTCTGGAGGAAGAACTTCAGGCATTCACGGAGTCTTGTTTGTTGAAGAGCAGGCTGGCAAAAATTCGCGGACATGCAAAAATCCTGGTCGGGATCGGCTCGGTTAAACCGGGTCAAATGATTTCGATCAATGGTGTCGGGCAAAAATTTACGGGCAATGTATTTGTCAGTGCTGTGAGACAGGAGATTGGTAAAGGAGAATGGCATACGTACATTCAATTTGGGTTATCTCCTCAATCATACGCAAGCACTCCCGAAATTCAGGATTTTTCAGCAGCGGGTCTCCAACCTGGAGTGCATGGTCTTCAAATCGGAAAAGTAGTTCAATTGCAGGATGACCCGGCTGGTGAAGATCGCATTTTAGTTAAGCTCCCGATCATTGATCCAAATGCAGAAGGTATTTGGACTCGCGTTTCCACTTTGGATGCCGGCAACAGCCGTGGTTCTTTTTACCGCCCGGAAATAGATGATGAAGTTGTGGTTGGGTTCTTGAATGGTGATCCGAGGGATGCCATCATGTTGGGTATGCTGAACAGTTCTGCAAAACCTGCCTGGATCACGGCCCGGGATACGAATCATGAAAAAGGATTTAAAACCCGTGAAGATTTGCGGATTCACTTTCATGATCAGACCAAAACCATCACCATCAGCACACCAGCTGGCAATAAGATTATCCTCGATGAGCAGGAAAAAAAGATTCATATGGAAGATCAAAACCAAAATACGATCACCATGGATCCAAATGGTATTTCCATCAAAAGTCCAAAAGAAATCAAAATTGAGGCAGGTACTTCGATCAGCATAAAAGCACAAACCAGCATGCAAATCGAAGCACTTTCCATCAAAGAAGAGGCCAAGTCGTCCATTGAACTCAAAGGAGCAACCGCGAAGCTGGAGGCCCAGGGAATAACCCAGGTCAAAGGATCATTAGTCAACATCAATTAAACAAAACAATTATGCCTTCTGCATCTCGAATCGGTGATTTTCATACTTGTCCCATGTTCAACGGGCCGGTACCGCATGTTGGTGGTCCAGTGATCGGTCCAGCTGTTCCGACCGTATTGATCGGTGGTCAACCGGCTGCTGTGATCGGTGATATGTGCACTTGTGTCGGACCACCGGATACCATTGTCAAGGGTTCGTCGACTGTATTTATAAGTGGTCGACCGGCAGCTCGAATGGGCGATCAAACATCTCATGGCGGGGTGATCGTGCAGGGATTTCCCACGGTTATGATTGGTGGTTAACAAATCGGATTATGTCAAACAACAAAGCACATTTAGGCAGAGGGTGGTCTTTCCCCCCATCATTTAACCGGAAAACAGGGAATGTTGAGCTGGTAGAAGCAGAAACCGACATCAAACAGTCGCTCCATATCTTGCTTTCAACCAGTCTCGGTGAACGGGTCATGCAACCCGAATATGGCTGCAACTTATCCGATTTTCAATTCGAACCGCTCAACGTTTCTTTGATCAGTTATTTGAAGGACTTAGTTGAAAAAGCGATCCTCTATTTCGAACCTCGAATCATCCTGGAAGACCTGCAGATCACAAGCCCGGATTCCTTTGACCTGTTGGAAGGCCGGTTAACCATTTCGATCGATTACCGGATTGAAGGATCCAATTCCCGGTTCAACTATGTGTACGATTTCTACAAGCGGGAAGCCAATAAACCAATTTAGAACATGAATATATGTCATTGATCATCAACATACCACATCCGTTATTATCAGTTTCAACTACCACACAGAATAATAAAACGAATTCGGCATTGGATCCGGATCGCATGAAAATTGATGATCGGCAGATTGTTGATTTGTTGGATTTCATATGGAGATTTTCCAGAATCATAATTCATTATGATGACAACTTATCCCAGGATGACTGGCAGAATTTTTTCGCAAACAGCCAGCCTTTTTTGATCAGCCAGATCTATCATTTTGATCCGGTAAGGATCGAAGATGAATTATCAGAATTGCATCAGGTACTTCTTTCCACGCAAGATCCCGGTAATATCCAACCCATTTTTGAATACGTTTTCCATGAGATCATTGAGCCTGTCATTGGCTGGCACCAAACCTTTGCCGATGCCAGAAGTTCATTTGGTAAAGTCATTGAACAAGGTATTATTGCCAATCTGGCCCCATCGTTTAATCGATTTATCCAATTCTTCAATGATGTGTCATCCTGGTACTGTTTGCAATCTTTTGACTTGACAAAGATCAAGTACAGGTCCCTCTGGATATTGGATCATCAATCAGATCCACCAGGAACCAGCACAAAAATTGCCGACATCCCAGGGCAAAACAACCGGCTGATGCACATCACTCAGAAATTGTCTGAGGAGGCAAAAACATTCCTGAATGCACAAAGAGAGCTTGCAAAAAAGTCAATTCATTATTTCGAGGAGAGCCTGATACCACTGGCCGAAATTGATCAGGAAAAACATCCGCCACATATCGCCCTGATGATCGCAGTGTTGAAGTTGTATAAACAATTTCAAGGCGATTTGAACGCCCTAAGTACGAACCATCTTGAGTTTTTTTATACGCAAATTCTTAACATCAAGGCACGAAAAGAAAGGCCGGATGAAGTACATGTTTTGTTTGAAATTCAGAAGAACCTGAAGAACTATTTACTCCAAAAAGACAAAGGCAAACTCAAAAATGGTAAAGATCTCGATGACGAGGATATTCTCTACCAGCTTAATGAGGATCTGGTTATCGATCATGCCAAAATCACGGACTTCAGATCAATGTACCTCAACCGGATTGAAGGAAACAAGAATGGCAACACAACTGATTGTTCTGAAAATTCTGATTTATGCGATTTTATCGAGGGAGTGTACATGGCCCCAAAGGCCAATACAGCAGATGGTATTGGTTACAAGGGACAATCAGCAAGTTGGTATACTCTGGGATCTAAGGAGAGTAAATATATCCCGGAAGAAAAACTGAAAAATCCTGAGGTTAGCTCCATTCCCAATTTCCATCCTGCGGCACGGATAGGAGTAGTCCTGGCATCCCCGGTTCTTTTGTTGCAGGAAGGTGAAAGAACAGTAACACTCACATTCTGCCTCAACAAATTTGATATACAGGACTGTGGTGAACCGAAGCTGGACGATCAGAATTTCACTGACGCCATCGACCGGACCTATTTTTTCATTGGTGATCAGGAAATGCAACAGGCAATTGAGTTGGATATATCGCAAGACGGCCTGGATTTCCTGACCCCTTCGCGGAATCGCGCCGTAGCTGAGGATGAGCTGGAAAATGGGATATCAAATTCGGATGACCTGGCTATTGCCGAAAAAGTCTTTACTAAAACAAAGGCATTTACCATTTCTTTTTCCGGTGAACAGGGATGGTTACCGGTAAATCCAGATGATGTAACGATCAGCTTTGGAGCGCCACAAGACAAATGTGCATGCGTTGATGGAACTGATTATGAGCTAACCATAACGATCAATTTACCCCGTGAATTTGACCCGGTCACCTTTTTTAATTCAGAGGCACTCCAGGAGTCATTGGATACGGAAATGCCAGCTGTTCAGTTGATTTTGGATCCAAATATCCGGATTCCCGTGACAAGCCATCAGTATGACCCATGCTGTTCGATAGAACGGTGCCGGGACGAGGAAGAACTGCACATCTCATTGTATCACTATTTCAGAAACCTCAAAATTGCGGATGTATGCATCGACGTCAAAGTTTGTGATTTTAAGAATGTTGTGGTTCAAAATGAGCAGAGTTTGCAAGATGTGAATAGCGACATTTATCCGTTTGGTACACGACCTGACGTCATCGACTTTACTGTGGTCACTTCAATGGAAGCACCAGATCCTCCAAACCTGGTTGGTCCGAACTTTTATTTGGGATCAAATGAGGTTTTTTGTAAGGACTGGACAAATGTGTGGGTAAAGATAAACTGGAAAGACTTACCCGCGGATTTCGGCAAATATTATGCTGCATATAAAAAAGATGGTCTTGACAAAGGCGGTTTCGTGGTAAACATTCGCGAAATCGTGAACGGGCAATGGATCAATCAAAAATTGGATCACCAGTTATTTGCAGATGATAACTCTCTTATGGGTTGCTGTGATTCTCAGTTTGAAACGGTATACATGCTCGATCAGATGCCCGGACGGTTTTGTGATTCCATCAATATACCTCTTCTCCAATTTGATGTGAATACAAGAAATGGTTTTCTCAAAATCACGCTAATCAATCAAGATTTTCTGCATAAGGACTATGCTTTTGTTCTGGGACGTCAAATGATGGCATTTGGGCGCTATCCCGACCTCATTGACGGAGCCATTTATTTGGAGAGCGGAAGTCCTCATGTATTCGATCTAGGCATTTTTTTGGGAAACATTGGTGGACTTATTGAACAGGGGGTTGAAGACGTATTCCAGCATTTTGGGAATCTCATTGTTCATATCAAGGAAGTTATAGAGAATGCCTTATTGAATAATCCAGATAATGACGAAGCTGAGCAAATATTAAAAGATGTACTGGCCAAAGCCAATATTCTACTAGAAGAAATAAAGTCATTTTTTACCGATATTGATTTTAGTGATCTGGTTTCGAGCATAGATTTTACCGATTTTACTTTTGATGCAGGCGCTGATATTGGAGATTTAAAAAAAGCTGCCGAAGAGTTTTTCAATGGAACAGCTACTAGTGAAGGAGTACTTGATCTATTTGATTTTGATGTCATTACGGACGATTTAAAAAGTAAAATCATAGATGCATTTAAAGTCAACCCAATAGATGTATTCAAAAGTTTATTTGGCGATAAAGAGGTACTTATCCCCAATGAACCATGGACGCCGATTATCAAAGATCTGTCTCTAGATTACACTGCTAAAGCATCAATCAGTGATATTCAATTTTTTCACCTTTATCCATTTGATAACTCACATCGGGAGGAGTCCCTGGAAGCTAGTCCAACTTTGCTCAACTATATCGATAATGAAGGTTCATTATATCTCGGATTTGAATCGCTCACACCCGGGGCAGGTTTACATCTTTTATTTCAATTGGCCGAAGCTACGGCTGATTCTGAATGCCCGAAGGCTCAATTGAATTGGTACTATTTAAAGCAAAATAATTGGTTTGAACTTCGACCGGGCTTTGAGATTGTTGAGGATGCGACAATGGGCCTTACCCGGTCGGGCATTGTGAAGGTCGCAGTACCGGAGGACATGTCTGATCAGGGTTTTACGATCATGCCCGATCAGAAAAGCTGGATCAGAATCCAGGCCCGGGAGCATGTTGCAGCCATATGTGAGACAATCGACATTCATACGCAGGCGGCAAAGGTAACTTATCAGGCAAACCGGCCTCAAAGTCGATTATCCATGCTTCTGGAAGGTGGAAAGATCTCCAAATTAGCAGTTGCGGATGCAAAAATTAAAAAGATTCAACAACCCTATCCCTCTTTTCACGGCAAATTGGAAGAACAGTCTATTAACCTCTTCCAACGGATCAGTGAACATCTACGTCATAAGGACCGGGGTATACAATCCTGGGATTATGAATACCTGATCCTTGATCGATTTGAAGAGGTAAAAAAGGTATTGGCCGTGCCTCATTCGTTAGCACTGTCAGCGAAGGGATTCAGCAAGGATCTTGGCGTTGCACCCGGCTTCGTAATGGTGGTTGTTATCCCCGACCTGGAAAAGCTGAAATCCGGTCAGCTTCTCGAGCCCAAATTACCATTGAGTCTGCTTCAGGAAATCAAGGAATGGATAACATCCCGGATTTCTCCATTTATTCACCTCACTGTAGTCAACCCGCGGTACGAGAAAATCGACGTGGAAATAACCATTCAATTTCAGAAAAACATCACGAACCTGAATTTCTTCAAACAACAGCTGCAATCTGATATCCGGCAATTCCTGTCTCCCTGGTTAAATGGCCAGGACTCACCCCGGCTCGAATTGGGTAAAAGCATTCATCAATCGGATCTGGCTACCTACATTGAAAAATTGTACTACGTCGATTTCATTTGTGAACTTGAGATGACTCATCAGGATGAAAAAGTCTGTTTAGAACCGGGACAAATCGTGCAAAGCCGGTCGCGGATTGACCCCAAAACAATACGCTCCATCTTAACCGCTGGAGACATTCTTATCGATCATATCCAGCATTGCGATTCGTACTGTGAATCCCGGAATGGGCATTGTGAAAATGAATACAGCCTGAAAAGACAATTGCGATGTAGCCAGTAATCAAAAGAACCATTATGTCAGAGACAACCAAGTTTGGAGATAGCAAAGTCATTTTACAAAAGGATCCTACTTTTGATCATGCCCATTTTGATTTTGAGGAGCTACGTCGAACCGGCCTGGAACATATTGGAAAACTGGCGGGTAAGATCTGGACTGACCATAATGTACACGACCCGGGTGTTACCTTACTGGAACTGATTTGCTACGCCCTTTTAGATCTGGGTTACAGAACAAAATTGCCTATCGAACAAATCCTGGCTAAACCCGAGGACGAGGAAGAAGATAATTTCTTTACACCTGCTCAGATCTTAACCTGCAATCCGGTAACCATCCTTGATTATCGAAAATTGCTCATGGATGTTCCATCTGTTCGTAATGCCTGGCTTGAAATCGACCGGGACCATACCTTATACGCATGCTGCCCGAGTCCGCCTCAATCGGATTCCGATGATGATGTGATTTTTCATACACATGGGCACCCGGCTCATTCCTCCCTGTCATGTATACAACATTCAGAATGCGATCATGAAATAACGCTAAACGGACTGTATAAAGTGAGTATTGAAATCGATTGGGAAAATCGATTTTGCCTGAATTCACAAGATACTGCTGCTAAGGGGAAGGAAGAAGCAATTGTCAAACAAGTCAAATCCACTCTTTTTAAACATCGAAATCTGGCCGAAGATTTCACATCAATTTCGGTCTTGTGTGAACAGAAAATTGGTATTTGCACAGAAATAGAAATCGCCGAAACAGCCGATCCGGTGGAATTATTTTTTCAAATCATAGAAGCAGTAGACCTCTTCCTTTCGCCACAGGTAAATTACTATACCTTATCAGAATATCTGAAAGATCACTCGATTGAATCTGCCTATTCAGGTAGACCCTATACAATGGACAGCTATGGATTTATCGATACAGAACAACTCTCTCATATTCCCAGGAGAAAGGAAATTCATTTATCGGACCTCTACGGGGTCCTGATGCAACTTGGTGAAGGGATCATACGGGTTTCAGATCTGGTGTTGTCGGCATATGATCAAAATGGTCAGGAGCTTTATAATAGTCTTAACCACCAAAACTTTTGTGATAATCAGGGATATTGTGCTGATTGGATACTGCCATTGCTTAAAGACCATATTCCCAAACTATGTTTTGCGCATTCCACGATTATTTTCACGAAAAGCGGTATCCCGCAACAGGTCGACAGGGACAAGGTTGAAATGAGATTACTGCAATTAAGCCTTTCCAGCCGCCGCTCCAGGTATACAAACCCCATAGATCTCGATATTCCGATTCAATACGGCCAATTACGGGAAAATTTGGGTCAACACTATTCCATTCAAAATGATCTACCGCGTGTTTATGGAATCAGAGAAGGAGGTCTACCTGATAGTGCCAGCACCGCGAGAAAATCACAGGCTCTCCAATTACAAGGCTACCTGGTATTTTTTGATGCTCTTCTAAGTTCATACCTCAGCCAGCTCGGGCATATTCGTCATTTGTTTTCATACCGGCCGGATAGGGACCGTGCCATGGAAGACCAACACACCTATTTCGTACAACCATTAGAAGACCTTCCTCAAGCGGAGAAGATCATCCGTTTTTTTAAAAAGGACCAATCAGATGGCCCTGAGCTAGTTTGGCAAACCGGAAAAGTAGTTGCCATTCTGATCGAAGCAAATCGAAATACATCCCTGGAACTCGATTATTTGCAAGATCGCTCAGATATCGATTTAAATTACACCGAATATTACTTTGATTCCACCGGGGAGCGAAATGCCGTCCTGAAACAGTTACAACGTGAATTCATTCAGGATCAGATTGAATCCCAAATCTGTCAGGCAAAGTGTGGATTTTTTTTCGTGATGAAATCGCGGATTCCAGATTTTCTGATTTACAGTAAAACCACATATTCGACAAAAAATGAAGCTCTGGCAGCAGCTGAATCCCTTTCATTTATAGGTACGCAAATAAAGGCTTACCGAACCTCGAATTTTCCTGATTCCCATCCGCCAAAATTCACTTTTGAAATTGTGGAACCTGCAGGATATTATCTGGATTATCTGCAGCAAATGCTTGAAGACCGGTCTCAATATGTTCGCAGGCGTAATCAGTTTCTTGACCACTTATTGGCCAGGTTCTCGGAAAAATTTGCGGATTATGCCTTGCTGCATTTTGCACTTCAAACCGACCAAAGGCAATTGGCTGAAAATAAAGCAAACTACCTCAGCCACTACCCCCAGATTAGCCGTGACAGGGGCAAAGGATTTAATATCTGCAAACCGGTTTGGAATACCGAAAACATGAGTGGATTTGAACGGCGTATTGCTGCTATATCGGGTACCAACCTGGTAAAGACTGATTTGTGCAACTTCGAGATTCACGAGTACCAGGACGAATTTCGCATCATGATTCCAGATCAACAGGGAAATAGCTTGCTGCGCAGTGATGTGACATTCGATAGTCGCGACGAAGCAGTTCTGGCGTTAGACAGATTGCTTCTCGGTTCAGAGAGAGACAAAGGGTATTCGTTATTTTATGATGAGTCGAAAGACAGTTATGGATTTCGCATTCAAATGGACCATGTTTCATTTTCGTCCTGTATCCGATATGACACAGCACAAAGCCGGGATCAGGATTTGACAATTTGGAAAAGTAGATTCCAACAGGAAATATCCGAAAAAGATATCTATGTGAGTAAGTACCAGTATCACCTGGAATTAATTGATCAAAAGAAACAGGTATTGGCTCGTTATCCAACTAAGTTTATCAGTGAAGAGAAAGCCAATACCGCCCAGTCTGATTTTCACAAACAAATCACATCTCGATTTAAATCCAGAACCAAACGACCCCAACTTCTACCATCTGGAGTAGTAAAAGGAAAATATTACCAGTTTGAAAAAATTCAGGAATACTGCATTATAAAGGACCCTACTTTCATTTGGACCTGGAAAGATAGATTCAATCGCTTTGAAATAACCAGTGAAGTACGATATGATCGCCCGGCTCATACAATCTCAGATTTTCTTTCTCTGGGAGAGAGGCAATGGGAGCTTCAAGATGCAAGTGGCACTCACGATTCTTATCTTCTGGGTAAACAAGACATTAAACTTGCACAGGTTCAATGGATGCAAGGAAGCAAAGAGGATATCCTGGGAGCTGAAGCGATCAGGGAAGAAATCGCATCGTTTCAGAAACGGTTTATCGTCGAAAAATCAAAGGGGTATAGATGGCATATCCGGGATAACCGTCAGATTTTGTTGTCATCAAAATTTATGTATGAAGACCGGCGAAAAGCGAAGCGCGCAGCAGATGAGGCCCGGGATCAGGGAAGTAATCAAATGAACCTTGAAATACAGAAATGCGAAAAGGGATACTACATCAGGTTGATTGACGGTACCGGTCAAATTTGTGCCGAATCACCGGTTTATGAAAATGAGAAACATGCCTTAAAGTGGATGGAAAACTTGCATCAATCCATTCGCTTAAAGAAAAATGTGCATGTTGACGTATCGCAAAAGGCATTTGCATACTGCTGGCCCGACGGAGAATCTGAAGGCAAAGTTCTCTTCAGCTACCGGCTTTTCAAAAGTCCTGCGGATGCAATTTTAGGTCTTCTCACTGATCTCGGGAATTCTGGCCAGTTAGAAATTTTTACAACTGGCGATGAGGCAAATCTCGATTATAGTTTCCTGATCAGAACCAAACAAGGGCAGTTTGTGGCTTCTCACCCAAACACATATGCCAGCAAGGGGGAGAATGAATTGATTGCCAGGCAAGTACTTTCTCAATTTGAAAGATCCAATATGCCTCTTTCCTTCCAGGAGCAATATCAGTATTCAGTTGAAAATCAGAACGGCCAGACTTTATTGCAACCAACGAGCTATTTGACAGCGATTCGCTCAGCGGAGAAAGCTTTCCTGGAAGCCCTGAAAACCTATGCAAAGGAAGAATCGCTTCAAGTTGTGGAAAATCATGGATCTTTCCGGGTCGAGTTAGTCAAGAAAAACCAGTGTATTGGGACAACCCCAAAAAACTTTGAGACGACGGAGCAAGCAAAAAAATATGTATCTGAAATCAAGTCATTTCTGGATCGGTTTACATGCTCCATTCGAATCAGGCAACAAGAACATCGATATAAATACAATATCTGGCTAACGAACGTCGATGACGGCGAACACCCACTTTTCGAAAGCGTCTTAGATTTCTCATCAAAACACCTGGCTATTCGACACGCCAAAAAATACTTATCAGATCGATCCGGGCTTGAAATCATTCACAAAAAGAATGGAAAACAACCACGCCTGGAAATTAGAGACAAGAAATCAAGAGAAAGTATCTATCTCTCCAGGCAGAATCCCAAAATATCCCGGGAACAAATTCATGTAGCGTCGGATGAATACAGGTATTGGACGGGCATGATTACCTCGAAAAATCTTGAAGCGTTCGTAAAGGAATCTGAGCAGAGTAAGGCTGGAAAGTTTGTATACCGTGTTCTCGATAAAAACGAACCTGTAGCATACGATCCTTGCGCATGCTATGAGAAAATGGATCATTCGTACACCACCCGGCTACGTGAAATCTTGAAAGCAAGTAAGGATGGCTATCAGTTTGCTCAAATTTGCATGGGAAGTGAAGCGATCATTAAAATCGATTTACTTTTTCACTTTGTACTGAAAGACTCTTGTACTGGTGACATTTACTTTGTGAGTTGGCAAGGATATGCTTCACAGGAACAGGCGCGGGAAGCTTTTACCGCTCAGTATCTGGAAGTGCTGGAGCAGGCCTCAAAACAAGAGAACTATCCGGGGGTTATTCGTTTAGCCCGACCTGAAAAAACCAAAAACACAATTTGCATTTCCGGGGATGAACCAATTGCTTGGATTCCTGCTGAAACTCGCACCAAATTTGGATTGGCCCGGATCATTCACTGGGCTTGTAGTTATCCGATCCGGCTTAAAAAATTACATAAAGACCAGGCTGTATCAAACGGATGCCAGTCAAACTATACATTCAGCTATTATTTCCACCTGATATCCAACGAGCTAAATGAGGAATGCAAAGTACATTGGACAAGTTGGAGAAGTTGGAACACCATCGCAGAGGCATGGGAATCATTCAAAAATTTCCTGCCATTGTTGCAATACAAGGGGAACGGGAGACCTTATCTAGACCAGGAGAATTGTTGCCATCAGATTGCTCTATGGAATATCCTGCTGGAAAGTAATCAAAGATTTCAATCAGAGGATGAGGCATGGTCAGGACTTGATTTACTTCTGGAGGCTGCTTGCCGGGAAGATGCTTTTTGCCGGCAGGTCACACAAAATCCCGAATACTGCAGTTCGTTTTATATAACCACTTCTCAATATGACATTGCGAAACATCCACGTCAATATGACCATCCTGAAGGCAGGGATGTGGCAATCCGTGAGGTATACCAACAATGTTCAAACCCGCTTGTGATTGATTTTTTAGTGGAGTCAAAACAGGTTGGTGCCTCATATATTTTCATTTTAACAATCCAGGGAGAGACAATTTGGGAAGGTCAGAGCGATCATGGTACCGCAGCTGAGGCCGAACAGATTGGTCAGGATAAATTGCTGGAGATGATGGCTTATGCCAGAGAAGAACGGTTTTATGCCGAGACAGATCAAGGCATTCAATTACATGATTATCACCTTGATGGTCATTCTTCAGCGGTAAATCCAATCCTGGTTCATCATGGTCCATTTTCGATCAAAAAATTGGTCCAGATCGCAAAGCATTTCCCATTTGTGCAAGAAAAAGAGGGTATCGGATTTCAGGTATACTGTGAAAGCATGACCAACGATCTCAAAATTGACGACCGGCCCTGTAATCCATGCCATGAGGAAGAGCAGGATTATCCAGTTCGGGGTGTAATCATCTGGATGAATACAAGACTATATGAAACTCTAGCCGATGCCCGGGCCGATTTAGATCGTCTGATATCGTCAAGCAAAGATCGGACAAGATATCGATCTTGCAGTGATCGCGACTGTGGGCCATATTCATTTTCGTTTGTTGATCCGGATCAGATCCTGGCAATACACCCGGTGTGTTATGAGCGCGATAAGCAAATGCAAGCTCAACTGAATAAAACGAAGGAACTCATGTATCCGGTAGGCATGCATATTGTAGAACATATTCTCCTGCGGCCTGACCATACGGAACCACTCGATTGCCAGTGTCTAATGCAAAATGATCCGGATTGCCACTGTGAGTTACCAGTGGAGGATGAAACCAGTCAGGATCCCTGTCAGGAGAATGCCAACGCCGTTCAATCTAGATACATGCCCGGTGCCGATCCCTACTCATTTAGGGTAAGTGTGGTTCTACCCTGTTGGTCGAAACCTTTGAATCAAAAGGAAATGCGCCGGATGTACGAACAAATATTACTGCGCGAAGCTCCTGCTCATATTTATCTGGATATCAATTGGATCAATCCCAAACAATTATGCGATTTTGAAAGGAAGTACAAGCGATGGTTACGGTATCACCGGGGTGCTTCCCTTTGCCCCGAATCCAATGCAAAATGTGATTTGATCCATGCGTTATCGGGCCTTACAGATTGTGAATTTTATGAATCCGGAGATCATCCTGATCCAGGTTGCAGGGCGAATGGAGAAGCAGTTGTCACCATAAATCAGGCCAAGCTCTACAATTTCTATTATCACTCAACTCCCGAAAGAAAACATGTACTGAATCCATTACTTCAGGCGATCCCAGGTCATAGCAGGTCGCTGTCCTTACCGATTAAAGAATGGAAACAAAATATGGAGTTGGTTCATTCGATCAGCACAGATATTCAATTACCAGGAGTTCTTAAAAAGTCACCCGAAATTGCGATTAAGGTTGATCAATCAGACATGCCTGGCGATCGAGAAATGGAGAAAGACCGGGCACTTCGGTCACGTAAATCAAGATACCGAGAAAAGATTGAATTGTTGGGCGGGTCGATTGGAAACCGGACTTTTGAATTGGCGAAGTTTCATGTCGATACCAATCCTGGTTTGCAGAATCTGCAAGCTGTGGTTCAAATGATCCTACAATATGGTTTGCGAAAGAATTCTAAAAAAGAAGAGGAATATAAATCGTTGTTGGCACATGTGATTTGTGCGAGTTTGGACCAATTCGTCATAGACAACCCGGATCGCGTCATCTATAAGAACGAGCTCCAGGAAATTTTTGCTCAGATAGAGCAGGCTGGTGTGACAACATCTGATTTGTTGCAAAGCTGGAATTATCCTGAGTTGGCCAAATTGCTACCATCCGGTTCTGCTGAAAAGTTCTATGTCCTACTGCGAAAAATGAATCAGAAATGATCCATTACATTGAAAATAGTACGATTCAATTGGATCTGGCCAGTCGACAAGATGTCAATCAGATTGAGGACCGATTTAGTCAAATATTCTGGGCTGACCTGAAGCATCAGATGGAGGTAATTTTTGACCAGGTAAGTCAGAAAGAATTCGTGACTTGTATTGATCACCTGGAAATTGATTTGGGAACTGTACAATTGGATCAACTCGGAAAGGAACACTTCATGCGCATGTTTTCTCAAAAATTGAGAGAACAGGTGCAATCCGCAATGGATTCATACACGATTCAACAGGTAAATATCCAGGGAAACTACTTTACAAGTTGGATCGAATTTCTTACCCATGGCACTGTAACAGGAAGGAATTCGCTTCAATATGAATTTGAAGAATCGCTCCTGATCGAATGGTTGACCACAAATCCTACCGCCAAATTTAAACTCAAAACCTGCCTTCAAACAAACCATGTAGCTCGGGAGAGACTCATTTTACAATTCTCTCCTTCCTTTCTTTGGGATGTTGTCAGGCAGATTGTGAATCATGATGTCGATGTTTTGGCTGACTTTCTGGAGCAATGGATGACCTTTACGGAAACGGAGTGCCAAAAGGTTGACACTAAAGCCCCCTTTGTAGCTTATCTGCAAACATTACAATTTCAATTTTGGGAAGCTGTTTTTGCATCAATCGGGAGAATTCAAAAATCGAATTGGCAAGAACACGCAATGCAGGTTGTAATAGCCTGGATCAATCAAATTCAGGGAGACCACAAAATCTTGCTTACTACTGGTTTAAGGTCTACCCAACCGCTAGTGCGCCAGGTCTTTGAATTGGTTCGGCAAAAGGGTATGGATCTTATAATTGATTCTGCCAAAGGTGCACAATTCCCTGAAACCCATGAATCTGGAGAAATCGAGAATAATGATCTGCAAGGGCCAAAGGTCAGGATTCAACCATTACCGGAAGATGAAGATCAAACAAGTAATGCAATGCCCCATAAGTTGGACGAGTCATCAGACAAGGGTATTGATTCGGAATCGAAGGAAGACTCCAGCCAGGATCAATGGCATATCAACAATGCAGGTATTGTTTTATTGCATCCTTATTTGTTGAGATTTTGGCAATACCAGGGATATATTGAAAATCAGCAATTTAAGTCCCATGCCTGTCGCGTTTCGGCAGTGCATACATTACATTACCTGGCAACACAACAAATACACCCTCCGGAAAGTCAATTGGTATTGCAGAAAGTGATTTGTGGATTACCGATCCATCAACCTGTAGACCGGTTTTTAGACCTGGAACCCGCAGTTTTGGAGGAGGCCGATCATCTGTTACAAGCTGTTGTTCGGAACTGGGGCGCACTCGGTCAGGTGAGTAATACGAGTTTGCAAGAAGGCTTTTTACAACGTGAAGGTAAGCTGGTGCGCCACGAATCACGATGGAATATTACAATTGAGCGAAAAACTATCGATATCCTACTAGATCAATTACCCTGGAATCTCAGTATTGTTCATTTGCCGTGGATGGAAGATGTATTATGGGTGAATTGGGTGTAAAAATAAAAGGTTATGAAACAAGATCATGTACAGATAGAAGACCTGATTAAAACGATTAGCTAATATATTTCACATTGATGATAACGGTTGCCTTCAGTGGAGTGGGTTAGCGTTTTACTGATCGCGATCGTCTTTGTGAAAATGATGTCAATTGAGTGATTCGGTATGCACTACTATTATTCCTGGTATACCTCAGCTGCCCAGCAGCATCAAGCAGACCAAAAAGATCAAGATTTTTTTGGCCAGGAATCGAATCGTGCATTTTTCAATTCCGGTGATTATCAACCGAAAGGCCGGTCATCTTTTTTTTCAGGTAATACGGTTCAACCGAAACTTCAAATTGGTAGAGCCGATGACAAGTATGAACAAGAAGCAGATCGTACTGCTGAGCTAATTGTGGACCGGGTTTCGTCACCTGCTTATCGCGGAGTCAACCCACAGCCATCCATTTCACCGTTGCAACGAAAGTGTGAGAAATGCAAGGAAGAAGAAGAGGAAGTAGTTCGGGACGAAACCACAGGGAATCCATTAAGGAGAAAACCGATTTTCGCATCGGATGAAGATGACCGGGATCAAGGAAGTATTCAACAGAAATGCGCTGTTTGCGATGCAGAATTGGATCAGGAATCAATTCAGCAAAAAGCCTCCCGGAGTGGATCAAATCCCGCGAGCGACCACTTGTCAGCAAAGCTGAATCAACAGCGGGGTAAGGGTGAGCAATTGTCCGGGCAAACAAGGTCGGAGATGGAAAGTGGTTTTGGTCGTGATTTTTCACATGTGCGAATCCACACCGATAGTACATCATCAGCCATGAATCACGAATTGAAGGCGCGTGCATTTACGCATGGTTCGGATATTTATTTCAATACGGGTCAGTACAATTCAAACAGCCAGGAGGGAAAACGATTGCTGGCTCATGAATTGACTCACGTGGTTCAGCAGGGAGGAGGGGATTCAGGTAGGACTGTGCAAATGTTGCCGGGTGCAGGAGGATGGGAGTTCAGATATGCCAAACAAGCTCCATATCAGTCCAGGAAATATGAAAAAGATAAACAAGCCCAACAAGAGATTGTTGATCAAACTAAATCAAAATTTGCGAAAGATGGGCAAAGGTTAGGAGTCGTCAAATGGGACAAATCGCCTAAACTAAAATTAAGGTCTGAAACTACTACGGGCAATCAAGAAAATATTATTGAGCAACTCCCATTCAATTCCAAACTTAAGATATATTCCGATTTGCCTGGAGATTGGTATAAAGTGAAATCGGAACTTGGCAATATTGGCTATGTAGCTAAAAATTATATCTCTACAGGACTTCCAGACCCTGATGCCAAACTTCATAGGATTGAATCAGGTATTTCAGGTTATGCCATTTCAATTGCAGAAAAATTCTATAAACCGTATATAATAGATGGCATCGATTTACGACATTTTGTAAATGTGCTAGCGGAGGTGAACTTAGGATACAACTTGGATGGTAGTTGGAAGAAAGTGAGTTTTAAAGCCAATCAATTCATTTGGATACCGGGGTTGCTTCTTGCTCAAAAGCTAATAGCTTCTCAAAAAGGAATTAACCTAGAAAACAAGATTATAGATGAGTTTACTTCTTGGGCTGGAACGCTGGATGAATCAGGGCTAGGGTATTATCTGTTCAAGTTGGCAAAATCTAGCCCAGCCTATTTCACCACAATACTGGCCATATTAAACAAACTGGATTCAGGTGATAGAGATGAGGTCTCCTATGAGTTTATCAAGCCTGCAAGTAAGTATGTCAATCCTTCCAAGTCGACAAACTTTACGTACATAGATAAGTTTTTGAAGCAAGGCGGACTTGAATTGATCGATCGAATGTTTAAGGCCATGTCTACGGATTGGATATCTGATGATGACGAAGAGGGCTCTATTGCCATATTACACGCGAAAATGAGAAGTATGCCTATTCAGGACCTCCTTAATCAATCCAAGGATCCACCAATTTTTCCTTTGCGACAGATGGGCATAACTGTACTTGATGACGCACCCTTGAGTGCTAAGTGGATAGATGGTCAAATTGCTGTTGATTATCCAAGGCGAGTATGTGGTACAAATAAATTTAGAAGAGAAATTCAAGCTCTAAGTAAATATGGCGATCCCTGTTCATATGAAATACGTCTTGATCCCAATCAACTTGTTGGTGTAAAACTGTATGATGAAGGTGAGGTCATACAATATATACCTGCATCTGGTTTAATTCTTTATTCCAACTTAACGAAAACAAGCACAATCACAAAGATTGGTGAAGTTTCTTCGTTGGCAATTGGAGGTCTTGGAGGCTGGGCAGTTAAGGGGGCAGGATGGTTTGCCAAGACAGTAATTTGGGCGGATCGAATTGCCGCGGCAATTGGGATATTAACTACCATCATCAATGAGCACAAATCCTGGATCATTAAAACTTTTCCAAAATATGGTCCAAAGTTTCTGGTAATACTTAATCAAGTAAATCTGGCAGCAAGTCTTTACGGCATTGGAAGGTTGGTAACGGGCGTAGGATTTACATCGGTAAAAGCTCTGAGAAAAAAATGGAAACAGTGTCAAAGTGAAAACCAGAGGTATATTAACGATGGCGTCTCACATGATCTGGAGGATGGAACTAAGCAGTTATTGGAATCTGTAAATAAAGGACGAATTTCTGCAATGCAGAAAGCAACAAATCGTCCGTATCGAAATTTACCGGAAACAGAACTAAACAAATTAATCCAACAGGGAGATGAAGTGGCGGCTGGTGAAATGATTTATAGACAACTCAATAAGAAATTTAAATCTGAAGATGATTTTCTTGCTCACACCAAGAGCTTGGAGTCGCCGAAGTTGAACATAGAAGAAGCTCGTTTGGAGCTGGAACTGGCAAAAGCTGGAGGTGTTAAACGACCTTTGAAAGATGACCCTTATTACACGGAAGAAATTTCGTTTAACAACCACACTTGGAGAAAAACAAAAAAATCGAATACATGGTGTAGGCATTCCGACGATGTTTTGTGCTATACCTTTGGTGATACTGATGGAATATCCATTAAATCTTTTGGAAGAAGAGGAGAAACCAAGGATCCAGCACATAACCTCAGAAAAAATTTGGGAGATCCACCAACGAAGGTTGAAGGTTGGGAAGCACACCACATTATACCTTTTGAGCAAAGGAATCATAAAGTTATACAGTTCATTCGACGCCAATTCCAGCGTCATTGGAATATTAATGATGCTAACAATGGTATTTTTCTTCCCAAGACCCGAGATATACCTGGTGCAGGAAAAAGATCACTTCACAGGGGAGATCACAGTTTTTATAACGGAGTAATCGAGACTAGACTCGATGAACTAGAGTATCTCTGGATTACCAATCAAATTACTGACGATGAACTGCTAATGCGGGTTCAAAATTTACAACAATATTTCAGAAACAAGCTCTTGAAAGGGCATATTCCATTGGCAAAAGAAAAGTAACAATTTGTTGATTATAAATCATTGATTTTTGCGTGCTTCTAAATCAAATAAGACCACTACTTATCAATCTAAACAGAATGGTTCAGCGTTTTTTGACTCTGTTCATTCACAAAGCTATTTCTTCTCACAGCAAGGACATTATTGTGATGCTCAGTTTTTTCCAGAGGAATTGATTACAATGGGCATTTCTGAGGGTAAAGACAATACTATTCAAACCAAATGTAGCTCTTGTGAAGCTGAGGAAGAAAACGAGACAATCCAACCCAAACCCATCTTCGAAAGTGATCAGGAAAAGACTCAAACAGATATCCAGAAGCAAGATGACGAAAAAGCTCCCGAAGACACCCCGGAAATACAGGCCAAATCAAAAATCGAGTCAAATGTTGTCGATACTTTAAATGACCCTCCGGGAACAAATTCAATTATGGCCGCAGACTCATCTGCCATTGCCGCCAATTCGGCCCCGGCAGATCTTCTGACACCTTTGGCAACTTCAACGGTACAAAGAGTTGCAAAAATTGAGAATGATCAGGAATCGGATGAAGAACAACAAGAAGATGATTCCCTTCAACGCAGTGCCATCTACGATATTGGGGATGAAGATGAACACATCCAACAAAAGTGCAGCAAATGCGAAGAAAAAGAGAAAAACCATACAGCAGTACAGAAAAAGTTAACCATTGGTCAGCCCAATGATCCATATGAAAAAGAAGCAGATGTCGTCGCTGATACGGTTGTGCAAAAGCTCGCCCGGGATAGCGATTCAACCAGCAAGTCCTCTGTTCAGCCAAAGCTGGTAATCAATTCTATTTCTTCCATCCAACGGAGAACTAAGGAAATGGAAAAGACAGAATATCCAATACTGTTCAAACGATCTCCGTCTATACAACTTGTGGGAGGTGGCACCAACGAAAGCAACCGGAGAAACAGGATCGTAGAGATTGCCAAAGGTATGGTCGAAAAGATAGAGGCCAGCAAAGACGATGGTTCGGGTCGCAGAGTCGGGGCTAAGCATCTCCTGGAAATTTTTCATTTGGCTGCAAATGATGCGTGGCCAGACCCCGTGATCGAACAAGTCAGGTACGTTAAGGAATTCCCTCACTGGTGTGGCATCTTCGCTGTTTATTGTATCAAGAAGGCCGGTATAGATTTGGGATATTGGAAGCCGGGCAGGGGTGTTAAAGATGAAGGCACTTTGGAACCAACCGAAAATCCACAACCTGGTGATATTGGATATTTTGAAGAGAAACAGCATCATTGCATTATTAAAGCTGTTCATGGCGATACGATCGAATCCATTGACGGCAATAGCGGCAATTTCAGTGAGGTAGTAGAAAGATCCAGACCAAGGAGTCAATTTGCCGGATTTCTGACCGCATTCACCGGCAACGAGAAAGTCATCCAACCCAGAGTTTCTGGTAAATCACCTAATCAGTCAGCTGATCTCGAAGGCAAACTGAATCGCGCAAAGGGTCTGGGATCACCTATGGATGTGGATACGCGAACCGGAATGGAGTCTGCTTTTGGAAAAGATTTCAGCGAGGTTCGCATTCATACAGATGCGAGAGCTGTACAGATGAATCAAGATCTGAATGCGCAAGCCTTCACCCACGGGAATGACATCTACTTCAATGAAGGTAAATACAACCCGCAAGCTCAGGATGGTCAGCATCTTCTGGCTCACGAGTTGACTCATACGGTGCAGCAGGGTGCAACAATCAAGCAAAAATCAAATGACGAAATTGTACAACCGTCCCTTCTGGATGACCTGATTAGCCTGGGTGAAGGGGCCATCTCAGTTGGTCGGGAAGGGTTGTCATCTGCTGCAGCAACAGCCGGAGAATTGATCGATCAGGGTGTTGAATTTGCAGAGGAAGTTGGCGAGGACATTTCTGAATTGACCCAGGAAGGCATTCGATTGGCGCTTGACCGGGTCGCACCGGGTCTTTGGGACTTACTGACCGGAGGTTTATCTGAGAAACTAAAGGAAAAAATTGTTGAGGAAATCGCCACCTTATTTGCTGGAATAAAGAAACAAATCCAAAATGGAGAACTGGCCCAGAAAATAAAGAACATCTTCGCCAATTCGAAGGAAAAGCTAAAAGAATGGCGCGAGACGATTGAGGAGGAATGCGGCGATTTCTACCAGCAAATTGACGCCCTGGTCGAGTTCCTATCAGATTTATTAGGTCCGGCATTCGATGAGATCAAGAGCCGTGTTCAAATTGTAGCACGTTATGTATCGGCCTTCTGGGATAGTTATGGAAAACCCGCCTGGGAAGCAATTCAGGAATTTGCCGGGGATGCCTGGGCATGGCTGAAATCAACGGCCAATTGGATTTGGGAAGTGACAGCACCAATTCGGGAAACTTTGGCTGACATCTGGAACTGGATTAAAACACAACTTGGCATTTTACAAGAGTCAGCTTCATCGATTTGGAACGCGCTGAAGGAAATTGCTGCTACCGTTTGGGGTGAAATTAAGACCTATATTCAACCCATTCTTGGACCACTGCGAAAAATTGGAGGAATCTTGTTATTGATCAGTCCCTTTGGTCCAATAATTCTGTTATATCAGGCAGCCCCACATATATGGAATGCGTTGAGATGGATCGCCACGAATTGGAAAGGATGGGAGACGTTGATCCAGCTCAAGGAGTATTTTGCGAACGAGATCCTGCCGTTATTGCAGGAAGGTCTTCAAACCCTGAAATCACTTCTGGCACCCGCAATTGAATGGATCACGACTACGATATCACAGCTGTCTGAGGCGGTTACGGAATTTTTCAATTCGCTCGGAATTATTGAAATGATTGAGGCAATCCGCACGGTCATCGGTGATTTACGAACGGTATTTCATCAAATTAAAGAGGAATTCGACAAATTCGTGGCGAGCATTCGGGAGGAGTTCGATGCCGTGTTATCTTCTGCGAGTAATCTTCTTTCAAAGCTTTGGGAATGCTTACGACCGATTATCTCTTTCATTACGGGTCTGGTTATTTTGTTTGCAAATCCTTATTTCTGGCCTGTTTATGCGGTTGCTCTCATGGCTCGACTAGCCTGGGAAGTATTGCCAGACGATCTCAAAATTGCAGCGATAGACTATATCATCGGACTGGCACGAGGAGCACTGGATTATTTCAAACCAGCCGGTATCATCGGATCCATTTGGAATGTATTTAAGTCTGGTGCAACGGCCTTTTTAGATCGCCTGGATGAATATTCGGCGGATGAAAAAATCCGAATGATGGAAAAAATGCTGACCTTCCTTGTGGATCCGCAAACCTATGGCGGATACCTCATGGGCATGATCTCCGGATTTGTCAAACAAGCTGTTGATTTGGTCACGGGAGTTGTAAGCCTGACGATCAATATTCCAAATATCCTGACTGGAATCATCAATTTCTTACGGGATTTGGTTCCTGATTTAAGCTTCATTCAACAGATCCGGGAAAGGGTGCAAAATATCTCACAACGTATTGAAGAGTTGCTGGATATTGATTCTTTTGTTGAACGGGTCACTGAATTTTTACAGAATGCACCTGAGATCATAATCGGGTGGATTGAAGAAAAAGCTTCATCCGCCGCCGGGAAAACGGAAGAGTGGGGCCGCAAATTCGCCGAGTCGCTCTTTGGCAAGATTCTGAATCTCAATAATTATGATCTGGCATTTTATATCGGGGAAATAATTGGCCGAATTGTGTTTGAGGTATTACTGACCAAAGGCATTGGCGCCCTGCTCAGTAAATTGGCCAGTGGGATCAGTTGGCTGCGCAATGCAATGAATGCGATAAGAAGTGGAGTAAGAAGTGCGGCTAGTGGGTTGCTCACGAAGGCAAGAGCCCTATTGGATGATGCGATCAAAGCCGTTGGAGATCTGTTCCGAAGGTTTGGAAGGAGATTTGGCGAGTTGTTCGATGACTTTAAAAAGCTGGTTGACGATTTCATTGCCTGGGTGATGCGTGCCATCCGTGGAGCGGCGGCAGATCGGGCACAATGGTTGGCGTTTAAAACAGCTGTAGCTACCCGCATGGCTCCAATTAACAATCAATATGAGGGTGTTACGCGGAGAGCTGCTGATAACATGTTTGTAGGATCAATTGCACCCTTTAGGACTGTTGCGGACCGCTTACCAACATTAGGATTAAGAGTTCGTGATCATGATGAAGATGGATACTGGCACTTATATGCACGTCGCAGATTTGGGCTGAATCCGGTAGCACGATCAGTTGGTGAAGATGTAGGAAGGGTATTAATGAACAGAAGAAGACGATGGGGCAAGGGCAAGAAGGCAATTGAGAGAAGAATCGAGGAGGGTTTTGATCGATCTCAACTCAATAAGCGGGATTTAGACAGAATATTCTCAGATTACAAACAACGGTATAAATACAAAGAACTTGAATCGCAATGGGACAGCCATGAAAATGATTGGAATATCATGGGTGAAATGAGCCCCAGACTTAAAGTTGCAAAGATCAGGGTACATACTATGCCAATCTCTTCAGGAGATCCGCCAACTATTCAAAGAATGAATGGTCAGGTTGCCGAAGTAAAAATTCCTCCACCTGAACCACCACCCTTGGTGAAGCCAAACTTTCGAAATAATAGGAAGGCTTCTAGTTTTGAAGTTGAGTATTTGAAACAAGGGAGGACAACAGGTGGATCACCAGCCAGTAGTAATTCCGGTCGGACTTTACCTGGTTGGTCCGCTTTACCAATTGAATTTAGAACAGGTAGGGGCGAGAGGTGGGTTAAAATGCATTTATTAACAGAGATGCTAGGTGGACCAGCTCTGGATTCCAACCTGACTCCAGCAAGGAGCGCATTGAATACTGAATTCTACTATCAAATCGAGCGACATGCACAGGGAGCGGTTAATCATGATAAGGTGATTTGGTACGACGTTCGGATAAGCTATCACTCATCACCACACGGAGACTACATAAACTCAATAACAATGGAGTGGGGGCCATATGCTTATGAAAATGATAGTTGGCGGAAAAAACGGTCTGGATTCAGAATGGACAATGTTTCAATTGGAGGACGACATTCTCGTAACCCGGAGCCTCCGGATCTGTCCGGTGGACCACAGGTTGTGAATATGAATTCGGCTGGTCGAATCATGATTGAAGGCCTCAGTCCGATCTTCGACCAAAGCTTTGCGGAGGTCATTACCTCAGAAAGGCGGCATAATGGAGATTATCGGAGTATAACAGACTTGACAACACGTTTAGCACGAATTAGATCAAGATTTTCGTCTATTACCACACCTCGAATCGTCGAACTACGACTTTTGTATCAACAAGGATCAATCTCATTTTAACAAAAGAAAAATGGACTTACAATTAGCGTTTGACAAAATGATTCGAGATGAAAAGCAAAAACAAAGGGTAGAGATTCTTAGGGAAATGAATCATCTGGTATATACAGAACCAACCATTGCTAAAGAGGAATTTGTTTTCTTAGAAGAACAAAATGGAATAGATTACTATCCTGCTTTTTCAAAATACTTTGATCTACTTGGGAATTTTGGACTTGCCTGGATATACCCAAATAGTGCTGATCCTGGACTTAGTGGAGAATTTCATCTTAATAATGTGATTGACATTTTCTTTCTCGAGCACATGCTATCCAATGATTCCATGCCAGGGAACTTAAAAGAATTGATACAAGCTCTAAAGCCATTCGATGAACATCCGCAATTTGGGGATGGAATTTTGAGTGCATTTCGGATTATGGAAAATCATCAAGAGCCCGAAATTTGGCTCTACGATGGATCAAGAGGGGGAGAATGCTTCAAAATGGAAATTGATATTCACGATTATTTTCTTACACTTTTGGATTTTAGGGGAGCAATTCCATGGCAATATCTGTATTGTAAAATCAACCTGAATGATATTGAGTTTAAATTGCAAAGAGAATATTTAAGTCAATTGTTAGACATGGTTCCAAAGATTTTTCCGGAAACTGATTTTCAAAAATACATCAGTCGGTATCAGTCAATGCTCTCGAAATCATGATTATCTCTATAGCCATACAAAAAGGTGGATCGGGTAAAACAACGACCACGATCAACCTGGGAGCAGCACTTGCCAGGCTTGGCAAAAGCGTCTTACTCATAGATCTTGACCCGCAGGCAAGCCTGACTCATGGATTAGGGGAAATGGAACCACAAAAAAGTATATATCACCTGATCATGGCCATGGCGAATGGCCAGAATGTCAATGTGCAAGATTCAATCATCAAAAATGCTGGTTTAGACTTATTGCCATCGTCAATAGAATTGGCTGGAGCCGAATTGGAATTGGTCAATATTTATGGCCGCGAAAGAATTTTGCAAAGTTTGTTGCACCCGCTCATTACAACATATGACTTTATTTTAATTGATTGCCCCCCTGCGATCAATATGCTTACCGTAAATGCACTGCACGCCAGTGATTCCATTGTACTGCCTATGCAAGCCGAGTTTTTACACTTCAAGGGATTGTTGAGCTTTTTGGAACATGTGCGTAAATTAAAACGGTCGTTGAATCTACAATTAGATATCATGGGAATCGTGCTGACGAAATTTGACAGACGCAAAACAATGCACCAACAGGTCAAAGAGCAAATCAAGCAGGAATTTCCGGGTACATTGTTTCAAACTTCTATCCGGACCAATATTGCCCTGGCCATGGCACAGGAAAAGGGAAAGGATATTTTCTCATACGAAATGAAATCGAATGGAGCTACAGACTATACGAATCTCGCGCAGGAATTCCTCACCAAATATGACAATAGAATAAAATGAACTCAATTTCTCAATTTTTCCAGACCATGTATACTCATGAGCTCATCCTCATGATATTGGGCATTATTCTCTTTTTTGTTGCTCTTTGGGCCTTCATATATCAAGTGAAAAAAGGCCCGATTGAATGGAAATATGGGTTATATTTTCTACTACCACTGGTATTCATCGGATACCCTTCCATTCAGTCCTTTTCATTTATGAAAGATATCCTAAGTTTTGAAACAAAGATTACCCAGTTGGCAGATCAACCTGAAAATGAGGACCTGAAAGAGGGTGTGAAGGAGGAAGTTGAACGGTTGGAAAGCAGACCGCTTCGCTCATTTTATCAAGCAAATGTATTACTGGAAGCCCATATTGTTCTCAACCAATTCAATGAAGCTGATTCTCTGATCCAAAAGTTGGAGATGCAAAAACCAGATAGTGAACTACTTGCCAAGAATAGATCAATAATGGAAATAGCAAAAGCCGAACAAGAACTCAAAGAAAATCCTGATAGAGCAGAATTGAATACGATGATCAAAATAAAGGCGGATGAGCTCAGGAATAAAGAGTCTCTAAGATCGATTGACCGGATATTTATTGAAAAAGTGGATAATCAGATTCCTTAACTACGCAAATTCACAAAAATGTCATTCAAAAGTAATCCTAAGTCAAGAAGACTCAAAAACCAACAGCCGGGAGAACAAAAGGAATCTCCTTTCTTCCAGAAGATGGAGCAAAAGGAAGAAGAGAAGCAGGATGAATCCTTTTTCCAAACCAAACTGACCGTAGGCCAGCCGGGTGATCGCTATGAGAAAGAGGCGGATTCGGTTGCCAACGCCGTAGTAAACCGGTCTAATCATGAAACACCTTCTGTTCAGGAAAAAGAGATCTCTTCAATTCAGAGAACCTCGTTGGCCACCCCGGCTGAAGATGAGAAATTGACAACGGCTGAGGACCGGATGGAAAAGGATAAACTTATCCAGGAACAAGCTGACGAGACACAAAAGGAGGAAGAAAATCAAGAACCGGTGCAAGCTATGCATGAGCCAAATGAACAAAAACCCAGGGAGGAGGAAGAAAATCAGGCAATTCAACAAAAGAGTACCCGGGGGCATTCGACACCTTCGAAAAAGGGCTTGTCAAAGCAACTGAGGAAGAAAAAAAATCGAGGCAAAAAGATGTCAACCAGGGTGCGAAAGCAAATGGAGTCAGCATTTGGAAAGGATTTTGCGCAGGTGAATATTCACACCGATGATGAAGCAGTATCGATGAATCAAAAGTTGCATGCACAGGCGTTTACCACTGGAAATCACATCTATTTTAATCAGGGAAAATACAACCCCGAAACAGGGGCAGGTCAACGGTTGCTGGCACATGAATTGACCCATGTAGTACAGCAGACGCCTGTCAACAATCTGGGCGATGTACAAATCAACCGGCAAGAGGAGACCCAACCAGCACAACCGGTAACCGGTCAACTTGGCTATGTCACCAATTTGTCAGCCTGCAATAACCTGAATGAAGTGGTGAGTGAATGGGTAAGTCAACATGCCTTCCACTTTATCAAAGCGAATTACGGCAATCATGTTACAAATGCTGTTCCGGCCAATTTAGTTGAAACAAAGATTGAGCTTCCGAATCCAAATGGTCGCCTGATATTTCAATATGAATTTACCAGACCCAATGGAGATAGAAAGAAGGTCAAAGTCATTGCCAGGTTTGAACTGGAACCAAACCGTGGCGCCTATTTTGTTCGAGCCCGGCTATTTGACCAGCTTGGTCCAATCCCCGTAATGATGATGAGCTGGACAGGAGGCCTTCAAATTGATTCCTCAGGGTCTTGTAGCATCGTAGATATCGACTTAAGCGAGCCCCGTCGCAGAAGACAGCCCGATCCGGGAATGCCGGATCCCGGTCAGGCTCATGCCTAATGAAAACAACTCAATCATTAAAATCTGGTCCTATGAACCACGAATACTTCCTGAGTCTTGATCAATTTATCCGCCGGGAGCTTGGCTGGTTGCGACAGTGTATTCAATACCGGCTGGAATCGCATTTCCAAAAAGCAAAAGATTCATTTTCTTTTGATCCGCCTGCAGTGGAAATGGCTTCAAACTTCTATGCAAAATTCGTGGTGCAGAACGAATTCTCAACAGCTGAGCGTCTGGTGCTTATACTTGCTCTGGTGCCACATATCTATCCCGAATTCCTGGGAAATTTGATGCAGGAGTACCTGAAAACTTCCGGAGATTTTCCTCAGCTTGGTGGGACCAGGGGAAAAAACTTCCGGGGATTTCTGCCAACCGGAGAAACCGTGATGTTTTTGTTGTGTGGTACGGATTTCGTGCAGCGGGCCAGTGTGCAAAACTTGTTCGATCAAGATGCATTTCTGGTGAAATCCCGCATTGTCTGGTTGAATGAGCCTGAAGAGGGTGAGCCACGAATGAGTGGTCAATTGATCATATCAACAGAACTGGTTGATCTATTGACACGAGGGAAAATGACCAGGCCGCAGTTCAGCCTGCGTTTTCCGGCTCAACTTGTTGAAACAGCGTTTGAATGGGATGATTTAGTGTTGAATCCTGAAACTATGGAACAGGTGGCTGAACTCAAACTCTGGCTAAAGCACGGCAATCAGGTATTGGAAGACTGGGACATGAGGAAAAAACTAAAGCCTGGTTATCGTGTGTTATTTCACGGGCCACCGGGGACAGGTAAAACCATGACTGCCAGCTTGTTGGCTAAATATATGGGAAGAGATGTGTATAAAATTGACTTATCAATGGTTGTTTCCAAATTTATTGGAGAAACAGAAAAGAATCTGGCCAATTTATTTGCGAAAGCTGAGAATAAAGATTGGATATTATTCTTTGATGAGGCTGATGCACTTTTTGGAAAGAGAACGAATGTCAGGGACGCTCATGATAAATATGCCAATCAGGAGGTGTCTTACCTCCTCCAGCGTGTCGAAGATTATAATGGACTCGTCATTCTGGCATCTAATTTCAAATCGAATATCGATGATGCCTTTGTGCGCCGGTTTCAATCCGTCATTCATTTCCCGTCTCCGACCCCGGCTGAGCGCTTACTGATCTGGAAAAAGGCGTTTCCAAAGAAAGTGACCTTACATGTGAATGGTCAAATCAACAGTATTGCACAGAAATATGATCTCACAGGAGCAGAGATCATGAATGTCGTTCAGTTTTGTTGCCTGAGAGCAATGGACCGGTCGAATCATATGATTGACATGGCCGATATAATTGACGGCATTCGAAAAGAATACCGGAAAGAGGGAAAAATATTGAGATAGATATGGGGATTTGCCAATCAGGACCAGACCAAAAGAGGAGAAGGGAAGAAATAGGAAATAGAAGGATTCTGCGAAAATAAGAGCCTACAGCCAACAGGCTGCATGATGCCATCCCACCTTCGAATTGCATAGATGTGGGATACATTGAAATACCATGATTAAAGATCAAGATTTAGAATCTTAACACAGAACTTGGCTGGACAGCGCATGCAGCCGGACCGTAAGCCCAACAAAAAAAACGGAAACTAAAATCCGTTAATAGATGGCTCCTGTGTATGATACAAGACTTTGGCAGGCGGGAATGTCAATATTCAGAGACGCGAACAGAACATTATGTATATCGCGACTAAATGTTAATTGTTCTGACTGCATTCATTTTCGAGGATCTTTCAGCAAAATACATTCTCAATGCGCCACGGTTTTTCACAACAATTTCACCACGATAGGTGCAGGGAAAGATATCTTTCACCATTTGGTAGGTATGCTCTGAAATATTTATTCTTCCCGGCTCCGAATTGGATTCCATTCTCGATGCTATATTGACCGTATCTCCCCAGATGTCGTAAGCGAATTTCTTGCTTCCGACCACCCCGGCAACAACGGGTCCACTATTTATGCCTACTCGGATTTCAAGGGGTGTATGAGATGTGATTTTTGATTGCATTTCAGCGACAACGTCGATCATATCAAAAGCGGCAAGAAGGGCGCGATGAGCATGATCCATTACGGGATCCGGGAGACCACTGACACACATATAGGCGTCTCCGATAGTCTTGATTTTTTCCAGTCCATGTCTGACAACAATGTCGTCAAATTTTGTAAAGTACAGATCGAGATTCTCTACGAGTAGTTCGGGGGGTAATTTTTCAGCCAGTTGCGTAAATCCTTTAAAATCGGTAAACAAGACACTCACCAAGTCAAATTTTTTGGCCTGCACTTTTCCCCTGGATTTCAATTCTTTGGCTGTTTCCTGCGGGAGTATATTCAGAAGGAGTGCATCCGATCGATTGCGTTCTATTTCAATAATTTTTTTCGTGCGATTAATGTAGAGGTAACGCTTATAGAGTCCAAAGGCCAGCAGTGCGATAAGAAACAGTGCCAGGCTGGTAGCCAGGACAACGACTTGTTGTGTCTTCTTTTGTTGATTGAGAAGATCTACTTCGATTTGTTTTTGTGAGACTTCAAATTGGGTTCGCATATCGGCCATTTGCTGGACCGATTGAATATTATTCACACTATCCCGAAAATGGATGTGGGCTTTGAAATAACTATATGCACGGTTTTGATCGCCAATGTATTCATAGTAAGTCGCCAATTTCTGATTGGCTTTGCTGATTTGCTCCTTTAAACCATACTTCTGGGAGAGGGACAGGCTTCTTTGAGCATACTCAATGGCAGATGAGAGATCCTTTTGCTTAAAGTATATGTCAGACACATAGGTGAGATAATCCGAGATCGCATAATAATCTTCTAATTCCTCCAAAATGGTGATTGCATCATTGATGGCTTCCTTGGCATCATCATCCCTGCCTTCTTCCGCATACACCATTCCGGAATTTCCCATGTTATAGGCGATCCCAATGGGATAATCAAGCTTTTCAAACAGTGACTTTGATTCTGCAAAATATGTCGAGGCTGAGTCAAGAGTGCCTGAACGAAAATACTCTTCGCCAGCATTGAGCAGTACCGAGGCCAGAGTGAGAGTATCAGCATTATTTCGTAAAATGTCGATGGCCAGATTATAGTATTGCACCGCATTACTGCTATTGCCATTGATTGAATAAATATCGGCAATGCTGCTATGGGCAGCTCCTACACCAGGTTGATAGTCTGCTCTTTTCGCCGCATCCAGACTTCTGAAGAAGTCTTCAAGAGCCAGTTCTAAATCACCTTGCTGTAGTTTAATTTGACCTTTTTGTAGATGACCCCGATATTGGTAAAGGAGATCGTTCTTTTCTACAGCGATCTCCAGAAGCGACTCAGCGAATGCTTCTGCCTGTTGGAGGTCGCTTCTTTCATTGAATGCCAGGGCACGAAGCAATTCGAGTGCTTGTTCATCCGAATAGTTTCCTTCAGCATATATGACCTTTAGGCTGTCTGCTACCCGTTGGTCCTGAGCTAACGCTGCGGTCAAACAAATAGAGAATAGTACCGGGAAGAAACCAGAAAGTGGCCAACGATGCACTTCAATCAGGGTCAATTATTAATACCCAGCTTGGGATCGATCGAAAATGCCTCGGTAAATCCATCACGGTTTCTGATAACAGTAAAACGAAGGGTGTACGTCTCGGAAGATCCCGTGGTTTCCTGGGCTAGAACCGTAGCCCGGATAACGCCTCCACTACCTATCAAAACCGGGCTGCCAAAGAGATCTGTGCTACCAGATCCCATTTCATGTGCTATGGAATCGACGGATACACAATCGCAGGTGTGGGGATCTTTGGCTACAGCAGACCATTCTACGATCTGACCTTGCTCCACAAAAGTCTCATATTTTTCGGGGTCACCAGGAGGTCCTATATATTTGGTGTTGTCCACAAAAGAGCAACAAGCATCAATGCTTTTCTTCGATTTCTTATCCGCCGCCTTGAATATGCGTGCTGTGTCCACAATCAGGATAATTTTTACGTTTGCCATGGTTCGCTATTGATTGATTAACAATTTTTTGCATCTCAAAGATGGAGGAGATAAGGTCAGGGATATGCCAAACTTGAGGTTCGAGTCATGCATTTTATGTCATATGGAAGGCCGTAGTCTTTTTAACTATTTGTATAAGATACAATTGTATTGTTGAAAAATAGACGATCAGCGTATAATAATAACCAGGGAACTGATATTAAGCAGTTTATATGTATACTATTCATTTGGCATATGAACTTCGACATACCCATTTCAAAGTCAATGCGGTTTGTCCGGGATTTACTGAAAAATTCATAAATGATGGTGGAGGCCCCGTTTGAGATCATAATGAAGTCTAAAGCTATCAGTTCACTTAGCTTTTTTGGAAAGAGCATTAAGAATGTTAGACCAGGACTGGCAAAAACCCACCTGTTCCCAGCTGCGTACAAAATACGAGGGACCCGAACCGACCCGTTGCTCATACTTAGATAATGCAATTTGGCCTGTGCATCGCTTGTATTTTGCCAAGACGGTGTTGTCGCATTTTTACAATTTTCGATCAATCGGCCGTAATACCTTTCACTTAAAATGTCATTATGCTAAGAGTGTCCGGTATTACGATGCTAACTATCCTGCTTGTAGGTGCTTATGTTGATACTTTGATAAGCAATCGATCACATCCTAACGAAACCACAGAGTATTTAAATATTACATCTATGGATATGTCCAGTTACATTGCCATGTTCGAAATCCCGGCCACTGATATTTCCAGGGCTATTTCTTTTTATGAAAAAATTCTGGAAATAGAGATCGAAAAGTTTGAAATGCCCGGCATGGAGATGGGGGTTTTGCCCTACCAGGACCAAATGGTAACGGGAGTAATTGTTAAGGGAGAGGGATATGAACCTTCGTCTCAGGGAGTTACTATATATCTCCATGGAGGAGATGATCTGCAAATCATTCTGGATCGTGTGGAAGGAAATGGGGGTAAAATCTTGGCACCCAAGACTCAGCACGCTGACGAAAGTGGATTTTTTGCTTTGTTTTCTGATTCAGAAGGCAACAGGATAGGTTTGCATTCCTCAAATTAGATAACAAAGTTTTCAATCAGGAGAAAAGGGTAACTTGAGGTCTCAAGATTTCAACCACAGGCGATGAGGCTGGTAATTAGGTTAAACTGTAAAAGTGTGATTTTAAAACAGTGGTTCTACATAGAAACATCCTGCTGTTAGCGAAATCAGGAACCCTTGCAATAAGAAATTAAATAGAAAACGTGAAGGCCCTGATTTTTGGCATGGATGGCGTCCTGGTTGACTCTGAGTCATTTTGGAGTCAGGCTGAATACGAAGTTTTTACAGCCCTGGGAGTACATGTAACTCATGCAGAAGCTGCCATCACAAAATCAATGACTACCTCGGAAGTGACTGATTATTGGTTCAATAAACAGCCCTGGGAAGGAACGAAGTACAGTGAAGTGGAAGAGATGGTCGTATCCAGAGTCATCGACTTTATTGAAACCGAACCCTGTGAGATACCCGGGGTTCGAACCTTCATCAAAAGCATAAAGGATGCAGGCTTTAAGCTGGGACTGGCAACAAACTCGCCACAAAAAATTATTCCGACAGTCCTGAAGAAAATGGACATGTTGCATTTTTTTGATGTGATCTTATCTGCTGAATTTGAAAGAAAAGGGAAACCTCAACCGGATATCTATCTCAATGCGGCAAGGAGATTGGGCATCGACACACAAGACTGTGTGGTATTCGAGGATTCCTATTCAGGCATACTTGCCGCAAAGAATGCCGGTATGACAGTTGTTGCATTTACCAATGGCAGCAGGGATTCCTGTTTTGAGATAGCAGATTACACAATTGACAGTTTCATGGATTTTGATGTGGATGGGATCTTACACAGGTTTTCGGGCTGATTTAAATGGTAACCGGCATTGAACATGCACAGTTTCCCAGCAATTGAGCGGGTTATAGTAATTCGGTTGTTTGAGTACATTTGGGTACCTTCATGGGCGAAATCCAATTGGCAACGCAGAACCATCACCTATGTTGGAAAGACTCAAGATCTGGTATAGAACCCATAGTTACAAGACCAGGAAAGACCCCGGTGGAATAAAGTACATTGAGGATTCGGTTCAGAAGGGTGATGTCGTGTTTGATATCGGCGCACATAAGGGAGGATACCTGAATAAAATCAGACAAATTGTTGGTAAAAAAGGGTTAGTAGTCGGATTTGAACCTCAAAAGGTCCTTTACAATTACCTCAAGGGACTGACAGAGTCTTTAAAATGGAGCAATGTAATCGTCGAACCATATGGAATCTCAGATAAGCCGGGTTCCGCCACATTGTACATTCCGGTAAATGCCATCAAACAGGATTCATCACCAGGTGCCACTATACTGGATAAAAATCCGGAGGCTGAAATCAACAGAGTAGAAACTATCGAACTGGAGAGCCTGGATAATTATATCTCCCGGACATCCATCAAACCTGTGTTGCTGAAAATTGATGTGGAGGGCAATGAGCTGAACGTCTTCAAGGGAGGTGTGAATTATTTGAAAAGTCATAAACCCAAAATATTAGTCGAAATTGAGGCCAGACACATCGGTGAAGATCGCGTAAATGAGGTGATTGAATGGTTGCGGGACCTGGGTTACAAAGGGCAGTTTATTCATGGTGAAGAAGTCCGGGCCCTGGATGAGTTTACTTTTGATACATTTCAGGATGTAAACGACATGGCTAATTATTGTAATAATTTCATTTTTGAGTAACAACGGCTGCAATAATATTATATGGTGCTTCCTGACGGTGCTATTATTTTCCGGCTGTAGTAGATCAGAACAGCCATTACCTAATATTGTGATTATTTATGCTGATGACATGGGGTATGGCGACCTCAATTGTCTGAATCCCCATTCCAGAATTCCAACACCTTACTTAGATGGTCTCGCTGCTGAGGGAATGAGATTTACCGATGCACACAGTTCATCCGGTATTTGTTCTCCGAGTCGATTTGCCTTGCTAACAGGAACCTATCATTGGCGGAGACAACATAGCATAGTGGGTGTTTTTGGTGGTCCATTTTTTAGGGAGTCGGATATCACGTTACCTCAACTCTTGAAAGACGAAGGATATCATACAGCCTGTATTGGAAAATGGCATTTGGGATGGAATTGGGCTTTCACTGACACATCGGGTGTGAAGAAGGAGAGTTCTACCCTGTATTTTCCTGAAGATATTGATTGGAGCAAACCCGTCAACGGTGGTCCTTTGGCCAGGGGGTTTGATTATTATTATGGTGATGGTACGATCAATTTTCCACCTTATGCATGGATCGAAAATGATCGGTTCATTGAGATACCAACGGAGAGCCATAACAGTCTACCAAGACTTCATATTGGCTAACGCAGTTATGAACTGGAATAATCGTATTAAATTTGTTAAATTGCGAGTGCTAACAAGAAGTTTATAGGCTTTAGATTGCTAGCCAATACAGACGCTTGTAGCCGAAGCGTTAGCAGTCATAAAATATCAGAAGTAGTTACGAATGGCAAACCAAGATCAAATTGAGATACTCAAAAAAGGTGTAGATTATTGGAATAATTGGAGAAAGGTATATCCTAAAAAAATTATTGACCTTCAAGGATTTGACTTTACAACAATTGAGAAAAAATATTCCTATGATACAAATGGGAATAAATATGAATGTCAGCTATGGAGAATCAACTTCAACGATGCAAACTTATCAAACTCAATCTTTTCACATATTTATTTCCTTGAAACAGATTTTTCAAATTCTAATCTTGAAGGCTCTTATTTTAATGACTGTATGCTGAAGGCATGCAACCTTTCAAATTCGAATATGCAAAATTCAAATTTGAAAGGTTGTAAGTTTGTTCTCTCCAATTTATCCCATTCAAATCTCAGTGAATCTCAAGTATTTGGAAGTTCTGTATGGAAAACCAAATTAGATGGTGCAATTCAGAGAAATCTTGTTATTACTTCTCCAACTCAATCAACTATTACCTTAGATGATATTGAATTGGCTCAATTCATTTATAATTTAATATCTAGCGAAAAGTTGACAAAACAGATAAACACTATAAATCAAAAGGTTGTATTGATTCTTGGTAGGTTCCAGCCAAAGCAAAAAAAAATCATAGATTCAATAAGGTCAATAGTTCGGAGAAAAAATTTCATCCCTATAGTATTTGATTTTAAAAACCCTGACAGAACAGTAGACGAAACAGTAGGACTCCTAGCAAGAATGTCACGATTTGTAATTGCAGATTTGACTAATGCTAAAAGTATTTTACAAGAACTTAGAGGATTTGTTCCTGACTTACCTTCTGTTCCAGTTCTTCCCATTATTCACGAATCCGACTTTGAACATGGAATGCTTGACTTCTTTAAAAGATTTCCTTGGTTCTTGAATATCGAACGTTACAGATCGGAAAAGCAGTTAACAGAGAATTTTGATGAATTAATAATTTCACCAGTTGATGATTATCTTAATAAAGATAAATAAAGACGAAACTCTAATAATTATGGATTCACAGTGGTTCATCGGACCTATCATACAGTACTCTTTTGAACGGAATCGCTCGGCTCTGTCATCCTAGTGTAGGCAATTAGTAATTGGAATCTAAAGATCAAGAGTTTCTCCTCACGGAAAGATTACCAATCTACAACAGGAAGCATTGGGTATTGATGTAAGAATACAAAGCTATATAAAAGTTTTGACGCGTCTTGTTGCCGGAATACTCCACCTACCGTTTGATAGTTTATGGCAAAGAAATCAACGTACCTTTAAAAGGAAGATTCTAAAATGGGGGAGTGGGATATTCTCTGGTTTAATTCTCCGAGGAAAAATAGGAACCTTGCAGAAACGATAATTATGGATAGAATCCTCTATAAATATGTCAAAAACACAAAACAGGAAAATGATGCAGGACGTTTCGATAACGGATTAATTATCCTCTTAAAGCCTACCTGACCGGGACTAACAACTCCCTTACCCACGGTTTATGGGCTTCAAATTCAAGGATTTTCTCAAAATTATTTGCTTTCCAAGAGAGAAAGAGAAAGCAGAGTTTTAAGGGACAATACCTCTTTCATTAGCATTGAGGTCTAGAGAGGATTCAAGCTGCAGCTAACAGGCTGCCATCACGTCATATTGGCAAACGCAGATCAGAACTGGGTAAGTTGTATTAAGTTTGTTAAATTGAGGCCATGCCTATTCTGAATTAAAGGAATACCGAAAGGCAATAGATAACTACGACAAGGCAATAGAAATCGACCCGAAGGACGCCATGGCTTACTATAATAAGGCTTGTGTTTATTCTTTGTTGTCTCAAAAGAAGGAATGTTTAGCGAATCTCAGTAGGTGTATTGATATAGACACTTCATACAAATTGATGGCAAGCGAAGATGAAGATTTCAAGGACCTATGGAGTGATGAAGATTTTAGAAGATTGACTGATAATGAATAAAGCCAAAGATGGACAATATAAAAAGTGACGAAAAGGTCAGTAACTTTTGGTTGGTGGCCAATCAAAGTCGAATTGTTTCTATTTTGGGACTCAAGTATATTCTCCATATTTATTGTACAATTACCCTCTGTTGCACCGTAGTAAACCCTATCTTTAAATCGAACCGAATCCTGTACAGTGTATCTCGTTGACTCCTATTTGAAGAATGAAAGAATGATCAGGTGTTATTGCACAGACTCTCGTTAAACTGCTATTAAGAATAATGAAAACATTTGATGTAGCGATATCATTTTCAACAGATGACTACTTATATGCTAAAGAAGTCTATACAAGACTTGAGAACAGGAATCTTAAAGTGTACCACTACATTCACAAACAAGAGGAAACACTGGGAACTGAACTTAAAAGTAAACTTCAAACCATATATAGTAATTCAACAATTGTCGTTATCATCCATTCTGAAAACTATTTAACTGAATATACAAAGATTGAACTTGATGCTGCTTTGACCGGGAATTCAAGTAAAGAGGGAATCATTCCAGTTAAATTAGATGAAAGTCCTTTGCCTAATGCAATCGATAAAAGAACCTTTTGGAATTACAATCTTGGCTCCGATCCTCTCGTAGAATTAATACTAAAACGGTTAAAAAAATCGTCATCGTCCGAATTCAGAACTCTTCTTTTAGTGCCCTTGATTTCTGCGGTTTCAATTCTATATTTAACGATTCAGTTAGGCTTCAGTAAATTCAACAGGCTTCTTGATATCATTCTCGTAGGGCTTTCGCTGAGTCCAATATTATGGTTTCTGATTTATAATGTATTCCCTGATCAGATAAAAAAATACAGATTGAGTAAACTAAAAGGAGACAACCTTTTGCAAAGTCCAATTGAACGGGTTATAGATAGATCTAGAAATACATTAAGAACCCTTGCCTTTTCAGTTACAGTTCTGATGATCATTACTGCGACGTTTCAAAGGGAAAAAATATTATTTTCACATAATGAATTTGTCAATTTTAATTCATCAATCAGTACCGAATTTGAGAATCAAACAAAATTACTGAAGGATATAGCGACAAAAGTATCCGCAGCATCCATGAAAGTTTTGCCATCTGATTTGGATCTTTCGATAAGACTTGACAAAGAGATAGGCAGTTTGTCTGATTCTCTGAAACAGTCGAACAATGCAATATTAGAGTTGATAAAGGCACAAAATCTAAATATTCCTGATTCTATTTCAATTAAGTACATAGATAATATAGCTCAATGTGACAGAATAATTGAAAAGTACATTTTGTATCAATTAAATGAACTGACAAAGGACAAATCCTATTTAGGATTCGATTCTTGGTTAAGAAACAGAGGACGTGTCAGTAAGATTCTGATTAACTACAACTCTCTCTTCGCAAAGAACATACTACTTCTTGACGAATCATTTATACAATTAAGGGAGTCAATAATCGAAAAAAACATTGAACTAAGAAAGAAATGGCAAGGTGTAATTCAATAACGGCATATAATAATTAAGGATTCAAGTGGTCCATCGGACCCATTATTGAATCCTCTGTTGAACGGAATCGCTCGGCTCTGTCAGACTAGAGAAAAAGCAATTAATATTTGGAATCTAAAGACTAAGGTGGAGATATGTTAGGGTAAAGATCTTTTTGCCATTGAGAGCTAAGGCTTCCATAATGTTCGAATTGTAGTAAAGCCATGGTGTAAAATATGCTGAGCAAAACGTCGTACAAATTCCCATGCAGATAGCTGCATTACTTTTTTCTGATTCTGATGGCAATAGTCGGTATAGGCGAAAAGTCACAGATTGATTGTCGAAAGAGGAAATACGTTTTGGTGATATGGCAATTTGGTGTGTATACCTTGCCAGGTAATGAATGAGATTATGGTGAGTCTTGGGAGCGCGTTTTGCATAAACAGTCCACTTGTGCGTATAGAGTTGATCTTGAAGTGAATCGAGACACATTCCAGAGACTTCCATGAATTCTTTTAGATAATAGATGTATTTACCTCGAAACACTATGCTCATTGCTTTGGCTGGAAACAGGTACTTACCTTTCGTTTCGGCTTGACGCCACTTGCCTTTTATCGTTACTCTTCCACCTGGAACGATACAGTGTAAATGAGGATGGTAGGATAAATTGGAACCCCATGTATGCAGTATCATGGTGGCACCAAGTTGGGCACCCAGATATTTGTGGTTCCACCCAAACGAATCCAATGTTTCCCAGGCAGCACGAAACAAAATAGAATACAGGGGCCGTGAAAATGCCAGGTTGAGGTCATTAAGCTGATGGGGAATAGTAAAGACCAGATGAAAATAGGGACAGGGTAGAACTTTTGCTTCCTGAGCTTGGATCCACTGATACTTCTGAGTCTTCTGACATTGTGGACAATGACGGTTGCGGCAAGAATGATAACGCTTGTGGGTTTTATGACAATGGCTACAGATATAAATATGCCCACCCAATGCCGGTGTACGACATGAACGTATGGCTTGCAGGTGTCTTATCTGGTGACTATTTAACCTGCTCAATATAAGGGGCAACTGACCGGATATGATCCGGCCAATGGCATCGGACTTGATCACTTGCTAGACCGGGTATAATCGATCTATCGGACTAAATGCTTCCGTACTCTCTAATCTGGCAACATGTAGATAGACAATAGTAGTACTTAAATGAGCATGTCCCAACAGTTTCCGTACGGTGTCTATGTCCACGCCAAACTCCAGTAAATGAGTGGCGTATGAGTGACGAAGGTATGCACAGTAATATCCTTTTTGATGCCAGAGCGCTTCACAGCTTGCTTGATCGCCCATTGGACTCCTCTTGCACTCAGTTTACTGCCAATGGCCTTGCCATTGAAGACATAATCCTTTGGATTACAGGCCTCTCTATACTTTTGTAGACCTTTAACCATCACATCACTCAAAGGGACATACCTGTCTTTATTGTACTTAGTCTTTCGAATATGTATGACCTTACGATCAAAATCCAGATCACTCCACTTTAGATTACGCACTTCTTTACACCTCAGTCCAGCAGAATAAATCAAACTCAACATAACCCGATGCTTTAGCACATTGCCTGACTTGAATAGTCGTTTGCACTCCATCTTACTCAAGACCACTGGCAAAGGGCTATGTCGCTTCAAACTAGGTAAACGCAACGCTTTATCTTCTCTACCAAATACCCGGAATAGAAATCTCAGCCCATAGACGGTATGTTTAAAGTAGCTCCTGGATGGCTGGTGGCTGGTTAGAAGAGACTGCAAATAACCATTGATCTGTTCTTCCTCCAGTAAGTGTGCAGGAATACCAAAATGTACACTGATCTTGGCTATACACCTGCCATAGTTGTTCAGGGTAGACTCGGATAATCCACCCAAAACAACTTTCTGTTCCAATCGCTCATACATCGCTTGAAAACCGCTAACTTCAAGCTTTGCTTTGTCGATGATGGTCTGGCTTTTTCTTCTTGCATTTTTCATAACTCTGAATTTTTGTGGTTGAAAACTCTTGAGTTCCGAAATTATCTGCAATAAAGCCAGCCATCGCCGATAGGCGATTTAGTTCAACAAAACCTATACGCAATGCCCTTCGGGACACTGCGCATAGCCAAACTGTTGTCAGCAACCTAAAACGAACACTATGGCACACAAATGCTTCATAAGTTTTAAAACAGAAGGCATTGCCTATAAAAATCATATTCGTGATGAAATGGACATTGATATGATTGACAAATCCTTAGATGAACCAATCATCTCTTGGGATGATGATTACATTATGCGAAAAATTAGAGGAGACTATTTATCTAACTCAACAGTTACAATTTTTTTAATAGGTTCAAGAAGTTCGGAGAATCTTGGGTCTCACGAACAAAGATACATTAAGAAAGAGCTTCAGGCATCTCTTTACAATGGTGTAAATAATACAAAAAATGGTATTCTTGGAATAGTACTTCCTTCCATGTACGATTCCATTTATCAAGGTTCGTATAATTGCCCTGCATGTGGTGGAACCCACAACTATGTTGGAATAATCGATTCAACTGTTATAAGAGAGTTTAGCCACAATTACTATATCCCTGCATTTGGTAAATGTTCTTGGAGTGAAGATGATAGATATTGTGTGCTAGTAAAATGGGGCGACTTCACTGTTAATCCTGAATTCTATATTGATCAGGCGTTTGACAAAAGGTCCCAACCGATTTCGAATAAAACAAAAGTAAAGCCATAATGGAATTAAAGGATTTCCCAAATTGCTACCAAGCTGCTGATAGACTTGTGGCTAATAATAGACTTAAGCAGAAAGAAGGCAATAAGAGTAAGGTCTATAAAATATGACCGCTTCATACAACAACTGCGTATTCCGAATGTGTTGCCCCCTGATTCCCTCAATCCGGGTTATTGACCCAGGTAGCGATCCCTTGTGTATAACTCACGGTTTACAAATGTAAGGTACATGTTTTGATTTTCTCCTGATGCTGCTGTCAAATTGATGCTCGCGATTTTGATCACATGGCTGTCCATACATGATGTGCTCAAACTCTGCCTCGCTTAGATGGAGGAGTTGCTCCAGTTCTCTTCACGATGCCCTGTGAAGATTCAGATAAAGCTTAATCGTGTTCTTTGATACATGTAGTCGCCTGGCAGTGGTTTTTACTTTCTTCGTTGCCAGGTTGATCCTTATGATTGTCTTGACTTGATCCACTCACTTTAGTTTTCCCATGTGTTGACTTTTGTTCGCATGCAAATGAATAAAACGCATGTTATCCACCTAAATAAGAGGGGTCATCCCGAGTACTCGAAACCTGAATGTTTATCAACATCCACTACTCTGAAGGGGGCAAGCCTCAAGAATATCTAATTTCAAACTGCTGAAATGGAATTTTATGTGGGTTTTGGCTAATTTAAGTACAAATTCGAACGTCATGGGTTTAGCCTTAAAAGACAAACCGAGCGTACCGGTACAGAATAAATATGCACTGCTGATCGGTGTCGAAGAATTTGATGACCCCCAAATCGGAAGGCTCAACACGGTTTCTGTTGACGTGCAGCGCTTTAGCGACCTTCTTAATGACAGGGACCGAAGTGATTTTGTCGTGTCGACACTGCTTAACCCACAGTTCGTTGAGGCGCGAAAGCAAATTTCCGAGGTATGCCGGAAGGCCAAAGAAAATGACGTCATCTTCTTTTATTACTCTGGCCATGGTTTGTTGGGTGAGCATCGATCCTTATACCTGATTTTCTCTGATTCGGATTCTAAGTACCTTGATGCCACATGTCTGGAGACAGAGTTTATTTTGTCTCAATTCAGAAAATCCGCTTGTCGAAACTTCATAGTGGTTGCTGACTGCTGTCACAGCGGTGCATTTTTCAATAATGTACGGGGTGTTCCAAAAGGGCTATATGCTTTGACCGCATGCGATGAGGACGAAACCACCATGGAGAACGAGAAGGGTGGTGTCTTCACCAATATTATCGTCACAGGTTTGACCAGCGACTATATCGATGCTGACCGAGACGGTAGAATTACATTTTCTGAATTATTCAGCTATATCATTGACGAAGTGAAAGAAGACCCATTAACACCACGCGACCCGCAAAAATGGGAGTGGAACGTATCCAGGGATATAAGCATCTTTGAATCTCCGAAACCCGTATTTATAAGTTATAGAAGGACTCAGAAAGTATTGGTCAATCAATTGTCCGAGAAACTCCGTGACAAGGGGATAACGACATTTGTCGATACAGAAAAACTTCGCATTGGTGATGACTGGAAGTATCAGTTGGAGCGAGTGATCAAAAACGCTCGGGTCATGATCTTCGTGATCGATGCAGAGATTATTTATTCCAAAGTTGCAATGTGGGAGATAGAAACTGCAGACGCACATGGAATTCCTATTCTGCCGATCATGGTTGAGGAAATCAGGCTGCCAGGTATGTTCGAAAACAAATTCGGTCACATTAACCGCGTTATTTTCGATATGACCACAACAGAGACCGAAATTGATAACCTGATCGATCATATCCGTAAATTACGTATTAGAAAACCCACATCCATTGCGAATAAGCCAGTAAAGGATCCAACTGAGAAATTACAGGATCCTGAGTCAACCATTCCTCCCACCAGATAGTAGACCTTTAGCCATCACATCACTCAAAGGCACATACCTGTCTTCATTGTACTTGATCTTTAGAATATGTATGACCCTACGATCAAAATCCAGATCACTCCACTTTAGATTACGTACTTCTTTACACCTCAGTCTAGCAGAATAGATCAAACTCAACATAACCCGATGCTTTCGCACATTGCCTGACTTGAATAGTCGTTTGCACTCCTCTGACGCAAGACCACTGGCAAAGGGCTATGTCGCTTCCAACCTGGTAAACGCAACGCTTTATCTTCTCTACCAAATACCCAGAATAGAATTCTCAGGCTATAGACAGTATGTTTAAAGTAGCTCCTGGATGGCTTGTGGCTGGTTAGAATAGACTGCAAATAACCATTGATCTGTTCTTCTTCCAGTAAGTGTGCAGGAATGCCAAAATATACTGATTTTGGCTAGACACCTACCGCAGTTGTTAAGAGTAGACTTAGATAATCCACCCAAAACAATTTTCTGGTCCAATCGCTCATACATCGCCTGAAAACCACTAACTTCAAGCTTTGCTCTGTCGATGATGGTCTGGCTTTTTTTTCGTGCATTTTCATAACTCTGAATTTTTGTGGTTGAAAACTCTTGAGTTCCGAAATTATCTGCAATAAAGCCAGCCATCGCCGATAGGCGATTTAGTCAACATAGTGTAGCTGTTCATGGCGGGCAGAAGCCCGCCACGCCATCTACACAGACCGTTCAGACGCCATCTGCACTCAGAGCGTCGGCTCAAAGAAGACTAAAGATAGGGTTCCGCAGCTGGAGTGAGGCATCTGAACGTGCAGCGGGTTGTCTACGGTCCAGGAATCTGGCAAAAGCAATGTGGAAACCGGAGCCCTGGAGCGCAGGGGAATCGAATGGCGACCAAGTCCCGTAGTGATCTATCCCAGAATGTTTGTAAATTGTTGACCGATCCTAATAGGTTTTGCATATCAAAAGAGCCGGCACTGTGGGGATCAATCACAGACAACTGGCCTCACGTTGCAGGCAAGCAAGAAAATCATATGAAGAAGGAAGTACTAAAAGTCCTAATTTTAAAAGGAAAATCAGAAGAGGCAATAAAGATATTATTAGATATTTCAAATAAATTCCTCTTGAGCTTTAGCAAGGAAATAATCCTAATTTCTTCAAGATATAATGCTTTGAAGGCAGATAAAATGAAAGGTGTTATAAGTAATAGGGAATATAAAAGCGAGTTGAATTCAATAAATGAGGGGTTACTGGGTGTCATTGGGCTATTGGATCAATTAGATGAATCAAAAATCAAGGCGAAATCAAATTTTGATTTAATTGAAAAAATTAGGGAGCTTGATGAGAAATTTTCAAGGTGTGACGATATTGAAGCAACAACCTCAAGGTTGAGGATGAAAAATGAGATTGCGAAAAGCATTTCGGAAAATATTATTCAGTACCCAGATGCATTAAAAGAATTTTTACCTTTGATCTCTGATGGGATAATTTGTGGGTTAAGTAAGAGAATTCAGGAAATTCCCAAATTTGGCGATTTAGACTTAATTGAATCGTCAACCGGAGAAATAAATAGTAATTTCACAAAAGGATGTGTTACAAATGCCATTGCAGAATTGGTTTATTCACAAAAACTGCGAATCGGTGATGCTGAGAGGACAAGAAAGATACTGAACGCTTTAAAACGAAACTCAGATGTTCCATTGATGAAAAATATTGAAAGAGTAGAAGCAGCACTGGACTATCTAGTATCAGGGAAAGGAAAGTAAGTCTGTCTGCAAGAACAGGTGGCTATCCACATTCCGCATGCACTAAGTACGGTTGGTAGCCGGTCGTTCAGATTCCATGCCTTTAAAGCATCGGGTTTATAAAGAAAGTTCTAATTTCGCACCTGGAGTGAGGCATCTGGATGTTCGGTGGATAGCCTACGGTCGGGGAAATTGCCAGAGGCAAAGTGGAAAATGTGGGCCTTTCTGCGCAAGAGTATCGAACGAACTGGTGAGCCCTCATAGTGATCTTCCCCAAGCAAGGACTCTCTATATTCCTGAATCAATCGCTCACTTACAGTAGGATGATTGGCCTTTTTCAAGACATAACACATTCCGGTAAACTTACCTGTGACCCACCAAGATCCTAACTTCCGCGACAAATCGGTATGACCAGGCTAAACTGTGAGTGGGAAGGGACAACATCCAAAACGTTCAGATATCCTTGTCTTGTGATCGAAAGTGACAACGTTTTACAATTGAAATGGAATGGATAATAGCGTATCTGGATGTAAGTTTTTGTTGCGTTTTTACTATATTTAGATTGACACATCCTACCAACATGGAGTTGCCGGCCATCGCATTGGAAAGATTTGTACACCCAGGCCAGAGTCCGTTGACCTTGGATTTTCCTTATAATCAACGATCAAAAGATCATTTGCTACAATTGGATATGGAAAGGTGGTCGAGACCCGGGAGATACCTTTATATTTCTGAATTGACGGTAAGTCCGCAATTGAAACATCTCTGCCGGAAGGTCACCTTACTGGATGAAAGTAAGCTTCAAGGGAACCCCAGTAGCCAGGGAAAGCAAATCGAAAGTGCCATTCTGGCAGAGACCAAAAAACCCATTCAGACTCACTGGATGGAACAGAAGCACTGTAATTTGTGTACCATCAAGACCTACATCCATTTTGTAATAACTTTTTTCTACTGTAATCCCAACTTGGCCTCGAAGTTGACCAGGGAACTTCTGGAAGCATATAATCTCGTTTCTTTGTTAGAAGCTGGAAGGTCTATAGTTTTTAAATTCAATGGATAAAGACCATCAAGTTATGTATAAGAAAGATCTGAAGGGCTGCGATTTGGAAAACAACGAAAGACTAAGGAATCAGACTATTCTACCCGATGTCTATCTACCAAAGGAATACTTATTTCAGGGGGCCAATGTGGAGCGATTCAGCCAGTAATGTGCCGAAGATGTGGACGTGAGCAGTTAACAAAGCATCGGGTGAAAAGAGAAAGCTTCAAATTCGAACACTAGAAGGCATCGGAACTTACGGCGTGTAGCACATGGTTCTGGAACTTGAAAACCGAAATTGTGGAAACGTGATCAATAGAAAGCTAGAATCTAGAAAAACCAGATAGCAATGAATACTGCATTAGAGCGAATTGAGCAAGAAAGAAAAAGCTTGACTGAGAGCCTCAATCTAAGCAATCTTAACCTGACATCCTTGCCACGTGAATTATTTGAATGCCATTGGTTGAAAGATTTGAATCTTTCAGGAAATAAACTGAGAAGTCTGTATGGACTAGCTAACTTAAAAAGGTTGACCATTTTAAGTTTAAATGGCAATGAATTCTCATACTTTCCTACCGAGATTTTGGAACTCAAGCTTTTGACAGAATTACAATTCTCTGACAACAGAATCAATTCAGTTCCACAAGGAATTCTGGAATTGCAAAATTTACAATTCGGCGATTTTCAAAACAATGAAATTGAATCACTCCCCCAGGAAATCGCTCAATTACCGAATCTTAAATCATTGATTCTGGACAATAACCCTTTGAAAAGGCCTCCCATAGAAATCGCCCTACGGGGTATTGATGCTATTAAAGGATACTTCGAAGACTTCAGCAAAAATCAAAAGGCTGAGGAAGAATTTCGTCTACTGAGTATTGCAATTGATCAGTATCAAGACCCTGGTTTTTCACCTCAAGAAGGACGGATCAAAGAAGCTAGAGAGCTGGCAGGAGTTTTAAAGGAGAGATATGGATTCATTATAACGGAATTGCATAACCAAAAAGCCACCAGTCATGCGATCTATGAGCAACTCAATAACCTTGCAGAGGTTTCCAAAGAACGTGATTCGGTCATCATATATTTTTCCGGTCAAATTGCAGATGGTCCTAACGAGATTGGGATTTTTCCTTTTGATATGGATATAATACATCAAGATGGAATCTACCGAGCAATCAGTAGAATGCACGCACAGCATGTATTGATCATCATCGATTTTTACTTTTATTCCAACATTGCTACCCAAACTCGAAATACGAGTTTTGAGGGACAATCCTTTAATTCCCGCTGGCTTTTGCATCGACAGGACTCGGAATGGAAAAATCGATTCACCTCTCAGTTGACCAAGTTTTTGCAAAACCTGACTTCCGAAGTGGGTGTCCAAGAGTTGTACTCGGTACTGAAGGATGTTGTGATAGTTCCTTTAAATCTTGGTGGGGATGAAGGTGGAATGTTTTATTTCAAGCCCCTCAAAGGGTCTTCAAAGTCCGTTTCTTCAGAGCCTACTGAAGATACTTCCTCATCAAACGCAACGGCGTATATGGCACCAGTAAGAAGTCAGTTCCGCGAATTTATTTCAAAGGGAAGAATTCAATCTCTATTTACTGAATTAGGAAGGGTTTTAGATGTAAATTCAGATTTTTTCAATCAATACAGATTATTGAACAATCGGTTTGATCGTAATGAAAGTAACAATAGGGAAGGGCGAATCTCACGGCAGGACTACTCCATTGCGCGCAACCAAATCAATTCAGCACTTCTAGATCTAATTGATGAATTAAATACTGTTGATTTCAAAAGTGGCTTTTTACTTAAAGAGGAACCTTCTAAGAGATCTGGACCTGATGATATTCAGGATGTCGTTCTAAAGATCAATGAAAAAATAACCACAATAGAATCGCTCCGCAGGAAATACCTCGATATATCTTCTATTGCTGAAAAAAGTAAGATTCTTGAAAGTATAAATATTGAATTGTCAGATATTCAAAGACTTCGCGAGGAGTCTGGAGATGATCTGATCAAGGAAAATGTGGAAGATGATTCTGATCAGTTTTTAGCAGAAGAAAGGCTTTGGCAAAACGCCCTGAGCACAGATAGCATTAAGAATTACCAAGAGTATTTAGATAATACCACACTCGGCACGTATCGTCAGGAGGCAATGAAATCGATAAACGATTTGAGACTAAGGACCGAGGAAGATGAACTTTTTCAAAGAATAAAATCAAATGAAGAAATTAATTTAATTGATAGCTACAGAAGCCAATTTCCAGATGGTAAGTATTTTGATGAAGTTGAGGCAATTTTTAATCGATTTGAAGCTGAAGATCAAGCACTTTGGGAACGAACGCAGGAAGAAAATACGGTCAAGGCATATAGCGACTATATTGACAATTCAAAATTGTTGATCTTCGAAAAGTCTGCTCATGCAAGGAAGGAACACCTCGAAAAAGAAGGTTCTGCTTCCCGAATTAATGAAGCCAAACTGATATTTGTTGGAAATGGTCGTGTTGGAAAAACTTCTCTTTCAAAACGTTTGGTCAAGGATCAATATGATCCGAATGAAAAATCGACCCATGGGATTCGGATCAAGAAGTGGCAGATACGCTTGGATGATGGACGGGAAGTCAATGTGAATATTTGGGATTTCGGTGGACAGGAAATTTATCATAACACGCATCGATTCTTCCTGACTAACCGGGCATTGTACATATTGGTGTGGGATTCAGAAACGCAATCCGATGCTGAGGAATATCCTGAAAAGGAACAGAATTTCGTTTTCAATTATTGGTTGGATAATGTTAGCCACCTCAGTCAACATAGTCCGGTTTTGGTAGTTCAAAATAAAATGGAAGATCCTTCCATCAAGGGATATGACCTGACCACTTTGAAAGAAAATGAGGATTGGAATGTTAAAGAAACTCTTTCGGTGAGTGCTGCCAAGAGTTGGAATATCGATGTTTTAAAACAGAGTATTGGTGTGCAATTTCAGATGGCACCGAAGTTGAAGGATTTGATCGGATACGATCTTGGTGCAGGTTGGCTGGCTGTCAGAAATATACTGGTGGAGTTGAGTCAGGACTTGCACTACCTCAAGTATGATAAGTTTTTGGAAATCTGTCTTGAGCATGATATATCAGAGCAAAATGCTGGAACCCTAAGCAGGTTCCTTACGGATATTGGAGTGATCATCCATTTTCCCAATAATACCATTTTGAAAGAAATGGTTATCCTTAACCCGCGGAAGACGACTAGAATCATTTATCGGTTCTTGAATGAACAGATTAAGGCACGACATGGGGAGTTCACAATGACTGATCTGACAGTTAATATGAAAGAGGAGGAAAAGGAAGGATACAAAGAAGACTTTAGATTCAGAAGTGAGCGGGAAATTCAAATATTCCTGGAGCTCATGCGAAACTTTGAAATATGTTTTCAGCTAGCCGATGAGAAGGATATATTTATAGTTCCTCAATTTTTGAATGATCAAAAGCCTGAATTCGAGTGGGATAGTAATCAATCAATCAAATATGGTTACAAATATGATTTTTTGCATAATGGAATTATTGCTCGCCTTATAGTGAAGCTAAACAAATATGCTGAGAGAAATAACTGGTGGCGTACGGGCATTCTTATCAACAAAGACAATGTTTTCGCGAAGATCGAGGCCATCTCTCACAGGAGGGAAATTCGGGTGGAAATTGTCGGTGCGGAAGCAGATGCATTTAGGAAGCATTGGTTAGATGAAATCTTTAGAGAGGTCAATGATCGGCTTGTCGTTGAAGTTATCCGATATTGCCCAGTGAAAGATTGTAATTACATATTCGTTGAAGAAAAAGTGTTGGCGTTAGAAGAGCAAGGACAGAAATCGGTTACATGTACTCAGTGTAATCGTAATATTTCTATAGCGGAAGTTTTAGGAAGAAATGTTAAAGATATTTATAAGGCTAAAATATTTATTTCCTATGCCCATGAAGATGAGCAATACAAAGAGGAACTTCAGTCCTGGCTAAACTCTCTTCAATATAGCATCGACTTAAAAGTTTGGGATGATCGCCAAATTAAACCCGGATCAGATTGGCATAAAGAGATCAATGATGCAATGGAGCATTCGGAGTTCATTATATTTTTGGTGTCTACTGATTTTTTAGCATCCAAGTTCATCAAGGAGGTAGAACTCAAACGCTCCGTCGAGCGCCATAATGAAGGGAAGGCAGTCATCATGCCGGTAATCGTTCGTCCATGTCTATGGCAACAACCACCTCTTAACACCTTTCAGGTAATTCCAAAAGATGGCAAACCTATCACGGCGCACAAAGATACTGACTCTGCATGGTTGGAGGTTTTGGAAAAAATTAGAGATAGGCTCCAAGATAGATAATGATCTTATCTTTGGAATCCAAAGAAGAGCTCTTATCAAATGAACAAGAAGTATCTTCAATAGACTTCGGTTATATTATCTTCAAACAGATTTTCTTGCCCTGGACTGATAATCGGTGTAAATAGCTGTGCTTTGTTTCCAAAAATCGCTCGAAGCAACAGCTCTATCTAAATGGTAAAATGATCTATTATTTGTTAAAATCCTTCTATGGACTTCTGCATTAGAGCCATCTGGTCAAAGATACAGGCACTTAACCTTTTTCTAAAATATATGATCTCGCTTCTACTTAAATCCTTTCCGTAATAGTGTTCAATTTGGGATCGACGGCATCCAGCATCATTAACAACCTGTATCTCAGTACCTTCGGTACAGCCGTGCATATTTAAGTCCCTTTATCAGGAAAATTGAGCTTATAGATTCTGAAATTTGGAAGATATTGCATAGGATCAGTAAATGGTTAAAAAGTTACGTAAGGACATTGCTTTTGTGTGTAAGAACTGTTACCTTACATTAACCTGACTTAGCACTGAATACTCATAACTGCTATAGATTTCGCCAGTTATCGAATTAGGGACGAGATAGGCAAGAGGTTCGCAACTGGTTTCTAGGCATCGATATTGAACACTGACACTGTGAAATACCTTTGCTATGCGAGCCATATTGATAGATACGGACGTAAATTTTTTATATAATTTGGAGAAGGTCCTGGTAACAAGTTTCCAGGATCTCCGGGTAGTGGCTCGGTGTAACAGAAATTTTGAAGCGATCAAAGCCATCAGAAGCCATCTCCCTGACATTCTTTTCATGAATATTGATTCTTCTGTAAAAAGTGGGAAGGTTCCGGATGGATTTCTTCAGTTTCCCCATGAGACAATTTACACAGCTTCATCTTTTGAATTTGCTTCGAGGGCAATTGCTGACGGTGCTTCTGGGTATCTTGTCAAGCCATTAAACGTCAAAGAGGTGGTGTCTACTGTCCGTTACTGCATTTACCATAGGTTGCATTCGCAATTGATGGAAAAGGATAGGACTCGTGAAGCAAAACGGCTCAATTGCGGGCAGTTGATATCTATACCAGCCCTTGATGGATGCGAATTCTTGTTTCCTGACGAAATCATTCGCTGTGAAGGGCTCCAAAAATGTACGCGAATCATCACTACTGAAAGGTCTGATATTATTAGTTCATACTCCATTGGCGTCTTCCGTGAGTTATTAGAAGACTTTGGTTTCATGCTAACCCATAAGTCTCATCTGATCAATATGAAGTATAGCAAAAAATACCATCGCGATGGTATCATATATTTGAGAGACAACTCATCTGTTCCTCTTTCCCATGTAAATATTCCAAATGTTCGTCTTTATTCTTCTTCGACCAGGATTAATAAAATGGGGATTTAATTTACATCTAGGGGGCAGAAAATATTTATGTTGATGACAATATAATTATTTTACAAATTAGACATTCAAATTCAAAACAATGAAATTTTGCAATAATGGCTGAGCTAGACAAAACGGCAACTGATCTTATTCCTGCTTGGCTTTTATCTTTTGAAAGTAAAAGTCAAAATACATCAAGATTAACCCTACCTGACCTTAAAATAATTTTAAGTATACCAGAAGATTGGCCAAAGCAACCAGAAGTCTTACCAAGTCCCATACAATCAGAAGCTATCTTCCGGGGTAACAACATGGCTGAATTTTTAGTTATAGCCTTTATGCCAAATGCAATTCCTGGGCATGATATGCGGCAGTGGTTGGACTTAAGCCTAGCTATGACAGGATTTCCTGATATACATATAGCCCAGGCTATGGAAAATCCACCTCGTTTGTTATGGTGGCCCGAGATTGTCTCTTCCCCAGAATTGGCAAATAAAATGAAGGCGGATGAAGCCCATAGAAATTCGGGCCAAGCATTATTAAATGGAGAGGCAGTTCGACTTTTTGTTTTGATGATACGCAAAGGGGAGCTGGCCTGGAAGATCTTCCTTTCCATTCCAAGCGAATGGGAAAAACACGAAGATGCCCTTAAAACAATATTTGATGATTACACAAATGCTGCTAGGATATATAGTTCAATCAAAGTAGGGGATGTGATTGAGGAAGCTCATTGATTTTTTAACTTGACTTTTATGTAGATTCTTATGAATGCAAATAAATCCTGGATTGATGTGTCTATATTTCTTTCCAGCACTTTCCTGGATATGCAGGCTGAGCGGGATTATCTTCAGTCCTTTGTTTTTCCTGAATTGGAAGAAAGAATTAACTCCTTGCGAGCAAGACCTACTCCTGTAGATTTACGTTGGGGTGTCTATACCTTGGATGAAGAAAATCAAGAAATGAGAGAACAGTTAACCCTTCAGGTTTGCCTAAGAGAAATTGATAGGTGCCGACCCTATATGGTTGTTCTTCTCGGAGATCGATATGGTTGGGTGCCTCCAGTCCAGAAACTTAGATCTGCCTTAGAGTCAATCCAATTGACTGAGAATTATGAAAATATAAGTGTAACAGCTCTTGAAATCGAATATGGACTTCACGAGCCTGGCCATTGTTTCTATTACTTTCGATCGCCATTGCCGTACGATTCTATGGCAGTAGAGATGGTGAAAAAGTATAGTGATGAAAAAACGAAACCAGATCACTTCGCCCAGTTGACACTTCTCAAACAGAAACTCAAAAAAGAGCAAGCAGAACATGTTCGCACTTACACCGGTGGTTGGGATAGTGATAAGCAGAGGGTGGTTGGACTCGAAAATCTGGGCAAAATGGTTTTAGAAGATCTTTGGGCTGCCATAGAAAAAGAATTGGGAGAATCTCCGGCGATTACTCGCTGGGAAGAAGAAGAGGAGCGTAAATTAGAAGCTTTTTTTAGTGGATTGAGACAAACCTATGTAGGCAGAAAGGAAGAGTGGGAAGAAGTTCTTGCTTCAAAAAATCCAGATAGTCAATTTATAACTTGTTTAACAGGGCCCTCAGGCTCTGGTAAAAGTGCATTAATGGCTAAGGTGGCGCAAGAGTTTGGGTCAGACCACTTTATTTTAGTTCATTCAGCAGGAATAACACCGCGGTCAAGGAAAATAAATTTTATGCTTAAGAGGTGGTGTTTCCTATTAACTACATTGTTGGGCCAAGAGGAAGCTCATTTGTCAGAATTGCCTTACGAAAGCCTTGTAAAGCTATTTGATGAATTACTGCGTAAAGCTTCAGAACAGAATTCAATTATCCTTCTGGTAGATGCCTTGGATCAATTTGAACGAACAGAAAAAGCAAAATATGTCAACTGGTTGCCTCTGCAAGATAATTGGCCCCAAGGACTAAAATTGATCGCCAGTGCTAACGAGGGCCCTGAATTGGGGGTTATGAGGGCGCGACGTGCAAACATTGTAACACTTCCTCCATTATCCAATGAAATTGGGCAAGAGCTTTGTACTCAAATATGTATGCGATTTGGAAAGGAACTACCAGATCCAGTTAATAATGAACTTATTAATCGCGAAGCTGGAAATGCAGCCTATGGGGCAGGTAGTCCACTTTGGTTAACTCTGGTTACAAACGAGCTCATTTTACTTGATGCTGAAGATTTCACTCGTTTGGATTCTTTCAGCGGAGACCCCGAATTGCGTATCGTAACATTACTTCAGGAAGTTATTCGGGAAATTCCTGCAGAACCTCTAAAAGCATATCTCTATCTGTTTAATAGACTTTCAGAAACTTATGGAGAACAAAAAGTGAAGGACCTAATCCTTCTATTATCATTGAGTCGAGAAGGTTTGAGAGAACGAGATTTTGCCTCCATTTTTTCTGCCATTTCAGTTGGCAAATGGGATCAAATTTTATTTGCTTTAGTTCGTCGGGCACTTAGAGCTCATTTAAAGCAGGGTGGGGATAATGGACGCTGGGCCTTTTCTCATAATCAAGCCTTTGAGGCTGCAAAAATATTAGCGTCCGAGCGAGAGGAAGGATTACAAAAGTGTCATGCCGCCTTAGCCAAACACTTATCAAATTTGGATAAGGAAGACCCTATGCGGCTGGAGGCAATGGAACATTTTATTCTAGCTGGTAATGCAAATGCAGCAGCTAATTATTGGATTGCGGATGGAAGTGATGACATGAAAACAGCAAACATTCAAATACTTAAGGAGTTTTTGCTTGATTCGACTGACAGCCTAGCAGCAATTAATTGGTTGATCTCGATGCTGAATTTTGATCATCTGGAAGAGAAAGATCATAATTCGGTTTTACAGTTTGTTTTAGCTGAACGGATATTGGAGTTTACGGAGAGAGCCGAACTGCTCAATGATGCTCCTGAATTACTTAAAATGTTATTAACAAGGATGATCGCGTTCATGCAATCTGATGCCACTTTTGAACCCAATTTGATGAAAGAACAGATCGTCTTTCGGGCCCAACAAAACCTAAGTGATCTGCTTATGAGCATCGGGGATCAAGCAGGGGCATTGGAAATAGCTCGTCAGGCCCAGGTCAATATAGATTTCCACGCCGAGGGCCGTCGTAGAGTATTAGAGGCTGATAATTTTGAAAGTGATAGAGCAAGAGAAGATGCACTGCTCTTTTTCAATTCAAATCAGCGGGACCGAATGCTCAACTACTGGAAAATAGCTCGCCTACTACGGTTAGAAGGAAAACCTGAAAATTCTTTTGAAGAACTTCAAAAAGCACTGGAGATTGCCGAATGGTTCTTAGAAAGATATCCTAAAAGCAAACTATCTCGCCACGATATGTCTACCTGTAGAATGCATTTGGCTGAACTGGCAGAATATAGAGATGATGGGGAGGATGCTAAAAACCAATGGGAACAATGTGTTAATTATGTTGTCCAATTAGTCAATGAAAATCCTAAAGAACAATCCTATATAGGTCTACTGACGCATGCTTTGTTAAGACTAGTAGTTTACTACATCGAGCAAGAGGAAATCAATGAAGCTTGGTCTCTTTTCAAAATGGCTTTGCGATCAGCAGATGCCTGGACAGATATGTACCCAGGTGATTTAAATGGCCGTCAAAGGCAGATAGAAATTTTATTGCAAGCAGAATTGTTTTGGTTGCGATATGGCGATGTTAATGCAGCTTTGAATCTCATTTCTAGGCGCATTGTCGCAATAAGGGTTTTACTTCACACGCAATATGACGATCCAATTATTCGACAGCAACTGTACGCTGATTATAATCGTGCTGCTTCCATGTTTGGTTTGATTGGTTATTTTCATGGAGCAGATCAGATGTTGACTGAGGCGGATCAGCTAATGAACTCTTAGATAAGAGTTTATAATTTTATTGACCGGAAGAAAAGGTGTTAATCCTTAGGGAGTACTTTCAGGATCTTTATTTTTGTTATGTTAACTTAAAAAGGTGAAAGGTGAGGTTCAAATAATCAACTACCCGCAGCATATTTACTTCAAAAGATGAGTAACCAAAAATCAGGTAGTCAGGAACCAAATGAAGGAGATCAAGAAAGAAAATTCCGGAAAGTCTTCTTGTATATTGTAGCAACTTTGATTACAGTTTTAACAGTTATCATCTTTGGTATAATGGTAGTGAGAGGCTACAACGATAAAATATGGCTACCGATTGCAATGCAGCATTTTCCATCAATTGTGGGGTTACCAATGGCAGCTATTGCTTCTCTTTTAGTTGTAATGCTTTTGAAATACACATCTGGACCGATAGAATTTGAAATACTTTCGTTAAAGTTTAAAGGGGCATCTGGTCAAATCATTTTTTGGATATTATGTTTTCTGTCAATAGTCTTGGCAATAAGACTTTTATGGCCCTTGGAAATCAATGTGGAATCTGTTAGAATGCTTCAGGACCAATTCAAAGAATAAAGACTAAGCGCAACAGCCCATGAGATGTCCAGCTTCCCATCCGGTCAGCCGAAACTTTATGGTGTACGTTGGACACAATGTTGACTTTTTAAAGGTGAAGTCTTAAGAAAATATTCACTAAAGTAACATTTGCTATGCTGTTAGTTTGGAGTTCACAGGCTCCAGCACAAGTTCAAAAATCTTTTAGCATCATAAACCATCCATTCATGCATTATCAAGATGGGCAAGATCGCAACCAAATGTTTGTGACCTCAATGGAGGAGATGGTAGCTGCTGATAGCTGGGCTAGAATTGTTGATTTATTCGTTGATTCCATGTCTTTGGGAGATTTTGGCTTCATGAATATGGAGTTGAATAAGGAAGGAAACATACCCTATCATCCAAGTGATCTATGTAAGTTTGTGTTGTACGGATATCGTAAGCGAATCCGATCAAGTTTAAAGTTGTCAGAGGCCTGCAAGATTGACGTAGAGGTCATGTGGCTTCTGAAAGGTCTGAGACCATCACAATATACCATTAATTATTTTCGATCTAATAATGGCCCTGCCAATAGAAAAAGCCCCTAAGTACTTTGTTAGGATGCTGAAGGACTGGAAGTTAGTTGCGGGGGAAACACTGGCAGTGGACTCCATGAAAATACGAGGGCAAAATAGTCTAAAGAATGATTTCAATCACAAGAAGATTAAAAGGCATCTGGAATACATTGATGGTAGAATAGCTGAGGCCACTCCGAAAAGTCAGTGATGAGGAATGAAATACGAGATATATTTCGTATTTTATTAATATGTATAAGAAGAGCACAAAATCATCACCTCAGGATCTATTTAGTGGTTCGGTACAACATCTGGGGAGCAAGAAATATGAGGATTTAGTATCGGAAAATGCCTGGTTCAATGTATTCTACTCAGATGTAACCAGTCAAATAGATGAATCACTGTTTGAGCCGATGTATGCTCAGTCTGGCCGACCAAATGCACCAATAAGAGTCTTGGTAGCCATGATTATTTTGAAGGAAGGTCAGGAATGGACTGATGAGCAGATGTATGAGAATTGTCGGTACAATATAGCCATTATGAGAGCATTGGGACTAACGAACCTGAATGATGAGGTTCCGGTTCCAAGTACGTATTATGACTTTAAAGTTCGGTTGAGTAACTACTGGGAGGAAAACGGGGTAAACCTATTCTCGAAATTGTTTGGAACTATAACTACATCCTAGGTCAGCAAATATAAGTTGGGTGGTAAGCAAATCCGGATGGATAGCAAATTAATTCAAACCAATATAGGCACCTGGACCCGGATGCAAAAGATTTGCAGGCCTTTCAAATGTTTTACAGAACATTGGATGAGGAGGCAACCAAACGAATCATAAAGCAAGCAGACAAAGATTTTATAGCTGATATTATGTCAAAATCAGTATCGAATCATTTGTATGGAATGCGGAAAGAGGAAGAAAGAGATTGGGTAAAACGACTGGGTTTTCTGATACGAAAAGTGCTCAATATATACTCCGAAGCTGATAGTCCACATCATGCTGGATTAAAGCGGATGTTTGAAGAACAATATAAGGTAGCAGAACAAGTGGATGGACAAGACCATTTGAATGACTCACAAGGTCATACAAAAGATCCTGAAGTAAGTCCCAAGGCCGCCGCCAAAATTAGTTCAAACAGTATGCAATCAATCCATGACCCAGATGCATCGTATCGAATAAAAGGACATGGTTCTCATCAGCAGAAAATCTGTGGATACAGTTCTAATATAACGGAAATGGTGGGCGAAGAAATTAACCTAATTACGGATGTACTACTGGAAAAGGCAACTCATAGTGATGATGCGTATTTACTTCCAGCCATGAAGCATACTGAACATATCACAGGTAGTAGTGTGAAGTCTGTATACACTGACGGAGCCTATGACAGCTATAGCAATAGACTAGCCCTCAAAGAACTAGGATGAAGGAAGTGGCACCTACGCAAATTGAAAGGTGGAGGTATAGTAGATATATTTAGTAAAGGGGTTAATGATACCTGCGGGTTAAGTGAAGCTGGCAAGCTGGCAAAGGAATTTGCTGGGTATTGATAAGATCAATTTGTTAGCAGATAAGGGTTACCAGACGGTAATCGAGTTGTCACGCTGTGAAAGACGGGGAGTTCTAATTGGCATTGTAGGGCTGAAAAAACGATGAAAAGGCCCCAAAAGAGTCTATTTTCGGCCATATTTCTGTTCAGTGGTTCCAGGGAGGCTCTCAATACAGTGACCCACTATATTTGTAATTTCCAAATGATCTCGCTGAGATCTGCATATCTAGCTCTTAATAACAGATATTAGGGTTATTGCGAGTACTCCTGTTATGCGCAATAAGTGAAAAATGAAAATTTTAAAATCACCAAAATAATTTTAAATGAAAAAAAATTTTATTACTCATTCCGACGCAGAAAATGCCAATGAAGAAAACTTTTGACCATTATCAGAATATGGCAAGCATAAATTATTTCATATCTCCAAACAAATAGCACAATATCTCAAGAAATATAAAATTGGAAAAATAGAGGCTTTGCTTTCTTCATCAGTTATAAGATGCGTAGATACAATTTTAGGAATTGGAAGTCATTTTAGACATTTGACCAGGGTTGAACTACCAAATACACTAATTAGCTCAGATGCTCTCAAGGAACAAAAGGATAATATTACAAAAAATAGGTTTGATAAGGCAATAGAAGAAGGTGGATTATCAAATGGCCAAGCCATAATAGTTTGCGTTCATGGAGATTTTGGAGGAATCTTACCTAATTCGAAAGTAGTAAAAGGTGAAATAGTAAATGGTTTTTTTGAGTCTCGACCAATCATGGGTTTATTAGACATAAAAGGAAATGAGAACGAGGTTCGATTTGAAGAGGAGAGTTTAATAGAATTATGCAAGATTGAAGATTCAGTCATATCAATAATAAATTAAATACTGTAGTTAATAATTAACAACTCATGAGGTCCTATGCCATCCGCACTCAAGGCATCGGCTCAAAGAAGACAAAAGATAGGATTCCGCAGCTGGAGTGAGACATCTGGACGTTCGGCGGGTAGCCTATGGTACAGGAGTCTGGCAAAGGCAATGTGGAGAACGTAGGCCTTGTTGCGCTCGAGAATCGAACAGAGAGTGAGTCCCACATCAATTTCTCTAAGAATGCTAATAAATTGTTAGGAAATAGCCTAAATTTTGCATTTCAAAAAACCGGCACTGGGAGGGGATCACTACAGTGACTATCCGCCGCACGGTATATAGAATAAATATTCATAATGATAATAGGCAGAAAGGACAAATTTGTTCCGATTGACTTCCTTAGAAAGTTCCTCAGGATTGCACCCAATGTTGGAAGAGTTGTAGTGAACCATGATGGCAATCCGAGTTTTGGAACTGGTTTCATGATTGACGACAAGACTTTGGTGACATGTGACTACATCCTTCCTTCGGACGAAGTTTGTAGGTCTTCCGTATTTCAGACAAACTAGGCCCTTGAGTGTTTTAGGGAATCTACGTAAAAAATGGTTGGGCATTGATAGCAATAGCGGTCAGTTGCATAGGATGGAAAAATATGTAGAAAACTGGAAATCAGCATTTGCAATTTCCAGCGAAGGTGAGGGTGATCAAAGGGAAAATAATTGGGTCCTGCTGCAATTTGTTTTGAGCAAATTTCGATCAGGATTAGTGGAAGATCTGGGTTACAAAGGTAATAGCATGATTTTATCGGTCTGACACGAATCCAGCTATGAGCAAGCATAGAGAGGGCAGCCACCAGCACTTGAGCTTATAAGTTGCAATTAGAGCGCCATATGCGTGCTACCAGCAGGTAGTTATAAAGGAGAAACTCATCGGTGATCGATCGGCATCTTCCCGTAGCTGATAGCGATGCCATATATCGAAAGTGGACTTTGTGGGACAGCAATTAAGTGATTCTTCAACAATCTGCCGGCAACAGGATGTGGGATTGGAACTGATTTTGGGGAGGTATTGCTTCTTAAATTGGTTAAAGTGGGAGAAGGGTTCGGGTTTATCTCACTAGTCGGCACGGACAAGGGTATCGAGTAGTAATTTCAGACAAGTAAGTGCAATTCAGTATTGAATTTGCCCCACTTGAATCTAAATGGGGAAATCCGTAACTTCTTGATCCCTGTAAAGTCCTTGTCAGAACATGATCACTCCGATAAAACTCTTTCTCTCCAGCCGTACGAGTCCGGTCTTTGAAGGACTGGATGATTCAAATTATTCCCTGTCCCACCTTCGTAAGTTTTTAAGGGTCACCTTTGAAGAAGAACGTTATCTGTCCAGTACTCTGATAGATGTAATCGTCCATGAAGAAGGATTCAATGCAACATTTGATCAGGACGTATTTGACACATGTCTGGCTGAGGTGGCCGAAAGCGATATTATTGTCATTTTATACGCTGGTGATGCAGGCTGGGCTCCCAGTGCTGAGTCCAACGGAATTTGCCATCAGGAATATTTAAGTGCGGTTCAGGAACACCCCTCCATGACCTTTGGCATTAACTTAAAAAACTACTTCAAAGGTGTCAAATACAATAAGGTTCAGATTAGCAAAAATGATGCATTCCAAAAAGATATAGATAGGTACGAAAAGTTTCAGGAACATATCGCCGTTAATACTGTCTCACAACTCCAGAGTGAGGTTAAAACCCTGATTGAAGGATATATTGGAGAGTCTATAAAGAGGGCTTTTGTCGCCAAGAAGCAATTGGATGCCGGTAACACGGTATTCGGTAAGACACTGAGTTGGAGTAAACTCTCCTATATTCAACGAACCCACGAGATCGAACTTCTAACTGGCAAAGTGTTCAAGCATATATTTGAAGATACGATCTGCCTATACCATGCTGTACCCGACCATATGTCTGTGTCTGATGCACGTAACTCTCTCGGCAGACCATTCTTATACGAACACAGGGAAATCAGTGGCTCCAGGTTCAAAAGGGGAGTGATTCACTTTATCACTGTCTATGGAAATGTCACCGAGTCACAGGTAAAAAACCTTATCGGCTTTCCGGATCTTACACTGATAAAGACCCCCTTTGGATACTATCTCTGGGAGCAGACCACGCAGATTCAGTTGATTATTTCCTCAAAATGTATCAATCCTGGTTTGATCAACACCAGAGGCCAGCAGATTGTCAATTGGTTGCGAAGTTCACAGGAAAAGAACAATATCGAATTGCGGGCTGAAGCGCGCTATTCGATATTGAAATCCATTGTTGCGGCCCGGCATCAAACAAAATGAAAAAATTAAACACAAGCGAATGCAACCTCTGAATACACTCCTGGTACATGGAACAAAGCGCGAAAATGCTGATGGTAGTATTACTTATACCCTCGAACCAGGTAATCGCGACGTCGACAACCAGTACGAAATAGATTTAACAGCCAATGATGATTTACTTGAACTTACACTGGATGATGAGCTAGGTACACAGTGGATTGTGGATAAAAACTCAATCTATGAGTTATTTCCGGAGGTAGATCCAGAAATACCTGGTTATCTGGATCGAGGTGATCAGAGGGGGACCTTCACACTTCCTGAAGCCATGGAGGGTCCGGCATCAGAGCGTGGCCACGTGGGGAAAATCGCGCTAAAACTCCTGACATTATTTGCAAAGAAAGATGTGGTGAAATCGTCTGTGACCAAGCTAGCTGAGGTTTTGGACGTCAGACAATTGCTCACCAATCTGCCTGAAGATGAAAATAGCGGGATACGGAAAGCTCTCGAAACCAGAAATTTTATCAAAGAAGGTGGTGAGTTGTTTAAGGTTTCGCCAAACTTTGAGTTTGAGATCTTCGATGCCAACGAAGAGAAGGAGATGTCGGATTATGATCCTGATGCACCGTATTTCATCTTTATTCATGGTACATTTTCTAATACTCTTGGGTCTTTTAGCGACTTGAAAGGTTCAATTGTCTGGAACACATTGTTTGAGAATTATCCGAACAAAGTACTGGCTTTTCAACATCGAACGCTGACACACAGCCCTTTACAAAACGCCATACGGCTGGCGGAACTCTTGCCAGATAGGGCTATCGTTCATATACTTTCGCATTCGCGCGGAGGACTCATTGGTGATATTATCAACCGCTACAGTGAAGAAAATAATAACGCTCGCGGCTTCAGGGAGAAGCACATCAATCTGCTTAAGGAAGAAGGTCGCAGTGATTGGAAGTTGCTAGGGGAGCTGGAGAAAATCTATACTGAGAAGGTAGTAACAGTGCAGAAGTTTATTCGGGTAGCATGTCCCGCTGCCGGTACCAAGCTGGCTTCCAGGCGGCTTGATCATGTCCTGAATGCTTTCCTAAACTTACTTCCCGGAGTAACAGGCGATATCCTTTCTGAGTTGGTTATGACAGCTGTAACCAGCAAGAGTGATGTGAATGTGTTGCCCGGTCTTGAAGCTCAAATACCGGATTCCCCTTTCATTCGGGTATTGAATGATCCGTCTGAAGAGGCGGCTATTGGCGGTAAGGCACTTGCCGTGGTATCTGGAAACGGAATTGCAAGTTTCTCAGGAAAGGGACTTCTCATCATTCTTGGCAAATTGTTTTATTGGAGACGCAACGATCTTGTTGTGAACACGGATTCCATGTACCTGGGAGCTAAACGGCAGGAAAGTATTCAATACTTTTTTGACCAGGGTAAGTCAGTATCTCACTTCCATTACTTTCTTAACAAAAGTACTCTGGATGCCATTGATCTGGCTATGAAGGCCGCGCAGGGCGCTAGTATTCCTGGATTTAAATCAGTTGACCAATACGAGGTGCCAAAAGAGGACCGGGCCATTGAATACGGAGAGCTCGTACCAGATGACAGCCTACCGACATGGGAACGGCCAATTGTTGTATTACTACCCGGAATCATGGGTTCTAATTTAACGAAGAATAATAAGGAGCTATGGCTACACTATGGAAGGATGGTCATCGGTGGACTGAAAGAGATCCGGTATAATCCAGTTAACAAGATTGAGGCTACTTCGATAGTAAAGTCGTCGTATGATAAGTTGGTCACCTGGCTCTCCTATAAATATGATGTGATTATTTTTCCTTTCGACTGGCGTATACCTATACGAGAGTGTGCGGATGAGTTTAATACGAGGATGGAAGCGCTATTGGATATGGCCTCAAAAAAGAATCAGCCGATCAAGATCATAGGTCACTCAATGGGGGGTGTGCTTGTTAGAGACTTTATAATCAACCATGATTCAACCTGGCGCAAGCTAAACGATATGGAAGGATTTCGATTGATTTATCTCGGATCGCCACTAGGAGGTTCTCATCGCATCCTGACGGTCCTGTTCGGAAGAGACGATATTATCAATAAAGTCAGCAAACTCGACCTCATACATACCAAAAAGGGATTACTTAGAATATTTAGAAAGTTCCCAGGGATTCTTGGCTTGCTCCCCCTTACTTCCGAGGAGGAAGAAGATTACGCGAATATCCAGCTTTGGGAAAGACTGCGAACCTACATGGGTGATGAAGCCTGGCCTTTACCCAGCGCTAAAGATCTGGATGATTTCAGGAAATACAGGTCACAGGTCAATAGCTGGTTCCAGGATGCCAGTGTGGATTATTCAAACATGGTCTACATTGCAGGACTGGATTCTCAGACACCGGTTGGTTATTATCTGAAAGACTTCCAGCCCGAAGATAAGAAGGAATTGGGATTCATTTATACCCGGGAAGGTGACCAAAGCGTATCCTGGAAACTGGGAATACCCCAGCGGATGCGCGATAATAACTCCGTATATTATACTGAGATCTCTCACGGAGCTTTGGCAAATAGTCCTGAGATATTTGAAGGCATTGAGGAAATTCTGTCTACAGGTAAAACTAAATTTCTTCGCCAGGTACCTCCGCCTTTGATCGACCGGGAAAAAGTCTTTCGGGGAGAACCCGATATTGATTTTGATATGTCAGAGCAAGGTTTTTTAAACACAATTCTAGGTCTCAAGACGGCCGATAGGTTCAAGGTGAGCCAAATACCGCTTAGCGTGACCGTCGTACAGGGTGATTTGAGATATGCGAAGTATCCGATATTGGCAGGTCACTTCCAAAACGACGAGATTTTGTATGCAGAGAAAGCCATTGATGTGAATCTGAGAAAAGTTCTCAGCGACAAACATGCTTTGGGACTTTATCCCGGTGAGATTGGGACCAATTACTTCTTTAGATCTCCCAAAGAGAGCGATTTTAAAGGGGCTATAATTGTGGGGATGGGCGAACCCGAATTTCTGACATCACAGGAGCTTTCCAGATCTGTTGAACAGGGTGTTCTTAATTATCTGATCGAGCTTTCGGGTTCCGGTGAGGAATTTGAGAAAATTGGCATTTCATCTTTGCTGATGGCAAATGGATACGGTGGCTTAACGATTGAGAGTTCAATGAAGGCGATCATTACGGGAATCAACCAGGCGAACATCAAGATCAGAGAACTCGATCGCAACATTTATCATACTGTGGATCATCTTGAATTTATCGAGCGTTACTCTGATCGCGCCCTTAACTGCATGTACAGCTTGAATAGCATCGTCAAAACAGAGAACGACAATTACAATATTGTCATCGCCAGTTCGCAGATTATAACAAAATATGGTGTGTGGAAGCGAATACCGATGGATGCATCAGCGGAATGGTGGAATCGAATAACCGTCAAGTTTCATCCCGGGAGTCAGGAGACCAGCGAAATCCCAAGTTTGATATTTGGCGCATCTACCTCTTCTTCACGCCAGGAGGTAGGTCGGGTATTCAGCAGTACTCCACTGATCGATTTATTCATTGCGAAAGCTTCTACAAAGAACAACTGGAATGAAGACATCGCAAGGACTCTTTTCCAACTATTGATCCCTAATGAGATGAAGGAGAGGCTAGGTCGCAAAGGAAATCTTTCCTGGATTCTTGACACGGATACTGCTTCATATCCATGGGAATTGCTCCAGGACAACTCTTTGAACGCCAAACCACTTTGTATTCATACAGGGATGATTCGACAACTTTCAACGAGTGACTACAGGAAAGAAATCAAACGGGTTGCGACTCAGCGGGCATTGGTCATAGCAGATCCAGTTTTAGGAGGTTTTATTGGCCAATTACGTGGGGCTCGCCAGGAGGGGCACGAAGTAGCGGAGAACCTTTCCAATTATTATAGCACCACGGCACTTATTGAGTCAGATGCTGCGACCATCACTAAGAACTTTTTTAGCAAAAACTATTCGATTATCCATCTGGCTGGTCATGGAATCTTCAATGAGAAGTCGCCGGATCAGTCTGGAATGGTGATAGGGAATAAACTCTATATTTCAGTATTTCATATCAAACAGTTACCTGTGGTTCCGGAGTTTGTCTTTGTCAACTGTTGTCATCTTGGAGCTGTAAATGATGAACATGAGAAGTATTATCGCGATCGATACAAGTTGGCAGCAAATATCGGGACTCAGTTAATCAGTATCGGAGTTAAGGCCGTGATTGCTGCTGGTTGGGTAGTGAATGACGGAGCAGCCCTGGATTTTGCCCGCGAATTCTATAAGCAAATGTTAGCTGGTGACAACTTTGGCGATGCAGTCAGGAAAGCAAGAAGTTGCATTTACGATCGATACCCTGGATACAATACCTGGGGTGCCTACCAGTGTTACGGGGATCCATTTTTTAGATTCTCAACAAGTACCAGTGAAGATTCGGATCGATATTTTATCGTACCGGAAGAGGCTGAGATCGCCCTCGATAATACCATGAACCACATACAAATGGGTCTGGGTGATACTGAGGGATATTTGAATGAGTTGGCAAAAATTGATGCCGCCCTGGCTCGAGATGAATTAACACTGCTTACCAACCGGGTAATTGAAAGACAGGCACAGATTTATTATCAGCTTGCCCTTTATGAAAAGGCAATTGAGAAATTTGACCTTTTGCGGCAAAAGGAAAATGCCGATTTTTCACTCTCAGCGCTGACCACTAGCTGCAATGCGAGAGCTAAATGGGAAGTTCAATCCTTGTATCTCGATGGTATTGATCTGAGTACTGTTGCCAGACAGAAGGCCTTTGACAAAGCCAGAAGCCAGGCATATGGCAGAGTGCAGGAGGTGATTGCCGAATTAGGCCTTTTGCTCAGGGTAGGGGAAACAGCGGACCGGATGAATATGTTAGCCAGCGCCTTCAAAAGACTCTCTATGTTGGCGACCAATCGGGAATCAGTTTTACATGCTATGGAGAAAGCGGTGATCTACTACAAAGCGTCATACGACAACTTCCCCAAGGCTGGTAGAATATATCCGGTTACAAATGCGATTCAAATATCTGCAATTCTTGACCTGAGTAAGCAATATAAGGGTCGTAGGCTTTCCATCAATTTTGAAGCTGGTCAATACATTCCCAACAGTAAGTCGGGCAAGGGGAAATGGAAAAATCCCATGAAGTGGAAATTATACACACTCGCTGAGGCTGAGGAAATTTTGAACCGGGAGAAGAAGGAGTGGGAATCTAGAGCCGGACAATCGGCCATGAACTACTGGAAAATGTTGGCGGGAATCAATATCGATATGTCCCTTTTAATGGTCAGGCACAATAACCTTCGGGAAGATGCAGAGTGGCAATCTTTGGAGAGCAGTTTCAAGAGGGTATGGAATTTGGCGGGTTCGGAAGGTAACAAACTTCTGGAGCTAGAGCATCTAAAGATTCTCATCTACGCTCTTTCAATGGCAGCAGGTACATCCTGGAATATTCTTCCGCACCGAGGTGAAGCCACGCTTGAAAATCTGTCAGTGCATATTTCGGCTTTGAGAACCGCCCTGACAACTTTACGACAGGCAAGGTAATGTATAGAAAGGAGAAAGCCATACTGGATGAAATTAAACTTAAAAAGGACCCGCAAATTGAAAGTGCTATGGCGGTGGAGACTTAGAAAGCCATTGAGAGAATGAAGCGCTGGATATACTTTATAAAGAGGAATGATAAAAAATGATAATATTGGTCTATGGATTGATGGTTGGGCAAGAAGAAATTATTTTTTTTCCACTCACTTCTGTACTTCGAGTTGTTTTAGGTAGCTGGGTTTCCATTCAACGCAGTATTTAGTTTTACCTCAAAAAAGAGATTTCATGGATAATCCTATAATATTTATTTCATATTCACATAAGAATTTTGATCTTGTTGATAAAATAGATAAAGACTTGTCAGGAGTGGGTATAAGATTAAAAAGAGATGTGAGGGATTTGAAACCTTATTCTGGCATTAAAGAATTTATGAAATCTATTAAAGGTGCGGATTTTGTTTTAATTGTTATAAGTGATGGTTACCTGAAATCGCGTAACTGTTTATATGAAGTATTAGAATTGATAAAAGATGACAACTATAAGGAAAAGATTATACCTATTTTTCTTGACGATGCAAATATTTTTGATATACGAGGTAAGGCCAGGAGAATCAAGTATTGGCAAGACGAAAAAGTGAATTTGATAAGGGAATTAAGAGAATTGGACCTTCAAAATATTGGAGACCTTACTGAACAACTGAGAATTATTGATAATATTGCTTCAAATTTGTCTAATTTCATGCATTCTGTTACAGATTTGCTTAATGTTTCTTTGACTCAATTACAAAAGACTGGTTATAAAGAAGTCATACAGAGAATCGGATATAGTAATCAAGATTTGATATCAAGACTCTTAGAAATAATAGAAATTGAAGATTAAGAGGATCAGGATATTGAAATTGGTAATTTTATTGGTGAAAACAGTCGGTATGGATTGGGGTATTTTGCAAAGGGATTTATTTCTGATAGCAGAGGGAAGTATAAGATGGCAATAAATAGCTACAACAAGGCAATTGAAATCGACCCGAAGGACGCCATGGCTTACAACAACCGAGGCAGTGCCTATTCTTATTTAAAGGAATACCGAAAGGCAATAGATAACTACGACAAGGCAATAGAAATCGACCCGAAATACGCCATGGCTTACAACAACCGAGGCAATGCCTATTTTGATTTAAAGGAATACCGAAAGGCAATAGATAACTACGATAAGGCAATAGAAATCGACCCGAAAAACGCCATGGCTTACTATAACCGAGGCCATGCCTATTCTGATTTAAAGGAATACCGAAAGGCAATAGATAACTACGATAAGGCAATAGAAATCGACCCGAAAAACGCCATGGCTTACTATAACCGAGGCCATGCCTATTGTGAATTAAAGGAATACCGAAAGGCAATAGATAACTACGACAAGGCAATTGAGATAGACCCGAAGAACGCCATGGCTTACTATAGCCGAGGCATTGCCTATTCTGATTTAAAGGAATACCGAAAGGCAATAGATAACTACGATAAGGCAATTGAGATAGACCCGAAATACGCCATGGCTTACAATAACCGAGGCATTGCCTATTCTGAATTAAAGGAATACCGAAAGGCAATAGATAACTACGACAAGGCAATAGAAATCGACCCGAAATACGCCGTGGCTTACTATAACCGAGGCAATGCCTATTCTAATTTAAAGAAATACCAGGAGGCAATAGATAACTGTGACAAGGCAATAGAAATTGACCCGAAGGACGCCATGGCTTACAACAACCGAGGCAATGCCTATTCTAATTTAAAGGAATACCAGGTGGCAATAGATAACTACGATAAGGCAATAGAAATCGACCCGAAAAACGCCATGGCTTACTATAACCGAGGCCATGCCTATTGTGAATTAAAGGAATACCAGGAGGCAATAGATAACTACGACAAGGCAATTGAGATAGACCCGAAGAACGCCATGGCTTACTATAGCCGAGGCCATGCCTATTCTGATTTAAAGGAATACCAGAAGGCAATAGATAACTACGACAAGGCAATAGAGATAGACCCGAAGAACGCCATGGCTTACTATAGCCGAGGCCATGCCTATTCTGAATTAAAGGAATACCAGAAGGCAATAGATAACTACGACAAGGCAATAGAAATCGACCCGAAATACGCCATGGCTTACTATAACCGAG
>JAUILF010000196.1 GCA_030433135.1 Bacteroidia bacterium | reverse complement strand
AGATATGAAACCTAATTATTATATTGATAATCCAACCAAAAATAGTCCAACTTTTAGGGGGTCAAACCAGGTAGTGGATAAATCTCATTAGGGTGAACCTACCCCAATACAGTAGACAGATAAAACCAAAAAACAAGACCATCAACACCATCATTAGATTTCTTTCTTTTTTGGTTCTTTTTTCTTTCTTTAATTTCCACACCTCTTTTGTGGATAACTCCTAGGCTGCCTCTTTTTGCTGCTTTTTAGCTTCCATCGACAGGTACAATTCATGTGGATATCTATTGTCTATTGAACTATGCCTGCTGGTGACAGACGGAAGTTTAGTCATGAATTGGAGTGAATAATCAGTCACACTATTACAGAAAACAGGAGTTCATGGTAGCTGGTTGACATCATGTCGACCGGACAATTCATGGGGAAGTTCGATTTAGGATTGTCTTGAAAATTCCTCATATTAGATATCACGTTGAAAACAAAAAAAACTGAAGACCAGCTCCTGTTTATGTTCGAACCCTTGAATTCACGGATTGATGCTATCATCAAATCGGTGAGTGTGAGTTTGATTTCCCTTTTCCTGATCAACCAGGGCTTTGCTCAGGATCTCATCGATTCATCGAGGATCGATCTTAGTGATCCCCTGACCATTGTGATACCTACCATTGATTCTAACAATGTACGTCAGGTGGCTGAAGCTTACGGTGAGGAGAGCCTGGAACAGTTTGCTGACAGACAAGCCCATTCCATTCAAATGAAAAAGCTTGCTGATTTGCGTCAGAAGTACGCTGATCACATTGATTATTTTCGAAGAGGTATAGACAGTTCAGGGTATAATAAGGAGTTTAACAAGCTTGCCAAAGATCATACTATTTCCCTGGGTGGATTTGTGCCACCTAATCTCGACACCATTGTAAGTAGCCGAAATCTCACGGTATCTGAAGTTCTGATTCGCGAACTACGGGACAGGTTGATGGAACTGAGGGACGAGGTAAATGATAAATACGCAGAGTTGCTGGATCTGCGTATAGAAATTGACTCCCTTTCTGCAGATACGAGTCTTTATCTGATACCGGAGGATTCTCTTCTGTTTGAGGAGTATTGGTATCGGGTTAATGCCATGAATGAAACATCTAATGAGATGTACTTGCGTCTGAACAGTGATATTGAGAGCCTTGGTACCATTACCATCAGAGTAGATACCTTACAAAATAGTTTTACCAATGATATCAGAGATCTGGCTTTGGTCCGGTTAATTTTGGCAGGTAAAACCGGAAAGAAGATGATGCCTGCATGGTTTGAACCTTCCCCACGTGCAGATTCTATTCCGGAGGTTCTTTACTTTTCTGCAAAGAAAAATAAACTGGTGTTCAGTTATTACATCAGGAACAACCGACCTCTGATTGGCATGTTTGGTGGAGTAATTTTGCTGGTGACCTTTTTCCTTAGAGGTTTTCGGCGCCGACTTCGTGATATTTTGCGTGAGAACGGAGAGGAGTTGACAGGTGTAGTCAAGCGGCCATTATTGATCTCTACTTTCGTATTGATTAACCTTGGTCAATTCTTTTTCACCCAGACTCCATTTGTTTTTCAGGCTTTATTATGGATCGCAGCTTGTCTGATACTTTCCAATCTGGTTGTGCCCCGATGGTCCTGGAAACAGATATTCTTGTGGATTGGTGCTCTGCTAGTATTTGTTATTGCCATTGTAGTCAATTTGCTTTTGAAAGCATCTGATTTGGAAAGGTATATTCTGGCCGCGATTTCATTATTGAGCATCCTGCTCGGTAGTATATATTGGTTAAAACCTGTTGAGATCGATCGCGGTGCCAGGTGGTTTAGGTTTGCCATTCTTTTAATGATCCTTTTAGAAATCGGCTCGCTCGGAACCAATACATACGGATCCTACAACCTGGCTAAACTTCTGGGAGTAGCAGGAGTATTCCTGGTGGTAACTGCTGTACTATTATACTGGACGGTTCAATTGATAAGGGAGGTACTTCAATGGGGACATAAGTACTATCAATTGAAGGGAGAAGAAGTGATGTCTCAAAAAATGGAAAACGTCACCGCGAGCATTCCCGGGTTGTTATATCACCTCCTGATTGTGGGCTGGTTGTATCTGTTTTCACACAATTTTTATGTGCAGCATTTTATTGACCAGGTGGTGAATTACCTTTTGAGTACGGAAAGGCATCTTGGTGAATATTCTTTTACTATTTCCAGCATCTTAACCTTTGTGCTCATCATTGCTTTCTCTGTTCTGCTAGCCAAGGTTATATCTTTCTTCACTTCTCGAACACGGTGGGATCAGCCTGCTCAGGATCACAGTGACCTTAGTAATTGGTTGTTACTAATACGCATTTCCGTGGTCGGTGCGGGAATTTTGCTCGCATTCTTGGCTGCAGGCACTCCACTGGACCGCCTCAGTCTGATTATTGGATCCCTGGGAGTTGGGATCGGATTCGGGCTCCAGTCAATAGTAAATAACCTCTTTAGCGGCATCATCATAGCTTTTGAAAGACCCTTCCATATTGGTGACCAGATTGAGGTCGGATCAATGGCAGGAACGGTTAAGGAAATAGGTATAAGAAGTTCGAAGATTAAGACATACGATGGTTCGGATGTAATCGTACCTAATGGCGACCTGTTGAACGAGCATCTTGTCAACTGGACTCTTAGTGACCGGCACAGACGGGCAGACTTAACGGTAGGAGTGGCTTATGGCAGTGATCTCAAGAAAGTAAAGGAATTAGCTCTACAGATTTTACAAGACCATCCAATGGTACTAAACACACCTCCTCCCGGTGTGCTGCTGAAGGAACTTAACTCCAGTTCGATCGATTTCAGGCTCTTGTTTTGGACGGATGTGGATGTTCGTCTGGGGGTGGAAAACGATGTCATGTTTACCGTTGACCAGGTGCTTGCTGAAAATGGCATTGAAATCCCCTTCCCGCAAATGGATGTGCATATTAGTCGAGAGGATTAATCAACTTGGGATTGTTTTCTGGTTTTGCTAGTTGAGAGTTCTTTCACCACACATCACTTCTGAACAGGTATTTCGTGAATTTCGTGAACCAGGATACTTCTGATACTGTTTTACACTAGAACAGATACAATAGTCCTAATACTTGCAACAATAGGAGAAGTTAAGCAATCCTGCAGGAATTAGTTTTGTGGCATGTAATTAACTAGTTGCCACATTTAGTCCTCTAACGTTCTCAAGGAGAACGGCACTCGAAATTGAGATTGGTATTCAATTTGCATTATCACTATGGGGTAACCGAAGATGGGGACTCCGGTGTCGAAAGTATATCCCGACATGAAACACTTATGTAGATCCTTGGTCTTGTTCATATTCTTGGGTGCCTGCATTCAGGTCATGGATGCTCAATGCCCGGATAATGTCACTGTAACTTCCAATGACCATTGCCTGTGGGTCTACTGGGAAGGCACTCCGCCTTCTCCGTTACCTGAACCATTGCTTGAAGCGGGGGAGGTCCACACTCTTCGGGGTGGAATAGGTACCGCTCAAGATCCTGCTTTTTATCAATCTTCGGGAGGTAATGGTGCATGCAATGCAGGTAGGGGACCCTTTACCGGAACCATTTCGGCGGAAGGAGAAACTTGTGATTTCGTGGACGGTATGCTGGATGTTTCTCTTCCTATCGAACTTTCCCATTTCTCGGTGGAATTGGACCTGAAAGTTGCAGTTCTGCATTGGACAACATCCAGTGAGATCAACAACGCTGGTTTCGAAGTGCAGCGTTCTGTAAATGGAATTGATTGGGATGTGCTTTCATGGATAGAAGGCCAGGGCAACTCATCAGAATTAAGGAGTTATACATACCAGGATTTTTTTCCGATAGTCGGCAATAATTATTACCGTCTCAAGCAGATGGATGTCGATGGTGCTTTTACCTATTCGAGTGTAGTTTCGATAAATATCGATAGAGTTGTTGACGGGCTAAAGGTATTTCCCAATCCCGTCGCGGACGTCCTGAACATATATGATGGAGGACGGGATGCTGACTGGGACCATATGGCCATTTACGATGCTTTTGGCCGCAAGATAAATCCAACTATAATATCAAATACACAGATATTGGTCACCGACCTGCCATCTGGTATTTATTTCCTTCAACAACTTGATTCAGATCGGCAGCAAATGCATCGTTTTGTCGTGAGGCGGTGATCGCGGAGCAGATGTGTGAATGACCTAGAACTGAACTACCCATTCGATTGCTGCCTGCAAAACTTCGTCATAGGAGGTTGACGAACCATCTTCCAACATTGTGTCCGGCTCAATAGGCCCATGAAATTTATTTCCATCCCGGTCGGCATAGATCGTAGAAGCAAGAAAGATCCTGGAACCGTCGGGCAAGGCAAATTCACCATTTCCGGTGGTCAGACCCCAGGTCGGTTGACCAAAAAACCTGGTTCTTGCGTTTCCAATGAATGAAACTACCACTGCCTCACCAGAGCTGCCTGTACGATTACTTATTAGCACTGCAATGGGTAACTGCTTCGGTAAAGTTACTGGATGTGTCACACTCCAGGGTTCTTCTTTATCCCAGAAATACGCCCCTCTTTGATAATACCAATGGTTTGCTACGCCATTAACATCGATCAAACTTCCAAGTCTTTCGTGACTGAATAATGGACCCAACCCGGCCACCATTGGCCCCATATTTCCCCCGGTATTGCTGCGCAGATCCACTATCCATCCTTTCACACCCTTTTCGTATAATTCTTTAATTAAATGTTGCAGACTATCAGCAAAAGCCAGGATCATATCCTGATTTCCACCATGAAAGGGAGGCACTTCGATATAACCAATTGAATCAATTTTCTTTGCTTTTGCATATTCGATCTTGCTGACTTGTGATCCGGTCTCTTTCCAGTTCTCGTATTCTGCACTGGTCATCAGGAAAGAATGGTTATCACCGTAGGTCCGGAGAGATTCCAGCAGAAAATTGACTGCCAGGTGACACTCCTTATAGGATTGCGCATCACCGGCAATGGCCAAAGCTGCCCTTTGCAGATCTTCTATAGCCAGGGAATCTCTATAAAGAGAATGTTGTGAGATGGTGTCTATGACAATCTCAAGGTATTTCTCTGCCAGCGTGCTCCCCTTGCGACCTTCTATGGGAATGATGGAGACTCGCAGTTCTCGAAAGTAAGCCTGACCCTGTCCATAAAATATAGCTCCTATTTTAATTTTACTGGTTACCTCAGGTACGACAATCTCAATGTCATATCTCTTCCAATCCGTTGTGCCCTGAATCCAGTTCACTGAATAAAAGCCACCCATATCCCTGGTAGCGATGAGGTTATTGTCACTGTCATAGAGCCCGACATTTAATCCGGCCCCTTTTCCAGAAATGTGGGTTGACCTGATCTCTGCTGAAAATTGCAGAATGGAGATCTCGGGAGTGGTGTAGGTACTACTTTGCTCTACAAAACCCACCGATTGGGGATTTTGACCTTCTATGACCAGGCAGGGAATATCTCCAGGGCTTTCAGGACGCACCGCGTTTTCGGCTCCCCAGGATAATTCCCAGTGGCACAGTCCCGTGGGAAGGGAATCACAAAGTTGGGTTAGATCAAGATTTTCAAAGGACTGGGCACCAATAGTCATGCACTGAAGCATGAAAACAACAATTCCACATTTGGTCGCCCAATACATACAGTGAAAGTTTATGATTGTCTAAAGTTAAATTTTATTCGCCCTCCAGAAGGTTAGAAGATCCAGCGATTTGAACAAGTTATCAGTTAATCTTGATCTATGTGATGTTCATCACTAAGTCGAAGTTTGAGCCCCCTTATCTTTATATCAGTAATTAATCAAAAAATGAATTGTTATGGATATTGCAAATAAAGTAAAGGAGAAGGGAGCTACTCTAGTCGATGTCAGAGAGCCGTTGGAGCTATGGCTAAGCAAGATTGATGAAGCAGTCAATATTCCTTTGAGTAAACTCCCTTCGAAAGTTGAAGCAGTTAGAAGTATGAGTAAGCCTGTGATCGTTTTTTGCCGAAGCGGAAATCGGAGCAATCAGGCTATGAAGATTCTTAAGGAACAGGGGATAGATGAAATTTATAATGGTGGATCCATCACGGATGTGAAAGCCATGTATCAGTACCAATAATCAGAATTGTTTAAAAACTAAATATAAAGCCATGAAAATAGATCAGATTTATACCGGATGTTTGGCCCACGGCGCCTACTACATCACCTCAAATGGAGAAGCTGCTATCATCGATCCATTGCGGGAAGTACAACCTTATCTGGATAAAATGGAAAAAGATGGCGTGAAACTCAAATATATATTTGAGACTCACTTTCACGCTGACTTTGTAAGTGGACATATCGATTTGGCAGAAAAGACCGGGGCTACCATTGTCTATGGACCTACTACTATGGAAACAGGATTTGAGAAGCTGGTGGCTGAAGACGGCCAGGTTTTTCAAGTGGGTAATGTCTCGTTTGAGGTTCTGCATACACCGGGGCATACTATGGAAAGTAGTTGCTACCTCCTAAGGGATGAAGAAGGAAAGGAAACCGGTATTTTTACGGGTGACACCCTGTTTATTGGCGATGTAGGACGTCCTGACCTGGCACAAAAAGTCATTGAAGAATTGACTGAGGACAAGCTGGCTGGATACCTTTATGATTCCCTGCGAAACAAGCTGATGCCCTTACCAGACCATATTATAGTATATCCTGGCCATGGTGCCGGATCAGCCTGCGGCAAAAATATGAGCTCAGAGACCACGGATACATTAGGTCACCAGAAGAAGACCAATTACGCCCTTCGTCCGGAATTGACAAAGGAGGAATTCAAAGAAGAGGTATTGACAGGTTTGACACCTCCTCCGGGTTATTTTCCGCAAAATGTACTGATGAATATTCAGGGATACGAAAGCATTGATGAGGTGCTGGAAAAGGGAGTGCAACCTCTCAGTCCCAGAGCCTTTGAAGCCGTAGCGGAAGAAAGAGACGTGATTATTCTGGATACCCGTAGTGAAGAGGATTTTAAAAAAGCGTTTATTCCCAATTCCATCTTTATCGGAATTGATGGAAACTTTGCACCCTGGGTTGGGACTATGTTGCCCGATGTCAAGCAGGAGATACTTTTTGTTGCGGATAAAGGACGGGAAGAAGAAGTTGTTACCCGTCTGGCGAGAGTTGGGTTTGATCATACTCTGGGCTATCTCGAAGGGGGCATAGATGCCTGGATTGAGGCTGAAAAGGAAGTGGACCGAGTAGAATCCGTATCAGTCGAGGAACTTGAGTCTCGGATACAGCCTGGTAACTATATCGATGTACGCAAACAGAGCGAATACGACAGCGAGCACATTATCGATTCTGTCAATGCGCCACTGGATTACATTAACGAATCCATGGCAAAGGTAGATGCGGACAAGACCAGGTACGTGGGCTGTGGTTCGGGTTACCGGTCATTGATGTTTATCTCAGTGCTTCAGTCCAGAGGTTATCGGAATCTGATCAATGTCGATGGAGGGTTTAAAGCGATCAAGGAAAATGGAAGCTACTCCATTTCGGAATATGTGGAGCCTAGCACGATGTTATGATATAGGCAATAGATCATTTTTATTGGAGGGGCGTGCTCTTGATTGAGCGCGCCCTTATTGGGTCATATTATAGTCCTTCTGAACAATTTTAACGTACAATTGTCTAAAGTTGCATATCTCTTTTGCATGTTATTGATAATCCTACTTGCCATGGCCTTCGGTTCTATCTCCCAAAATGACACATCCATTCATCAGTACAAAATCAATGCACTGAACAGTGACGAAATTATTGATTTCAGTCATTTTGCCGGAAAGAAAATGCTGATAGTAAATGTTGCTTCAAAATGTGGTTTCACGAATCAATACGAAGGTCTGCAGGAGCTCTATGCAAAACATCAGGATGATCTCGTAATTATTGGATTCCCCTGTAATCAATTCGGTGGACAAGAACCCGGAACGGAAACGGAGATTGCTACCTTCTGTTCTTCCACTTACGGGGTATCATTTCCGCTGACGGAAAAGGTTGAGGTAAAAGGGCCCAATGTGCATCCGATTTATCAGTGGTTGACATCCAAAGATTTGAACGGAAAAGATGATTTTGAAATCAGTTGGAATTTCAACAAGTTTCTCCTGGATGAGGAAGGGCATTTAGTGGCTCATTTCTCAACACAGGTTGAACCTCTGGCTGACGAGATCATTTCCATGCTGTAAGGTGCATCGTAGTTCCGCTGATAGCCTCTATCGTTGATCGGTTTTCATATCTCTATACTTTGTATGTGACTTACCGAAGTCTATCATTTCTCTTGATTCCCGAATCCCAAAGTCTTAACTTTTAGAGATGAAACGAAAGGAATTTCTCCTGACCGCTGGTTCAGGTGCTATATCCCTGGTGACCTCAATGCGGGATTTATCCGGTCGATTAACAACAGATCGAAGTGATTTTGGGCCCTTGCCTCGGAAGGCCGTGGTGCCGGCAGTGCTGGTTCCAATCGACGACCGGGGATCCATTGATTATGTAGGGTTTAGGAAGCATATCACCAACCTGGGCAAGATAGATGGAGTAACCGCCATCATGGTAAACGGCGGTTCGGGACATGACAAGACCTTGACCCGGGAAGAGAAGAGAAAGCTGGTCGCAGAAACAATCAACGTAGTGGGAGAGAGGATGCCCGTAATTGCCGCGGTCAGAGAGTCGGATTTGGAAGCCGATCTCGGATTGCTGGCAAAAGATGCGCTGGAGGAGGGAGCAGCAGCGATTACTATGATGCCTCCCGCATCAGATCTGGGATTTTCCCGGGAAGTAGCCAAAAAAAGATTTGATAACGTTAGCGCTGTGGTCGACTTACCGCTGGTAATTTACCAGACCCGCTATCAGACAGAAACGTTGGTGTGGCTGTCAGAAAATTATCCGGTAGTTGCCGTCAAGGAAGGCAGCGGAGATCCGGCCACCTTCGAACGCAATATGCGGGCTTTGAGGAATCTGGATAAAAACATTGCCATCTGGTCGACACATAGCAAATGGTTACTGGCCGATCTTGCTGTTGGTGCCGATGGGATACTCTCCGGGATGGGCAGTGTGGCTGCGGAATTGCAGGCGGCACTATTGAGATCAGCACAGGGTTCTGACCTTCCGGCTGCCAGGGAAGTCAATGACCGGTTGTTCCCTATGACCCAGGCATTTTATGCCCCGGGCCAGGATGCTCATGTCCGTATGAAATATGCTTTGGTGAAATTGGGTCTTCAGCAGTATGCTCATGTTCGACCTCCTCTCCAGCCATTAGATACAAAAGAGCGAGAGGCTATTGATCGTGCCCTGGCGTTGGGAGGACTCCTCTAACCTATCCTATCTCTAATTAACTACTTTGTTATTATTTTATGGGCCAAATTGGGAAAGAGAAAAGAGATCCACAGAAATGCTCTAATCCTGGGTACAGTAATGATCTGTCTTTCTTTCTTTAGTTGCGGAATGATGTATTCGATTAAGGATTCAGCAGAAGTCTTTTTCTCATTTCTCATCTGCGTCATGCCTGTTTCAGTGACAGGAGGTATGAATTCCAGAACCTTAATGGAGGTGTTTTTCAGTGAGAGTCGTAGTCCGGTGGTAAAGTTTCTCATGGCGGCTTTAGTGGCACTGTAAACAAGTCCATCTTCTTTGGGGAAAGCTCCTAATCCTGAAGTGGTATTGATAATATAGGCTGATGATGAGGGAATCAATAAAGGAATCATTAGCTGGGTAAAAATGAGCTGTCCAGATAGATTAATGTTGACTTCATCGACAATCTTTTGCAAGGGGAGTATCGCATTTTTGAAGTCATAGTTATGCTGTACTCCGGCATTGTTGAATAGTATGTTTACCTGCGGAAACTGATTCTGAATTTTACCTACAGCCGATTCTATTTCATCCTGGTTCCTGAGGTCACATTGGAGAGTATTGAATCCTAGATTGGCCAGAGTATTTAGCTTTTCTCGGTTTCGACCCAGCAGGATCACCTGGTTATCCAGATCCAGTAGTTTTTTACCCAGAGCCAATCCAATTCCGGATGTTCCACCGGTGATGAGTACCGTATTATTTGAAAGATTCATTTTTTAGTTTTTATCTTAATTGAAAACCGGGTGCTGATGTTTACCAGTTAATTCCATCTGTAGGCAAACCCGATGTGAAATACTTTATAAAGATTTGTTACACTGCTCCTGAAACCCTTGTTCATTCTATGTGTTAATTCCTTTTTCGCTTCAGATGATATTGATGATGATCCGGAAAAGGCATATTCAGGCACAGGATACTGACCCCACGCAGGAGTCCATTCGAATCCCGCTGATAGTCCATTATTGAAATCATATTGATAACCTAATCCTAAGGCAAGACCCCATCCTGCTGGTCTCGTTTGAATAATTTGAATATCACCTTCATAATAATCATCCACTATGTTTCGGGTTCTTGAATCAAATAGCATAGTTTCCTGATCAGTGCCATTGAAAACGACACCAGTCGAAATATAGGGACCATTTCGTACGGGTTTGTAGCGTAGTTGTAACAAAAACCGCTGCGCCACTTTTTCAGATGATGCCGTCAAACCTGAAAGATCTGTTGACCTTGCATTGAAGGAGGAAGCATCGCGATTGATTGCATCCTTGAACTGATATATTATTCCCGTATAGAATTTTGGACCGAAATGGTAGCCCAGTGTGATACTGGGTTTGAAGCTACCATTCAGTGGTAGTTCACCTAGTCCAATTCCAATTTGCCAGTATTTGCCCTCGTTTTGAAGGCGCTCTTGAGCTGTCAGTGTGGTACCTGCCAACAGGCATACAACTAACCAAACATGGTGTTTTGCGATCATTTTTATGGATTTAGAGGTAAAGAGATACGGAGCAAGATTTGAAGCAACCGACTATAATCGCTCCTAATATTGTGTTGATTCCAAGCATCAGGGCGGTAGCCCCCCAGACGCCGAGGTGACGAAGAGTCAGGCAATCTTCTAATCCCGTTTCAATCCCCAGGAAACGATTAATTATTTGCCATGCATTGAGATGCTCAGCTCTGGCACCTAAAAAGTAGTCAACTGTGATCATGATTGCCAGGCAACCAAGAATGCTAACCATGTAGGGTAAAAAGGATAGATCTGATAGATGTTTCATAATGCATTTTGCTTTTATTCAGGACAAATATGCCGTGAACCTAAGCCAATTGCATTAACATAAGTTAAGGAATGATCTTACCCTGTTTTGGATAGTTTTGCACGAATACGGCTCAGCTGAATAGGGGTGATGCCCAGGTAT
>JAUILF010000195.1 GCA_030433135.1 Bacteroidia bacterium | reverse complement strand
GGAATTCGCAGGACTTTTTGACCAAACCAATATGTAGAAATAAGTACAATTGGTGTCACAACCCAGGCAACAAAAATTCCCGGAAGACCAATAGCCAGGATTTTACCAAACAGGATCTCTGCTCCCAGTACAATCAACCCTGTCTTGATATAAAGTTCACTGGATAGCGCTGGTTTAACCCAGGATGGCGTACCAACTGTATTACTGATAATGAGGCCCAGTAAAATAGCCCAGGCTGCGTACCCCATTCCAATGCCCTTGACACTTTCCTGGCCAGCTAGAAAATGAGATACTGTTCCCAGGAGAAAAACGAAGGCGAACCCCCTGAGAAAGTGGGTAAATGAAGCACCCATCAGCACAGCACCGATACCAAACAGGGTGCCGAAGAATAGGAACAACAGCAGAAGGTAGCCATATTTTGAATAGGCTTTGGTAGAGTGCTTTTTCTCAATACCTGCTATGGACTTGCTGGCAGCCAGCCATTGGTTGATTTTTGCCTCCGCCTCTTCGTTCAGCGCATTGTTATTAAAATCAGCTGCAGCAGCGCGCTTCTGATATTCCTCTACTATGTTCCTCAACTGTGCTAACTCCTCTCTTTTGCTGTTGTATTCTTCTTCGGCCGACTTACGTATCTCACTGGCTTTTGTTTCTGATAGGGCCATCGAAGTGGCCGGATCCGCTTTCCAGCTTCCCGGTTTGCCGGTGAGGTTCTTCAAAAATGTTCCCACGGCAGTTTTGGATGCATTGAGTCCTTCCAGACCTTCTACATTTTCATACCATTCGATGGTTTTGAAACCACTTTCATTACTCAGTGTTTCTATTGATTCAGCATATTCCTTTTGCTGAGTCCGGACAGTTTTGTATGAAGTTGCAAAGTATAATGTCAGCGATGCAAGGAGAAGAAATGAGCCAATTAGCAAGGCTGAAAAGTCTTCCGAATTACGGAATGAATTATCCGTTGCCATAAAGTAATGAGTATATTTTGACCGGGAAATCTTTTCGACAGCGATCTGTCACCCGCAAACCAATATACTAAGAAAAGATATACTGCATAATAACCACGTCCACCCATCGACCATTTTTCCATCCAATTTCTTTTTGCACCCCGACTATCTCATAACCCAGCTTTAGGTTGTATGAAATACTTGCCTTATTATCCGCCATGATCTTGGCATTAATGTGGTGGTAATTCAGGGCTGCACACTGGCCCATCAGGTACTTTTTCAATTTGCTACCATAACCTTTACCTCTCTCACTTCGGTCGAGGAAAACCGACGTTTCGCAGGCATGGGCATACCCCTTTTTTAGATGATATTTCCTAATCATACCCCAACCGACGATCTGACCTTCTTGTTCCGCCACATACAATCCTTCTCGATCATCCATTTGATCGGACATTTCACTAATGTCTTCTGTAGAAAATTCCTTTTCCCACAAAGTACTGTCACCAGCCTTGATGTTTTGGTTAAAGATCTGAGAAATGTAAGGGTAGTCTTGCCCAGTAGCCTGACGAATGATACAATCAGTAGGACTAGCGAGACCGGACATTCTTTACATCCGTTTGCAGTTTTTCTAATGCAGTTACACCTCCATCCATATTGGTAATATGGATAAACCCCCAGTTCTTCATCATTACTCCAGTTCTTACACTTCTCCGACCAGTGCGGCAATACAGATAATAATGTCCCTGCCGATCCAGTTTGTCCAGTTTGTCCAGAAAATCATGAGCCAGGTAATCAATATTGATGGCTCCAGGCAACGAATATGCTTCTACTTCGGCTTTAGTTCTTACATCAATAAGGACTATGTCTTGGTTTTGATCCAGGTCTCTGACAAACGCTTCCGGATCAAGGTTATTGATCATATGCTTGAGCTGTTGCCATCTCGGTATCTCACATGATTCCATGGTCCGGTAAAGTTAGGTAGAACAGTCGATCAGAAACTACATGTTGCATTGACAGTTCTCAAGACATTCGATGATCAATGAAACATCGCGCTCCTTGAGAGAGTACAACATACTCCGGCCATCCCTCTTAACACTCAACAATCCTTTCAGGCGCATATTCTGCAGATGATGTGATGTTAAAGATTGTTCGGAACCAAGCATTTCACATATTTCTGTTACCGATAATCTCGGATGCTGTTCCAACACATGAACAATGCCCAATCTGAGTGGATGTGCAACTGTCTTTAGGATATAGGCTATCCTTTCAAGCTTTTCAGCTTCCTTTTCATTCAACAGTGTTTTTTCCTTCGATTCCATAATGCATAAATATACCACATTCTAAACCATCAAACCCAGGTAAAGTTGAATATATATAAAAAATATTTTATATGACCTGCTAATTTCAATGATCTTATGCCCGGAATCAGTTGATGAATAACATATATATAAGGATTTCAAATATATGTTAGATTGCTGGTTTTACTAAGAAATATATGCGATCTTAGGAATGACACACTTTGGTCCTGACAACAATGAGTCGGGTCAAACACTTTTTATTGCACTGTAAAAACTAAGTTTCAAATGGCCCGCTCAAACCCGCTATCAAGGCATTTCTTTGCATTGATGGTTTTGCTCCCTTTTCAATAACCTATTTAAGCGTATCCTGTCTGGCAGTTGGCTACATGGTCATGGTGACATCATTGACCTTACTGAATGCCTAGTATGGCGATACAGCAAAAACCGGATCATGCCTGCCGCTGGACCAGGCCATTTCCATTAATCGTCAAGATATATATAAGTAACGGTTTTTGAGGGCTTTATGCCTTTGGACGGTGCGCTTAACGAAGCGCACCGTTTCTCTTTACAAGGTCTGAATTAGGACTAACTGATAGCTGGATTATTATTATATTGGTCCAGCGAGTTGTACGTCATAACCCCGGACCATGAAAGTCTATACCCAGAATCTAACAGTAGGGATCCCGATCAATTCCTATTGATGACAGGTCTCAGCTTTGTGGCAGGGGCCTGTTTTTTTTTACCATTCATTTTTGTGTCCTTGCACTTATCAGTCATTTCAAATACTTTGCCAAAAGAATCTCAACTGAGGGAAGATGCCAGGGGATGCTTTCTTTAATCCTGTAATTTAAGGCCGGTAAAGGTTACATTAGACCTCAAATCTGGATCATCAACTTATGGGTAAATTGGAAGAAAAAGTTGCTATAATCACCGGTGGTGGCAGTGGTATTGGAGCAGCTATTGCAAGACAATTCTGCAGTGAAGGTGCATCAGTGCACTTGTTGGATTTAAACATCGATAATGCTAGATCTTTGTCAATAGAATTGTCGAAGAAGGGCATGAGTTGCGTGGCACATGAATGTGATGTGAGTAATCAACCGGAGGTAGCAAAAACATTCGCGAAGATTTTTGAGAGCAACCCTGTCGGGATTTTGGTGAACAATGCAGGGATCGGATTCATAGGTAGTTGCGAGCAAACTACAGAGGAAGACCTGGACCGCTTGTACCAGGTAAATATCAAAGGAGTTTACAATTGTCTATATGCTTTGATTCCTCATTTCAAGCAGTTTGGAGGCGGTGTGATTCTCAATATGGCTTCGGTGGCAGCCTCAGTTGGATTACCTGACAGATTTGCCTATTCCATGACCAAGGGAGCCGTTCTTACCATGACATATTCGATTGCTGTAGATTATCTGGACGATAACATTCGTTGCAACAGCATATCCCCTGCCCGGGTTCATACTCCATTTGTAGATGCTTACCTGGCCAAAAACTATCCTGGTAGTGAAGCACTGGAAATGGCCAGGTTATCAAGGACTCAACCCATTGGCAGGATGGCCAGGCCTGAGGAGGTTGCTCAACTGGCTACCTACCTTTGTTCGGATGAAGCTGCTTTTATTACAGGTACAGATTATCCTATCGATGGTGGGTTTCTCAAACTTGCTCATCGTTTACCTCTCAAAGATTCATAGAATGGCAACCACTAACAGGATGGCAGGATTACTACTTTTTCTGATGTTATTTACGCTTCTTTCTTGTGCAAATGATCCGGATCCTGTCGGGAAACAGGATGACCGGGACATGCTTGTACTGCCAGATAAGCCCAATATCCTTTGGTTGGTCGCAGAGGATTTAAGCCCTTACATTCCATCATTTGGTGATAGTACGATTCAAACACCTACGCTCAGTCGTCTGGCAGCTGAAGGAATTTGCTACGACTATTTCTTTGCTTCGGCACCCGTTTGTGCTCCGGCAAGGGCTTCGATTGCTACCGGCATGTATCCTACCCATATTGCTGCCGGGCATATGCGTACGGGTGGTAATCCCATCTATTTTCCGGAAGGCATCATACCTTATGAAGCACAACCACCGGCTGAAGCAAGGATGATGAGTGAGTATCTGAGAATGCAAGGATACTATTGTACCAACAATGCAAAGGAAGATTACCAATTTCAAAAAACACATACGGCCTGGGATCAAAGCAATGGTAATGCACACTGGAGAAACCGTGAACCTGGGCAACCCTTCTTTGCCATTTTCAATTTTGGTGTTACCCACGAGTCCCGAATTTGGGCCAAGGCAGAAGATTCATTGTGGATACCTGCAGACCTACCTGTAGAGGTGCCTCCCTATTTGCCTGATACTGAAGTTGGCCGTAAGGATGTGCGACGTATGTATTCCAACATTAAGGAGATGGATGCTCAGGTAGGTGAAGTCTTACGTCAATTGGAGGAGGATGGTGAACTAGATAATACCATTATCTTCTGGTACTCAGATCACGGTGGTCCCCTACCCCGTCAAAAGCGTTTACTATACGATTCTGGTCTGAAGGTGCCTCTAATTATCCGTTTTCCCAACGCTCAGCAGGCGGGTACCAGAAATCAGGATATGCTCAGTTTTATTGACCTGGCACCTACCGTTCTGTCACTGGCGGGAATAGCTCCACCTGCACACATGGATGGTATTGATTTTCTCGGTGAGCATCAACCTGCAGAAAAGAAGAAGTATATCCATGCAGCTGCCGATCGTTTTGATGCTGCTTATGACAAGATCAGAGCAACCCGTGACAGGAGGTATAAATACATACGGTATTATGAAACAGAAAAGCCTATGTTTTTGCGTGTTAAATATCGTGACCAGATGCCGGTCATGCAGGAACTATATAGGTTGAGGGATGCTGACGAACTTAATGAGGCTCAGGCTTTATGGTTTAGGGAAACCAAACCTCATTTTGAATTTTTTGATGTCGAAAATGACCCCCATGAGCTCAATAACCTTGCTGATGATCCGCAATATGCCGATAAGATCAGAGAACTTAGTGACGAGTGTGACCGATGGTTGGATGCCATTAACGATACGGGCCTGGTACCCGAAAGTGAGTTGCTAGAAACCTTATGGCCCGGAATGGAGCAACCGGTGACTGCAAACCCCACGATTTATTTGGAACAGGCGATGGTGACACTGGATTGCCCTACTCCAGGTGCATCGATTGGATACAAGGTTGAAAAAGAGGATGGTTCTTATCCTGATTCCTGGGAAGTCTACACCGGGTCATTCAATCAACCGGTAGGGAGAGATATTCGTGTCCTTGCGCACCGCATAGGATACCTGTCAAGTGACACCTTGATAATTGAGAGGTAAAGGTCCGTCCCACAGTGGCTCTGCGGTTTAAGGAAGTTGTCGGTCTTTGGATTAAATTTTCTCCAGAACAACCCTTCCTTCACAACCACTTACAGATTCTTCAGCTATGATCTGGTCGTCATCAACTTCAAAATCTGTACAAATATTATTAATACATACTGATAACATATTGTCATTCAACACATAAGTGCCCTCACCATTAAATGAAATACCTGGAATACCGGTAATGTTATCCATAAGTGTGAGAGTACTGGTCACAGTACCATCAGCGGCAAAGTTCATCGTACCATCTTGACAAAACTCGATGCCTGTAGCGGTGGCACATTCATCTCCATCAAAATCCAACACATAACTCAATCCCTGTACTGCACAATTGTTGGCTTCTATTCGATCAAAATTGTAAGCGCCAACCAGCGATGTGCCATCATCGTCATCATCCTTGGAGCAACTTGCCAGCAAAACTATACTAAGACAAATAATAAGAAGGTCTCTCATGAAATATGATTTTAGATTAACCAAATGGTTAAACCGGGATTATGTATTGGGCTAATGCATATTCCCGGTTAAAGATCTACAAACGATATTCCAAAAGATGATTGTGCTTCAAATTCATGATTTACCATTTTCTTAAGAAAATCGAATAGTGCTCCTACTCATTCTTTAGAGTGTCAGCAGGATTTAGCAGAGCAGCCCTTATACTCTGCAAACTCACTGGTAGCAGAGCAACGATCAATGTGATGCTACCGGCTATGGCAAAGTACCACCAGGGTATATTAACACGGTTGGCAAACCCTTCCAGCCAAAGGTTCATGGCATACCAACACAAAGGTGTAGCCAATATCAATGCCAGTAAAATCATCCTCACAAAATCCATACTGATCATTCTGACGATACCGCTGATCTTAGCACCCAGTACCCGCCGGATGCCAATCTCCTTTTTCCTTCTTTCTGTAGTAAAAGTTACCAGTGCAAACAGTCCGAGACAGGAAACGAAAATGGCCAGTCCCGAAAACAACGAGAAGATCCTGCTAAATCTGAGTTCACTTTCATATTGTGTATTGAAGTGATCATTCAGGAAAAAGTGTTCGAATGGGTCCTCCGGAAATACCTTTTGCCAACTCTCTTCTACACTAGCCAGTGTACTACCCAACTGATCCGTGCTCATTTTTACAGAATAGTAGTCTGCATCCCACTGGGGTGGCCTGGCTCTTAAAACCAAAGGTTCGATATCTGATTTTGCCGACTCCTGGTAGAAATCTTTCAGAACCCCCACTACCATAAACCGATCGCCCCAAAATTCAATTTCCTTTCCTACGGCATCTTCCGGACTGGAAAAATCAAGCAGAGCAGCACCGGTTTCATTTAGCAGACAGGCAATACTTTCATCGCTACCCATTTCGGTTGACATGTGACGTCCGGCAACCAATTCCATATCATAGAGATCTGCATATTCTACGTCCGCTGCCATCACATGAAAACTCTGGGATTGATCTTCGGCTGCACCAACCCTCTGGACACCGCCTGCTGTCCAACCAAAGGCCTGACCAGGGATGGAAGTGGAGGCAGCTACTCCTCTGACAGATCCCAACTGCTCCAGCTGCTGCTTGAATATGTTGGATTTACTTACGAAAGTAGAGTCGGTGCTTTTGGGACCTTTGACAATCAGCGTCTGATCAACCTCAAAACCCAGGTCTGTGTCCTGTAGAAATTTTAATTGACGATTGACGATAAAGGTGCCGGCTATCAGGATTACTGTTGCTATAAACTGCAGTGTCACCAGCCCTTTGCTAAGCCATTTACTCTGTGGTCTTTGACTGCCACCCGCTCCTGCTTTCAACACTTTGATGGGTCTCATCGATGATAGAAAAAAAGCAGGGTATAGCCCTGACAACAAGGTGCCAACAAGTAAGACCGCCACCGTGATCATCAGTAGGTTGGTCTCGGAAAAAATAGAAAGACTTACCGGTTGTCCAATCAATCTCTCGAAGAAGGGCTGTAGCAGCCATACCAGCAGGAAGGAAACTGCGATGGCAAAAATATTAAGCAAGGTCGCCTCTGTGAGAAATTGGTAAATCAGCTTTCGTTGAGTGCCACCAAGTACTTTTCTGACACCTACTTCTCTGGCACGTACTTCAGAATTCGCCGTGCTAAAATTGATGTAGTTGAACCAGGCTATTAAGAGTACGCTTATGCCTATCAACCAGAGAAACTGAACTACCCTTTGGTTGCCATTGACTTCAGTTTCAAACAAATAGTGAGAATTCAGATGAATATCTTCGAGTGGCTGCAAATACAGTGCAACCATACTGGCTATTTCAGGGTCGTAATCCTGCTCAATGGCAGCCGGAATTCTGGATTCCAGATCCTGCCAGTCCGTACCAGGTTGTAAAAGGACATATGAGTAATAACCATCCCAGGTCATTGAGGTTTCGGTAGGTGCATCAGGTGCAATGACATCTGTGAAGGTGATATAGGAAATAAGGATATCAAATTTGATGTGTGAGTTTGCCGGCACATCTGCAAAAACACCGGTAACTTGTAATTTCCGGGAATTGTTGTGCATGATGGTTTTTCCAATGGGATCCTCATCTCCAAACAGCTTTTTGGCCGTACTTTGTGAAATACAGGCAAAGAAAGGCTCTGACAAGGCAGTTTCTTCATCTCCTTCAACCAGTGAAAAGGAAAATATGTCAAAAAGAGATGGCATGGAAAAAAATACCCGGTCCAGTCTCACGGACCTGCCATATTCGTAACTAAAAACTGCTTCCCCCGCTCCCCTTAATTTGACATAATCATCCACCTGGGTAAAATGCTTTTTAAGCAAGGGAGCAGCACCTGCCGTTCCACCGGCAAACTGCATGAATGGAACACCATCGTTGATTCGGTCGGTGCGAATGCGGAAGATCTGTTCTGATTTTTCATGAAACTTGTCGTAACTGGATTCAAAATGAACGTATTGCCAAATGAATAAGGCAGCCGTCATTCCAATAATCAGGCCTGAAAGGTTGATCAGGGTGACAAAACGGTTTTTACTTAACTGGCGCCAGGCAATTTTCAGATTGTTTTTCAACATAAAAGGACCTTTTAATGGGTTGAATAGTGAGATTGGTTTTATGATAGAGGGACGAAAAAGCAGGGCCACATCGATCCACGACATCAGATTGGCATACCCGGGTCCTTTCTCATCTAAACGGTCCTGATATAATTCTATCAGATCACCTTCAATATCTCGATGATACTCCGGCCGGCAAAACCATTGAAATACTTTCAATGGAGCTTTGCCTAGTTCCCTCCTTATTCCATCTTTCATCTTTTCAGTTCATTGAATTTTGTCTTGTTGAGATAAAGCAAAACCCATGAATGTCCCATAATAAATGTCAATGTGCCGGTTTTAATTTGAGTGCAGCTTGAGGTATGGCATCCCATAGCTGATTCCTGCTTTCTCTTGTGTGCTCCAAAGCGCGTTGTCCCAGTGAAGTGATTTGAAAATAGAGTTTAGGTCGTCCTCCCCTCCTACTATTGGTCTCACCTTTCCTTGAAGACAGGTATCCTTTTTTTTCAAGTCTTCTCAAAGCTGACTGAAGTGCACCAACACTTACCTTCCTTCCCAGTCTGTCTACAATTTCTTTCTTAATGGCCACCCCATAGGCCTCATCATAGAGAACTCCTACCGTCAACAGGACGATTTCCTCGAACTCACCGAGTTGATATTTCTTCATGTTGATTCCTAATTGTAGAGTTGTAAAATACATAAAGTTGAGGTTTTTTCCTAATTGTATTATTGGTACCATATGCTACGTGTTGGTAGTCGGAGATAAGAGTATGGTGTGTTCTGATATAGTTTCACTTGATACCAAAGCATGTAAGTCCCTGCAATACCCTAACTACCAGATGAGAAACTCTGCTGATCAGAAGTCATCAATTTGCCCCTTCAGTGGCCTTGTAATCGACTAACATTTCTATCTCACAGTCCACCTGGCTGATCCTGATAATCATTACCTTCGGTCGTCGCCATTAATACCTTCCAATTGGTGGAGTCACCGGACTTCAAACTCAAGATTGATAACGAAGCCTGAGGAGGCCATTTCCAGCCCAAGGCTGGATTAAGAGATTTTTGTAAAAAAGAAAAGTATGAAAGGTGCTCTAATTCTGACTGGATTTATGATCTCAATACTTGGTTTTGTCAGCTGGCAAATCACGGATGAGGCATTTTTCGAGGATTTTGAGGGAGATAGCCTCACATATTTCCGTTATGGATCTACCGGAACGAAGGCTCCATTTAAATGGAAAACAGGAGTAGATTCACCCAGTGAACCTGGTACAGTGATTCTCTCATTTAAGATTGACCCGGAAGAAGAGGCAGGTGCCGGCAAAGGTCCTGAGATTATATCAAAAGATTTCACTCATTTTGGCAGGTATGCAGTGCGGATTAAGGTACCTGATGTAGTTGAAACACAGCCTGATGTGGGCGCTGTGGTGGGATACTTCACTTATCATATGGAGGATATCGCAGGACTGAGTGAGATAGACTTTGAGTGGCTTCTGGCAGATCCGAAAGTCATCTATGTTGGAACATGGACTGGACATTCAGGAAAACTCAAACGCATTGGTCGTACCATAAATATGGCTACCGGTGAAATCTATAGCACGATCTACAAGGAAAATTATGACGGTGTGGGACAACCACTGTCCGGCCTTCAAAATCAGCCAGAAACCATTACTCCCATAGAAGATTTTGATGCTTCTAAGGGCTTTCACACCTATGGATTTGACTGGTATCCGGATCAGATCCGTTGGTGGATGCTGCATCCCGAAACGAGCGATACCATTACACTATGGGATTACCAGGGATCAAAAAGAGGGATTCCACAGCACGAATCAAAGTACCGCCTGAATTTCTGGCACACGGCTGACTGGTCTGTTGAAACCAATCCTAATTCCCTGGAAAAACCAATGCATCCTTACGAGGTGGAGGTTGACTGGATGTCTTATGAGCCGGTTGCAGGTAGCCGGTGACTGGTGGTCGGTCATTGGTAGTAGGTGCAACTAATTGGTTGTCAGATTATAAGGTGCTATTTCCCCAGTTGGCGGGGATAGAATTATCAAAATCTTTGATTTTGCAATAATTATGGGGGTGGATTCTGGACCCTACGAAAGCTCTACACGGTTGAGTTGTTGAGATGTAGATGTTTAATTGATTTCCTGAAAAACCCCAGCTACCCATCACCCATTGCCCAAAGCCTTCCATCCCGCTATGACTCCACTCAGTTTAAAGGTTTAGGTACAACACTCGGAAACATCAGGCCCAGGAGCCGATATCTTTGTAGGTTCCAGGTATAGAGTTAATCAAGCACCAGCAGTGCAACATCCTAGTAAGGTTCAACTACCGTTGCTACCCAAGATAGCCATACTCCTACCCCACCAGACAGTATGCATATGGGCAACTATCAATTTTTCATGTTATCTTATAAGGGAGAACCTCTAACCAAATGGGTCCTACCAAATACACTGGAGTTTTTGGAGATAGTGAATTGCGCCATCTTTTACGACGAGTGCTTTACTCCTTCACCCGGGAAGATATCGAGACCTTTGCCGGAAAGAGCCTGGATGAAGCCCTTGACATCCTGATCTCCGAACACGAATGGCCTCCTCCCCCAGTCAATAATTATGACATTCAGGTAACGGACCCGGATGTACCTAAAGGAGAGACATGGGTAACCAAGCCCATACCTA
>JAUILF010000194.1 GCA_030433135.1 Bacteroidia bacterium | reverse complement strand
TGGAAGAAGGAGCTATCTACTGTAAGTACCTCGCGAATGGTGATATTCATATCATCAGATCCATCCACCCTGGTAAAATAGGACCCATAACTACGAAACCGGCAGAATTCTTCAATTTCAGGCAAAGACTCCTTGCTATCCGGCCCAAGTATGGCACCAACCACCGCCATGTGCATTTCACTGCCACCAAAGTTAATATCGGAATTCACCCTTACCAGACGATCTGTATTGGGGTTCCAATTTTCGTAGCTCATTTCATGAGTCACGTACATGAGTATGAGGAGACAACACAGGACACCAATGGACAAACCGGCAATATTGGTGATGCTGAACATCTTGTGTTTACGGAGATTTCGGAGCGTAATCTTCAGGTAATTCTTAAACATTGGTCAAGGTTTTTTGCCTTGGAACATTTCCAGACTATAGATATGGACGGGGCAAGTGAGGTTTGGTTGCACTTTTTTACTTTTTTCTTGAAAATACAGCACGTGATAATCTGCTATCAGGTTCACGCAAAGGTCGCTAACGCACCTGGGTTTCAAATCAAATACAATTTTGGCTCTACCCGTATTTAGCGGGTAACTGCATAATACACATGATTCCGGATCCATTTTTTGGCAGGTAGCTACTGATGCCTGGCGATAGTTTCTTAAGCGACCGCACTGCAGTTGTTCGGTTGTAGGCCCACTGCCGTGGCGGCCTTCTTTCCCATTGATGGAAAGAAGCAAAAATCTAGTCAACTCCCTGAGGCGGCGGGGAGGCACCTGACTTATCTGCATTATTTAGCTTTCGAACTGCTTGGTACAGCCTGGGTGGATCGCTTGTATAACCGCTGGATCCATTTGGATCATATTTGTCAACATCTTCTTTGACTTAAATACAATACATTGAATTTCAATAACTTGCATACCCGAAATCCCAAATGGATAAGGCTACATTTTTCATGAAAACTAGTTTCCTATTAAATCCACTGATCTACTTTTTATAATCTGCTCACTTGTTACAAGCGATCTTTGTGGCCACTGGGAGTTGACGTCCTTCTAATTAACAGGTTGTACCACAATTTCAAAACCATCAGATGTTGTTTTTACTAGCTCCGCGTAATACGTGAAGAGCGCCAAGGTGTTTTAGTTACTGAAATCAACAATCCCTTTCAATATGAATCCATGATCTTTTTTTAGTCAAGGAATTCTGCGAACTTTGCGTGATGACTAATTTCTAGAAAATGGTAGCTAGTTAATAATTTTGAAATCTGCTGATCTGAAGAGATGCCGCTTTTGCGGTCTTTGCGTGAACCATATCATCACTTTATGGAGCCTTTTGGTATTGATATCGAATAACCATTTCAGAGTCAAAGGAAACTGGTGAGAATAGTTCACTTTTTACAAGATGAAATGCCTATCACGAGGGTATAGGGAATTGGAACTTCAAAAGAGGGTTGAAGTTCTACCTTGTCACTGGCGATAAAATGCATATCCTGGTCCAGAACAGCATCGGAAACGATAGAAGTTGTTACTCCGATATAATTGGATGATAATGGATTTGATACCGTAGTCATGCCATCATTACAATCTAATAGAACGCCATTTCTTTCATACGCACCCATATCAAATAATCCACCTGCAGGTCTTAAGCGGTTGTCATGATCCAGGAGTACCCATTCGCTGACCAAATCAGTTCCGGCGTTTATTGCAGCAGAACCATTGGTCAAATGAAAATCGTCATTATCAAAGTCCTCAAAAATCAAATCGTAATTACCGGCGAGCAGGGAATGTTGATCAAGTCCGGATACTGATTGCCAGGTAGCTAAGCTTACTGCATTTCCGGGGTTGTCATCAATATAATTCATCACATTGTCCAGGAGATTATAGTCGGAGTTAAAATTCGTCAGCGAGGTAGTGGATATACATCCTCGGGAAGCGTGTTGGGTCAGAATGATGTTATTGTAAACCCTGGCTCCCTGATGAGACCCATTAATAAAAAGAATACCCCATCGACCATCACTGGGCACAATAATCGTATTGTTAAAAATGCTGGCTCCGGTACTGGGTAAGGCACCATCTATTTGAAATAATGCGATACCCTGGGCATGATGATTATTAAAAATGACATTGTTATAGACCCGGGCATTGCGTATACCATCCATATTGATACCGGCCGCCTGATTGTTGTCGTAAATAATATTACCATAGATCTCAAAGTCGTCACTGATTCCATCTCCTCCTGCGCTGGCATCGGCATTACAATGAATCCCGGTAGCGTTATTTCCATAACAGGTATTATAGCGAATAATCGCCCGGTCAGAACTATTAGAAACATAAATACCATGTTCGTCGACAGACCCCGAACAGACATTATTTTCAATAATTATATCATCCGTAAAACCGGTGAAAATGCCTCGTTCCGCATTATTTTGCGTGGTACAATTACGAACAATGCAATGGTCAGCCAGTACGACCCGAATTCCGTTTCCGCCACCCGTCATATTGTTGCTGATAAATCCATCCACAATGTTGTAATCTACTCCCTCAATATTTATCCCATCATCTCGAATAGGTCCGGAAGAGGTTATATTACAATTGCTTCCCAATGCTTTGAATACGACAGGATCTGACTCTGTACCCGATGCCGAACGATTATCAAAACCCGCATAGCTACCGTCGGCTACGAACAAGGTATCTCCTGCAGATAGTAAATTGTCCACGGCATATTGAATGGTCGCCAGGGCGTTTGCCAGGCTTAGGCCGTTATTGGCATTACTGCCACTTTGAGCAACATAATAATTAGTGGAATGTGCAGGTGCAAGGTAGAGCAAGAAAATCAGCACACAGAAACCCATTCTCGAAGCCATAGAGGAAGTTAAGAGTTAGAAAGAGATCGAGATGTGTCCTATCAATTAGTACAACGTCTGTACCAGTTTGGTATTTCAGGACGGAGGAACGATTGTAGGCATTCCTCCGCCCAGATTAATCATTGCACCATATAGACACTCACACAAAATCCACTGATCGGATCTGGAAAATCAATGTTTAGGGACCCACCACCGAAGGAGGCATTATAAGTTGAATAGGCACCAAGTGGGGTAATTTGAACAGTGCAATTGGATGAACTTAGTGATTTACCGTTAACACTCACTGAATAGGCGTTCCGTGCAAATGATGCACTGATGTTACTGGTTCCATGTTGCTTGGCCCCGGAACGGCCAAAGGTTCCAAAAGCAATCAACTGATTGGGACCGGCAGGACCAGCAGGACCTTGCTCACCTCTCGGACCTGTTTCACCTTCCGGGCCAGCAGGGCCTTGCGGGCCTCTTGGACCTGTCTCTCCCTGTGGACCCTGGAGTCCCTGTGCACCTTCTGGTCCGGCCATTCCTTCTTCTCCCCGACAATCCTGTACATTGACCATACCATCACCATTCACATCTTCGGAGGCAGGATCACGAACACCATTGCCGTTCAGGTCCCAGCAGGCAATACCCATCGGTCCTGCTTCTCCGGGGTCACCCTGAGGTCCTGGCTCCCCTTCTTCACCTGCCGGTCCTGATTCACCTGCCGCACCACGGCAATCTGCCACATCGACCACTCCGTCTCCATTTACATCCTCGATATCAGGATCCCGGGTTCCATTTCCATTCAAATCCCAGCAAGCCAAACCTGTCGACCCCATTTCCCCCCGGCAATCTTCATTATCCACAGATCCGTCTCCATTAATATCTTCTGTCTCAGGATCACGCATTCCGTTGCCATTGAGGTCCCAACAATAAACGAATCCCGAAAAAAGGGTTATTTCGTCACCATTATTTAATACTAGAACCTTGTTGCCTTCTTCATCGGTAATCACATCACTGATACCATCACCACTTTGCGGGGCATATAGAGCGTACGGTACATAATTCAACATCTGCATACCAATAATCTCCTCTCCCCCACCCATACTATAAACAAGCTTGATATAATATGGTCCACTTGCCCAGTCAACAGCTCCGAGATCCATTCCCTGGGTACCCAGTTGCAGATCGACGATACCGAAACAGTCTGTCATGACATCATGCTCTTCACTGCCAATCATGACCTCACCCTGGTATAATTGAGCACCAATGACAACAGGTTGGTCACATACGGACTCTGAACCCTGGCCCTGACCATTTAAGACAAGTGCCTGGTAGTTAAATGCAGGCATAAAATCCTGGCCCATTAAAGAAATGGAATACAAACAAATCAAAACAGCTAATATATTTTTCATGGTTTTATTGGTTTCAATGAACAATTTGAATGATCTCTGAGGCAAAGTTTTTGCCGCTCCTCATGGTAACCACATAGTGACCGACGGGTAATGCCGCAACATCTAATTGAGTTAAATTTCCCTGGTGGTTGCCGTTGCGGCTGATCATTTTCCTGCCGAATCCATCATAGATTTCAAGACTGTAGTTTTCGGTAATGGTTTCATTACTTCGAATGAAAAGGGTGTGATTCACAGGATTCGGAAATATTTCCACCTGCACATTTTCTTCTCCGAATTCAAAGGTTGGAGATGTAAATTGGCCCCTGGCAAATGGTAGAAAGTAATGTATTGCTGTCAGCTGGTCACCCTGCCAGGTTCCGTTAAACACCATACCGGCCATGCTATCAAAACTTCGGCCCTGCTTGGAACGATTGCAATCGCTACAAACAACCGAGGCAGATCCTGAAATCATCTGGCCCTGTGCAACAGTACTGAAGGCCAGGCCTAGAATCATTAATAGTGTCTTTGTCATTTTCGTTGTTTTTGTTGTGGATTTACCTGTTATACAAATGCCCGAGCAGGACATTAACAGGTGAAGATTTTTTTTGAAAGATTTGCTGGATAAATGATCAGGGATCCGGTTGAAAGTAATGCATAGGGACATATTTATGCCTAGAGCTGCATTCAAAGCGATGCCCTTCCTCTCTTCGTCGATTAGAGGATCTATGAAATAGATAGAAGGAGAATGGCAGGGTTTTATCTACTGGTCTGGGAGCTGGAGGAAGTATATGTACTCTTTATCACTATTTCGCTGGTTGAAAAACAGTGGTTTGTCCATATATTCTTTTTACCTGAACTACTTTGTCCTGGTCCATCTCAAATACGATATTGCAATGACTACAGTCTACTACGCCAAAGGTGTGGTTCCCTTTATACAATAATTGGGGTGCACCGGTCCATTTAGAGAATTCATCCCGAAGGTAATAGACCCCATTTTGCTCAAATAACTCAAGCAATTTACCTGGATCCTCCACAGAATAGGAACCTGAATACTTTTCAAATTCGCTATCGGGTAGGTCGATTTCCCACAAAAACGGTGTTGGTTGTATTGAAGACAGACAAGAAGTATCCAGGGAATGCAAACTCTTTGATTCGATAAACTGTGATATGATATCATATCGACAAGATGTTTCAGAACTGGCATGTCCCTGGTATGGAAATATAATATGACGGCTTATCTCAGGCAATGTCTTTTTGATCTGTTCACCAACTCTGATTGGGGTATTTGCATCATTTTCACCGGTGAGGATCAAGACCGGGCAATTCCCAGTTAGAGGTTCATTAAGCCAATCGGCTGTTGACATTTCCGGCCAAAGACTGCACGCCAACTTCTTCTCTTCCGCAATAGCTCCTTGTGTGAAAAGATCAGCATCTGTTGGATTGTATTCAAAACGATCTATTTCTTCCGGGCAAAACATGGAAAGAAATACCGGCATATCCAGAGTAAAACTACTACCGGCATCAATCAGGGGTACAAAATTACCTTCATAAGCCTGATGAATCAGCATGGGAATCGACCCATAAATATCTCCATTAATGATCAGATGACCTACCATTCTTCGAAAAAGTAAATCGTCAATAGTTAACTCTTTACTTTTCCCATTTCCCAGGTCATACATAAATTGAAAGGGTTCATCGACTAACCTATCCCGAATCCCGTACAATTCTTCTCGGAAATTTGGATAGTATTTATTACAGATCGAATCCTTTTTGCATCGATCAACAAGTACTTCCAGTTGCTCCTGAATGGAAATATCCATTTCATTTACATAATTAAATCCGGGAGGGCATGTTGCCTGAACCGTCAAGGTTCGCAATTTTTCCGGATGGGTTCGCATATATTCCAGACCTACCCTGGTACCATAAGATATACCATAGAAATCAAACTGATCCAAACCAAGCCACTCCCTAACCTGATCATAATCTCCGACCACACCTGGGGTATTATAGAAATCAAGCCGAAACTTATCTTTCACCTCATTCAAGCACTCCAGAATTAAATCTCTTTGGTAGAGAAATGCGTAGGAAAATGGTTGAATCGAGTCCATGGCAGAACAGCCTATATTGGATGCCCCGGTACCACGGTCATCAATCAGTACGACATCTCGGGAAGCTCTTATATGATCAGAATCACCTCCAGGTCTAAAAAACCACACTTTGTCTTTGGCCCCCGCACCATTTCCACCCCAGTGCAGTGTAAAGGCTGACTTCACTGGATTTGGGATTTTAGCTGGAAGCACGACTACTTCAATCGGAATCTTTCTGCCTTCTTCAGTATGATAGTCTTCATAAACATTCAATGTTCCACAAAGTACCTTATCCGGGAAATCCGGTATCATGCATTCTTCCAGCATGGGATATCTCTTCAATGCCTCATTTATCAGGCTATCGGAGAATTGGGCAGTCCCATGGAAGAAAAGGGAAAAGTAACAGATAAGGAGTATATACTTCTTCATATTACCTCTTTTAAAATGTCCAATCAGGTTGAACTAAAATTACTTCATCAGGGCAAACTGACCAACACTTTCTCGGAAGGAACAGACTCCATCTCAGGAAAAAGAGCGGTCACATAATATTGGTAATCAACATCCGGCTCCACACTGGAATCCGAATAATTATTTTCGGACTTACCAACGAGAGCTATTTCTTCGAAATCATTGGCTGCTTCTGATCTGTAAACTCTAAAACCTTCAATTTTTTCATTGCGCAGGTCAGCCCAGCTCAGTATTATTCCCGCATTACTTGTCCGGGCTTTGAGGTACCTTGGGCCTCTAAGGTCATAATGTTCCCATAATTTCAAAACATAAGGATTACCTCCAGGATGTTCATGATCAAAGACATCCACTGGTTTCACCTGGTAGTAGTAAATTAATTTCTCTGCGGCTGGATAATCAACCCAATAATTATTATTTCTTATGATGAGTGTATCATTCACTTTAACCCATGTTGATTCATCCAACGCTTTTCGATACACGTTGAAGCCACTGATATGCGGATCATAAATCATGTCATCGTCCCAAAACAGAGTAATGCCTCCGTCTTCACGCATACGCACATCTACTTCGTCCGGCGGAATTATTTCCAGATCAATAATGGCAGAGGCATAACTGGTATCGGAAAGTTCAGACTGTACATATCCATCACTTTCACTGGTGACAGCATAACCATATTTTCTAACCACACTGTGGTTAATCATAGTATCGATAAAAGTGTAGGATGAATCGTTGTGTAGAAACCCCGATAAAACTTGCATCGAATCACCCGGCTCCATCCGGTAAACATGAAATCCGCGGTTATTATTCCCGGTGGGTTTCCAGGACACCTTAACTCCTCCTTCAATACCTGTTGTCTTGACTGAAGTGGGCGGTAATGGTTTTTCCTTAAACTTGCATATACCGGGTAATACCGGACTTTGTGAACCCTTGCCCACATAATCAACCGGAACCAAAATATAGTAGTATGCTATCATGGACTTCTCTACCGGATCGGTATAACTGGTATCCTCAGGAGCAAGAGAAGCGCGCAATTCAAATGCCCGGTCCAGGTAAAGAGACCGGTATAATTGAATTTCAACCAGTTTATCCCGGTCACTGTAATCCCAGCTAATCGTTAGAGCTTTCTGATCTTCTGCAGTCTGCACATCGGCATTCCTCAATATGGGTCTCTTCTGCGGATTAAGCGTATGCACTTCAAATACATCTGAGGGGTGACTGATTCTACCCTTGGTATCCAGAAATTGAACGTAATAATCGAAAAAGCCATCGAGATGCAGCGAAGTATCATATGCCGTAAAAAAAACCGCATTATTCATCACTGCAAATCCTCCCCTCACGGTTACTTCATTAAACCGATTTAGTCCTGCCTCTGACCTGTACACCCGGTACCCGGCCAGGGGTCTGGCGAAAGGACACCTCCATTCAAGCTCGAGTGTATCGGTCCAGTTGTCGTAGGCATTGGTTTCAATTTGCAAGGCAAAAGGCTGAGGATCATAGAGGTGCTCCCGGTTTAATTGAGTGCCGTCTGGAAAAGTGATCCGATACTCATGAGTTTCGCCCGCAGTTACATCAGGGTCCAGCACGGCCAGACCAAAAGCCAGGCTGATGTCAGGCTCCAATTGATCAGTAGCACCGGTCAGCAAGGGTAATGAATCGAGTACACGCCATTTTCCTCTGAGCTTTTGTTCCGTATAGGTAGTATATCCGGTCCACAGGGTGTGGTAGGTGCGGTAGTTCGAAATGAAATCGTCAGGACTATCCTCCCGGGCCATTTCTCCCAGATTTCGATAGCGGTTACCCTCTCTTTTTTCTACCAGGATTCTGTCGTCAGGTGAAACATTGCCTACGACATGAATAAACACCCCGGCGGTTGAACTCACCAGCTCCACCTCCTGACCAAAAAGTGGCGAACAAATACCAAGGATTACTGCCAATAAAAACTGTCTCATGACGGAATATTTGAAGTTCTTAACCTTTATACAATGAGTCATCAAATTCATTAACAGCGGACTAGCATTAATTTTGATTTTGATTTTGCACATCGGGATCCTGGCTGGCATCGTATTGACTCAGATTACAAAGAGCCATCATATCACCCGAGCATGAATCCCCATCCACGAGTTGGATATCTGCACCGCCATTTTCTGTGGCGCTAAACTGAACGGCCTTAGCCAAGGTAAATCCTCCCGAAACCAGGCCACAGTCAATGGATGCCGACATGGCTGCTGACAAACAGGCATTAAACCCTGCTCCCTGATAATCATTATAAGAGACCGAAAATCCGCCCTCAATGGCAAATCCCAGGCAAAGTTCACAGAAGGTTATCTGGGCAACAGCTTTCACATTGCCATAGAGTAACACTCCCAGTTCAAAAGAGAATCCCCCTTCGAAGTTCATCCAAATCCTTGCATCGATCCCGGCCTCCGAGGAGATACTGCCTTCCAATAGTTCGGGTAGAATTACCACACTTTCATCAAATTCCCACAAGGGTTTGTTGACCGTAAGGAAAAGCCCGGCGATATTCCCAGCAGAAAGATGGGGTGGCAATTTTTTCATCTTACAAAATGCCAGTACATCGGTGATAGCCTGTTGTGGAAGTCCCTTATAAGCTCCTACAATAAAACCAACTTTTAGCTGGCCTATTACCGGATAGATTCCATCTGCGGCCCCATTAACCATAAACCCCGGGGCACCTACATAAAAACCCATGAATCCCGACATCTGATTGACCGCTCCAAAAGACATATTGGTAAACGTGAGCTTCCCTATCAGTACTTGTTGCTGGAAGTTATAGGCCAGATAAAAATCGCCAAAAGGCGTTTCTATACCATCGAGTTCAACCTGACTATCACTGACATCCATACCCCCATAAACAGTGAACTTCATAGGGTCCTGATTGGGATCTGCCCCCTGAAAACCCTCCATATTCGCATAGAAGGTGAGTGTATCCCATTGGTTTCCCGTGGTCAACTGGGATCCATAGCGGACAATCATGTTTTTTCCTCCATTCAGTGAGATGCGTTGGTCACTTCCACCCGGCACATAATCAAAGCCGGCAGAAGTAAAGCTTTGGTATGGGTCAATCTGGATAATTTCTATCCGGCAATCTCCATTCTCCAGAGATAATTCTCCCCTTAGCAATATGGTATCGGAACCCTCATAAACCCGGAACGTACCATAGGTATGAAACTCGTTCCAGTCCAGGGTTTGCGCCGGTCCCCACTGATCGAAGCGAAACTGCACCATACCATTGGTCTCAAGAATGGCCTTGATCGCATGAGGGTTTAACGCCAGATCATCCGGCTCACCCGTGAATTCTAATATGACCGAAACAGGGTTCATACCGGGGATGGGCAGGGTAGCACCTCCTTTTAATTGAAAAAACCCCTCACCCGCATTGATTTGCGTAGCTGTAAAATTGAGAATATCGTAAACCTGATAGGTTCCCTCCTGAATTGATATGATGTTCTCATCGTTGCTCCGCATCAGAATCTCCGTCAGGTAAACTTTGTCACTGGCATCAAATCCGGGCAATCCGGAAATGTGTGCCACTGGCCCATTATTATCCGGATTTACGATCGCAATTTCCCATGTCTCAACCAGAGCATTGTAGCCCAGGATTGTATTGGATCCACCGGATGGATATAGTTGGCCTACACCTGCCAATTCGAGGTCATGAATATCATCCAGATTGCCAATCGGTTTGTCTGGATACAGGATAATATCCCGAATATTGACATCCAGGTACTTGGTTTTGATCACAGCTGAGTCGATGAGAATACCGGAAACATTTTTGTCGTATACCCATCCACCCAGGCTTTCAAAAGTCCAGTTACCCAGGGAGAATTTGATCTCCTGATCACTCTCCTGCAGTGGTAGAATATCATATTTCAATACTCGAATCATACCAGCCTGGATGGCCAGATCTGAAGGTTTGCTTTGTGGTATCGCGGTGTGAAATACCGTAAAAAGATTGAACGTATCCGGAGTTACATAGGACTCGTTTTTTTCAATGTGCGCCGGAAACTTCTCGAAGTCAAAGTAAGCATTGGCGGGTGCACCTCCTTTCACCACCATCAGTGAATAATCACGCTGAGCCAAATTTCCGTCAGCCCTTATAGCCTCCACGATGGGATCTGATGAACTTTCACCGAGATAAAATTTGCCGGTATAGTGATAGGTGAAATTAAATGAACTCAATTCATTGAGGACATAACCATCCAGGTATCCCACTCCATTTTGATCGCGTTTTACAACCAGTTTGGGTTTGGAACCTGATTCAGCAATCATATCCTGAACGGCACCCACATCAACCATGGTGGCGTTATCATCCTGGATGGCCGCAGTATTGTCCATCGTCTGATTGTGATGTACCTGCCCCCCCTGAAAGCTATTGACCATGTGGATGATTTCCTGACTTCCCGGTGAGGCCGTATTGGAATTAAGGTTTTCAACAATGGCCTCATAGCCAATTGCTGACTGATAGGACAACTTACTGGTCAACAATTGGGTGCGACCCGAGGGCTCACTATAATTTTGCAGCGTAGCCTCAAAGTCATCATACAGTGTCAATGGAAATTGAATCA
>JAUILF010000193.1 GCA_030433135.1 Bacteroidia bacterium | reverse complement strand
AGAACGATAAGTTTTATCGGGGTAAAGCATGGTCCAGATTTCTTTTTTGTGTTTTTCAAGACCCTTAAAAGCCCTGTGTAAATTTTTATCCTTCTGATAGAACTGCCAAGCTAAAACCCCTAAAATAAAAAGTGCCTTGTAAGCCATCGCAAATAAGGGTTCGAAATCAACTTTTTCTTTAATCATATAGGCAAACATTGGTAATAATAAAGAGGCAAATAAAAATCCGACCATATTTCCCGCTTCAATAAACCTATAGGCAGCAGCATACAACCCAGCTTGATATTCACCCTCTTCTAAAATCTGGTCCAACATGACCGCATCCGCCCTATTGTAAGCTGCAGAAAACAGCAAGATCAATGCATAGGGAAAAGTCAGTTTTACTATCTTTTTAAACCCTTTGAACGAAAAGGATATGGTCAGCTTAATTGCTGCCTTTCTAAGCAACAAAGCTGCAACAGAGCAGGCAACAATAGCAGCTAAAAATTGTCCAATAGGCAACCATATCATGGTAAATCCACTTCCTTGATGACCACGATAGACCAGGTAGCCAAGTCCAATCAACAATAAAAACTTATCTAATGCAGAGATGTAACTATCCCATCGATAGTAGCCTAAAGCACTCAAGCTACTCCTCAATAATACAAATACAGAATTTAAAAAGAATACTCCAGAAATCAATAACAACATCTGCCAATGGCTGGTTAAATACCCAAAAAACCAAGCACTAAGTCCAGTTACAAGTAAAAACACCAGCCCAGAAAACATTTTGAAACCTAAAATCTCTCCAAAGTAAGTCCCTAACGCATTTCGGTTAGATGCAATATATCGACTATTGTAATTTTGTATGCCTGCATCATTCAAGAAAAGGAATAAAAACACAAAATCATATAATATAAAATGGGACAGAGACGGCCATTATTTTGGAGTTTATTTTCCAACCAAGTTGACTTATATAATTAACCGAATGGGAATTTGGATGTTCTCATCTTCCATCATTCTAATCATCATTATTTTCTTTGCTTATACTATTAATGTTATTTTAAAACAAAAAAGATTGTCAGAAATCAAAAATGATTTTATCAACAATATTACCCATGAGTTTAAAACGCCAATTTCTACCATATCACTTTCAGCTGATGTTTTATTACAACCAAACTTATCGCCAGAGCGATTAAAAAATTATACAAAGATTATTAAGGATGAAAATAAATCATGATCATGTTGAATAGATTATTACTTCTCTGTCTACTAGCGTTGGTTGCCTGTACTGAGGAAAGTGGGATGGAAGACAAACCCGATGTGCAAAGGCCGGAGATTGTTTTGCGGTCAACAACTCCTGTAGCTAAAGAAGGAATAATTTGTGAAACTACCGAATCCAAAGTCATTACTGTTTCCACCGGTAGTGATATTCTATTAGATCTCGAGTTTCTTGATGATGAGGAATTATCACAGTACAAAATTGATATTCACAATAATTTTGACTGTCATTCACATGGAAGGGCCGCTCCCTGGCAATTACTGGAAATACGAGACATTGAAGGCACTCAGGTAATCATCAATGAAGTACTGTCTGTACCTACAGATGCTTTGGCAGGGAATTATCATCTCCAAATATTGTGTCTGGATAAAGCGGGCAATGAAGCCGAGCCCGTGATCTACAGCATGACTTTGGAAAATGCCATTGATAGTATTACTCCACAGTTCACACTTACCGAGCCATCGGATGGAGGGATTTCAGTGGCAAAGGGTTCAGAGGTAAGATTCAAAGGTGAGGTGACAGACAACCATTCTCTGGACGCTGGTAAAATAGAAATACATTACACTGATCCTGACGGCACCGAGTATTTTCCGCTACAAGAGTTTTTTCCCGAGGGTCAGGGTGAGGAAGCTCTTTTTGACCTGATTTTTAAAGTACCGGTTTTTGCCATGAGTGGCAAACATGAGTTTTCCATCAAGGTATATGACAGATATAATAATTTTGTAGAAAAGATCATTGATATCGAATTCACGTAGGAAATCGAAAGTCACTATAGATCCTATGTGTCTTTTTATTCCCCTTCTTTCAGATCGACGGGGATCTTTAGGGTAATATTAATATTGCGGCCCTGTTCTGGCAGATTCACCAGGCGGTATCTACTTAAATGATTCAGGTACTTTATGTCAGCTAGGTTTTGTACAGAACACAGGACAGAAACCATTTGCCCTCCTACCATGAAGTCAAACCCAGATGAAAAATTTAATAATGTGTAGCCCGGAGTGGTTTTTTCATTTCGGTCAACCCGGTTTTGAGCGGCAAAATGTTGGATAAAAAGGTTGAAATAGACGTTTGTAAAGATTTCTTTACTTATTGGCAGGGTATATTCTACTTCACCAAGCATCGAAAGTGGTGGTGTGAAAGGTAGCGCCAAACCAGTGGTTAAGTTTCGGTTATAAACATATTCTACAGCTGATTTCACATGCCAATCTCTCCAACCATCGTATACAATGCTGGATTCAAAACCGGTAAAAATAGCATTGTCCTGGCTGTAGCGATAGATCTGGCCACCTTCTGGTAGTGAAGAGAATTGCGAAGTAGGGCCCAAATAAATGTATTGCCGGAAATAGTTGTAAAAGGGACTGAAGTCGATGTGCAAATCCTGATTCTGATAGAGGAGGTTCAAATCAAGTTGCCATCCTCGTTCTGTAGTCAATGTGCTATCAACTAATTCATGCCGGAAGGTACCATGGTGGATGCCATTGCTTGATAGTTCAGGAGCACTGGGCATACGGAAACTACTACCTAAATTCAGTTTTGCATTGAAATGTTGATTGGGATAAAAGGAGAGCCCCATGGCTCCGGAAAAATTCGAATATCGTCTTACGATATTTTCATTGCGGGCATCATATCCGATAATTGTCACAGAATCCGCATATACGGGCTCTTCATATTGCTTTATATCTCGCAGGCCATAGTCAAATCTCAATCCACCATTCACTGTCATTGTATGGTTCATGTCGTATTCCTGATAGATAAAAGCACCTGCACTACCGGATGTGAAATCAGAGAGTAAAAACTCAAATCCTTCTCGCCTATTTTGCTGGTACTGAGCCTGAAATCCATAGGTCCCATGCAGCCTTTCATGTATCTCGTGATGGTATCTCACATTGGTTGATAGAGTTTGTAATCGAAGTCCCAAAGCCAGTATACCTTCTGGCCGTGGTCCCTTTCCGTGAGCATGCGGATTGGACTCTTCTCTGCGATAATTATTCTGATAGCCCAGATCAATTTCTAACCAGTTCTTTTTGTAGTAAATGTTAGAGTTAACGATTACTTTAAAATGATTGGTGACCTGACGGGGAATATCAATGTTTCGCGGATCACCGTCACGGGTCAGTTGATACTCCCTGGGGATACCTAATGCTCCCGAAAAAAAACCGGCCTTTTGATGAAAGTTACTAACTGTTATGGTTGCATCACCCCAATCCTTAGCAACACCTGTCATGAGATTCAGATTTCGCTCTCGCCCAGCTGTATTCTTTAATGACTGATCATAAATAGGTAATAGAAAACGGTTGTAGGTAAAACTATCCGCCGGGACCCGGTAATCACCAAAATCTTGTGTAGAAAATCTAAATCTGAATACTTTGCCTGCACTATTTCCCTGCAACATCGTGGACGTTCCGACAAGTTTATTGTTACTTTTGAAGTTTGCCAGAAAGCTACCATTCAATGTTTCAGCCTCGGGTAGGGAAGGCCGTAATACGTTAACGACTCCTCCCAAACCATCAGAACCATACAGTAAGGACGTTGGCCCCTTAATGATCTCGATTCTTTCTGGTGTATACTGGTCAATCTCCAGCCCATGGTCAGCTCCCCATTGCTGACCTTCCTGTTTTACTCCATGATCAGTCACAATGACACGATTAAAACTCATGCCACGGATCACGGGTTTGGCAATGCCCACACCGGTATTAATGGCATTGACTCCAGGGAGCTTCTGAAGAGCATTAACAAAGGTGTTGGCGTTGTTTTTCTCCAGGAACGATCTATCCACAGTTTCAACAGACATAGATTGTCCTATGGGGCCGGATTTAAAGGGATTGGCAACCACCTGTACTTCGTTCAAATCAATAGTAGTGCGCGTTAAAATACATGCAATCGTGGAATCCCTCCCTGCAATCGTTATGGATCTATGCACTGTATTATACCCTACATGTGTTATCTGAAGATTGTACATACCGTCAGTAAGCCCCTTCAACTGAAATCCGCCATCTACATCCGTAAAATCTATGCTTTGGGTTTCTTCCAATACAACGGTAGCCCCTACCAGGAAATCCCCTGAATCATCCAGCACGATTCCACTGAGATTATAGGTTTCAAGTTGCGCAAAGACGTTTACTCTGACACCAAAAACCAGACTAATAATCGAAACAGCTGTCGATACGACCCACTTAGGATTCATACTTTGTGTAAGGCATTTTTGCAAAGTATACATTGTATAGAGGTTTCAGATCTTTACAGTAGCTCTAGCTTTCAGTGGCATCCCGTAAGATGTAATAGAACTCGTTGGGATCATCTTCATTTAGATATAATACCCCTTTAAATCTTCTATAGTCGTCCGTTTTGTAACGTTGGCGAGTATCCTTCAAATACATACTAATCACGGAGGCCGGACTGGCCTGTCCACAAAAAAAACAGGAAGCATATGGGTTGTATGAAAGTGACAACTTGTCCCCTTCTTCGTCCATAGGAATCACGAAGCCCTCAATAATCACTTCCTTTTCATGAAGTGCTTTAGCTGCCCTGCTAAAAACAGGTGCATATATTTCCATTCCTAATTCTTTAAAATACTTCAACTTGTAGCCGACGTCCATCAGGACTTCCCAGTTCACAGTTATGGGCTCCGACAATTCGTCATCGAAAATATCAACAGAGAATTGATTGTAATCTGCTTCTGTAGCAGTGGAAGCTACCCAATCGAATAATTGATCATCCCATCGGTAAATGGTGTCACTAATAAAATGATCTTCCATATTTAGGGTATCAGAGGAGTTTACCATCCTCTGGTCTTCCTGGTATGAGGCAGTCTCTCTAAAAGACGGCTTACTAAATCCCTGATGTTGACAAATTTTACCTTGATTGACGACAACCATAAATAAAAAAGCAGCCAGAAGATTCTTTACGTTTTTATTCACAATGCATTAATTTTTAGATAAGGCAGCAGACACATCCATTCGCATAGCCTGCCAGGCTGGCAACAAAGCAGAAACGATTCCTACCAGAAACGTAAGTAGAAGCAACCAGAATTCTCCAGGCACCCACAAAGCTTCAAAATGAAGATTAAAATCATTTTCGACTCTTGTATTAATAAAAAAGAGTCCCACTCTGCTAAAAATCCAGCCCAATGAAAATCCTATGGCTGCCAGAATTAATCCTTCGAGTACCAGTAATCTAAATAAGTGAACCGGCCGATATCCCACTGATCTCAATAAACCCAGTTCGTATTTACGATTTTCCAGCCTACCATATAGCACAAAGAAAACACTAAAACCCGCCATGAGCATGATACCTACTGCAACCAATCGGATGGTGCTGGCACCGACACCAATCATATAAAACAATCTATTGATTTCAAGACTGGGGATCACCGCCTGCATATTGGTTTCCTGATTAATGATCCGTGGCATATTTAGCATGGCCATTCTTGTCTTAAAATTGACCAGAAAAGCCGTGATTTCCATACTATCTCGTTCGAATTCGGTTACGACATGATCTTCACCTTCCCCATGATGGTGATGCTCATGACCACCCTCGTCATGATCGTGGCGCTCGTTGTCATTCTCATGGTGCTCATGGTCATGATCATGGTGCTCGTGGTCATGCCCCTCCTCATGATCGTGGTGCTCATCATCTTCCCCATGACCATCATGGTCGGCATGCACTTGCCACACACTTTCGATATTGGTCAGGATCAGGCGATCCAGCACGGAGTTTGTCTCATCCAGTATACCCACCACGGTGTAGGGACTTTCCTCATGCACATGCCCCTGACTCACCTCTCCATGGGTTCCCAAAAATTCAGATCCTATTTTAAGACCACTTTTTTTGGCCACATCGGCACCCAGTACGGCTTCCATGGATTTTGAAAACATTTCGCCTTCCAGGAATTGTGCATTGTACTTTTCCAGGTAATCGGGAGATGTGCCAAGGATCTGATGTCCCAGGTAAGAATCACCATAAGCCAAAGGAATGGTGTTGTCAACCATAGGGCTTTCCATAATTTTACGAGCCTCTGCCAGCTTGATGTTTCCAGTCGGTGCGTCTAAATGATAGATAGCTGAAAGCACCAGTTGAAGAGGACTGCCTTTAGCCCCTACCACCAGGTCAATATCCTGTAGATCACGATCAAACTTCTGCTCCACCTGGTATTGAATCAGCAGCAGTAGTGAAATGATGGCTACCCCAAAGAGTAACAAACTGACACAAAGAGCCGTATTTAATGGCTTGTGCAGTATGTTTTTCCAGGCAATCTTTACCAGCATCTTTGCTTTAATTTTGAATGGAATTAAGTTGAATTGAATCTTTCAATTCGCTCTTCAACCGATCATCATGAGACACGATAATGAGGGCAGCCTGATTTACCTGTGCCTCTCCCAGGAGAAGATCGAGTACAGCAGAGCAGTTCTTATTATCCAAAGCACTGGTGGGTTCATCCGCCAGTATAACTTTTGGCTTATTTACCATAGCTCTTGCAATGGTGACCCTTTGCTGCTGGCCAACACTCAATTGATAGGGATATCTGGACAATACTTTGCCAACATGTAAGCGGGTAGCAAGATTTTCAACTTCATTGTGCTGTGTCGCATAGGGCGAAAGCAAGATGTTGTCCAGTACCGATATTGACTGTATAAAATAGGGTTGTTGATAAACAATCCCGATGTGTCGACCTCTGAATTGATCTATTTCCTTAGAAGTTAATCCAGTCATGTGTACATCGTCGATAATAACCTGACCGGCAGATGGACGTCTTAATCCCGCCAACATATGGAGAAGTGTAGTCTTACCGCAACCGGATTCTCCAGAGATCAATAGCGATTGACCTGCTCCTACCCTGATCTCGGGAAAACGTATGGGAAGAGATCCCGGATATGCATACGCCAATTCTTTTGTGTATAGCATAATATTACCCTTTGTGCGCGACTAAATCTTCAACAAGACACTTATGCAGCAACTATTTTCCAATAGCAATTGGTTCAGAAATGTTGTTTTTCCGGCACCTAAGAAACCTGTTAAAATGATTACAGGTCGTGAATTTTCTATCTGCTCTTTCCATACGGTAACGCTATTTACTAATCAATACATAAATTTTGACTTTCGCACTTACAGCATTTCGAATTATAAATATGTAATGAAATTAATCCGAGGGCGGCCATATATTTCCATATTTCTCCCAGGATAAAAAAGTCCATTCTTTCATTCGTTATTAATATCGTCAATAGGCTCCAATTCGTGATCAGGGCATATTTAAGGAGCGAGTTGCTGGTATTGGTTCCAGACTGATACACCGCCATTGCAGATATCGCAATAAAAAGCAAATCGATAGTACTCCACCATGTAGGCGTGGTATGGCAGCAACTGCTTACAGTGCAAGATTGGGCAACAAACAACAAGGGTGTTGCCAAACAATGTACGACACACAGACCACTGGTCACGGCTCCTATAAGATCTGATTTTAGTATCACTTCTAGATTCTAATTTAATTTACAGCGTGTGCTTCACGATTCAGTCCAATCTGCGATACATCAAATCCTATCAGCATAAATTGAAAATAAAACATAGTGATTTGACTAACCAGCTTCTGGACAAATTCATACGGGCTGAACCCTGGCAACCGGCCATTCATCATGATAGCCAGCTTTCCATGCCGCTGCTTTTAATTCTTTTTCTGTGGCCAGACAATCATTTAGTTGTGCGGTAATTTTCTCTTTATCCAAATCCTGACCAATAAAAACAATCTCATTCTTGCGATCACCAAACTCCTGATCCCAACCTGTCTCTATTTGCTCTTGATTTGCAACAAATGACATGTACTGCATCCTGGTCTGATAGGACATACTATCCCACCAAACACCGGCACTGTCAGCACGCAACGAACCACCAGCCTGACTCCAGACTAAGGCCTGATCAGGCCGGGAAGCTACCCAAAACAATCCCTTACTACGAATGACGGTTCCTGGAAAAACATGCTGTACATAGTGCCAAAAACGCACAGGGTCAAAGGGTTTCTTACTTCTAAAAACAAACGAGGAAATCCCATATTCCTCGGTCTCCGGGGTATGTTCTTTTTTATTCAACTCCTCAATCCAACCAGCACTTTGCTCGGCCTCCTCAAAGTTGAATAAACCTGTGTTCAATATTTTATTTGGATGAACTTTGCTAAAAGAAGACTCAATAATCTCGGCGGAAGGATTCAATTTATGAATCATGGCTCGCAATACGCCAAGTTGATCTGGTGGCACCAAGTCTGTCTTATTAAGCAGGATGACATTTGCGAATTCTATTTGGTCGGTAAGTAAGTTGACAATGGTTCGGTAATCACCCTGCATATCCGTTAGATCCCTGTCCATCAAGGTCTCCGGACTGCCAAAATCTTTGAAAAAATTAAATGCATCCACGACCGTTACCATGGTGTCGATATAACTAAATCGTGATAGATCAATACCATTTTCCTCATCCATAAAGGAAAAAGTCTGCGCCACCGGGACAGGCTCACTGATGCCCGTGCTTTCAATCAGCAAATAATCAAATCGATTTTCCCTGGCTAGCCGCTCCACCTCAATCATTAGGTCCTCCCGCAATGTGCAACATATGCATCCATTACTCATCTCCACTAACTTTTCCTCAGTGCGTGAAAGTGAATTTTCACTCTTTACGAGTTCGGCATCCACGTTCACTTCACTCATGTCATTTACAATAACGGCCACCTTCATGCCCTCCTTATTGTGTAAGACATGATTAAGAAGTGTTGTCTTACCAGCTCCTAAGAACCCACTCAAAACAGTTACTGGCAATTTTTTAATTAATACCATATTTGCTTATACTTTTCTAAGTGTTCTCTTTTAAGAAAAGAGACCAAAAAAAGACCTGATGCATCCGATCAATTTTCTCCTTGCCATTTTCAAGAGAGTAAGTTCCAATCTACAAGAGGCGTATAAATGGTAGCCCGGCTGTGGAAAACAGGTAAAGTACAGCCAGGCTATCAGGTACATTGTTTAAACTCACTTCAAAGATACATTATTGCAACATTGTTGCAAATAGAATTGTATATTTTTTTTAGCAAATCTTTTAAAGGCATGAATATATGTTTGGGAAAAGTTGATTATTAGGGAACAAGAAGACCAATACTGGCGATAGTTTCGCCCTTTTTTACAGGAGGTGTACCAATGATGTAAAGGATGATGCCGTTTACATCCGCGAAAACCTCTTCTTGAACATTCCCAAAGAAATCCGTGATATAGCCAATCTTCATGCCCTCCGCGATGTAGTCAGCGCTCTCTTTCAGTGGATAAAAGATACCTGTATGAGTACTTCTAATGGTTTGACGTTTCCCGATAATCAACTGCCCCGGAGTTGGAGTATTTTCACCTGGCAAAATCTGTAAATGTATCAGAGCACGTAGAAGAGCATTTTCGATTTGATCAATATCTCTGTCACTAGCCTGCCCCAGACCACCGCACTCGATATCCACAGCGGGAATTTTGCGATGAAAAGCCTCCTGCGAACAATATAGGCTGGGATATCTAACTCGCTTGTTTGGCACGTCAAATACAACGACATGGTCAAAACCCATTGCCAGGGCCAGGGCCATCCCCTTTTGCGAAGCTTCTTCAAATGTATCTGACCGATAATATGCATTGTAAGGAGCAAGATCTTCGGAGGCATCTCCCCCATGCATGTCAATAAAATAATCCGATTGAGCAATCACATGACGGGTAATGTCATTAGCAATTTGATCTGTTACACTTCCATCTGCGCTACCTGGAAAACTACGATTAAGATTTTTGTCGTCCAGAGGATTTACAAATGGACTTCTGCCGATAAATGAAGGGACATTGGCAATCTGTACAAGTATCACATTTCCTTTCATTTCTTTTGGATCAAGAGATCGGGTCATACGTTGAGCTGCCATGATCGGAGGATATTCAAACCCATGTACTCCGGCTGTAATACCCAGGGTTGGGCCTTCTTCCATTCCCTTAAAGATTGTAATAGGTATGAAGGTACTATCTCCACCATCGGAAACAGGAATCGTTAATTCCAACCGACTACCACGCGGCATATTACTAATATCAATATATTCAGATTGAGCCCCTACCAACAGACTGGTACTCAGTGTGACAGCTAAAATACAGCATTTAATCATGAAACAAGTATAGTGAATCCAAGCAGTACTTATTGGTATAATATTTCTACAATAACTTATATCCAAATCACGTATATTCTAAATTTTGGATAACCCTACCCGGTCAAAGCCGGTGGCGTCCTTTCTTCGTTTTTTATTAATACTATCACTAGGTAACAAAGTAAATTTCGAATCAAAGAGAAGACTTCTCTGAAGCCTCGAATGGAAACTCCAGAAGACCTATCTCACAACTGCCGCACAAAAGAAATCTTTGAGATCACCTGCTGTTCTTCATCCAGCAACCCCTGAGTTTCTAATCGATTTGTATTGAACACTAAATAGACAAAAGATAATGGTTTGTATTCCCAGCTTGCCCTAATATTCCATCCACCCTGCTCATCAAAACTATTGTATTGATAAAAAGTGTACAGTTGCAATCGAGGATTAATTGCCAGTCTGGATGAGAGTGAAAAAAGATGAGTAGAAAGATCGCTTCTTTCGGAACCCAAATTTTGAATATCGTTAAACTCATAGCTCATCGAAAGAGATATGTGCGGGATGGGAGCTATCCGCAAAGTAGCCGCTAATTCATTCCTAGTACCATTATAAAAGCGACCGAGGTTTGTACTTGCACTGATAGACCACTTTTTTGACAGATCCGTATTGTATCTCAGCGTATATCTTGTGTAAAAATACTCGTCCTGACTAATGGGTATTGAAAGTGGTGCAAAATTAAAGTCAATGTTCTGCCAGGTAGGTGTAAATGCAAATTCTACAAAGCTATTATCTTTAAACCATAAATAAACCGGGAATATATATAAGCTCGCTTGCTGAAATTTCTCAGGATTTATGGCGTCGTGATTGAAATTTATAAAGATACCCGGATCGTACCTTCTTATCCAATCCAGAGATTTGGGCCTAAGGATAAAATAGCCTCCGGGATTATGTCTGATAGTATTATTCTGGCGGACAAATCCCATGGAAGGATTATAGTTCTGGTCCGTATATTCTGTCACCCAACCATAGTAGAACTTATTACTATTATTTC
>JAUILF010000192.1 GCA_030433135.1 Bacteroidia bacterium | reverse complement strand
GATGAGGTATATTTCCTCATTAAAGTGATTGATGTTGATCAGGTAGCGGTAAAAAATGTAGTGAATATCGGGGATGTCCAGTTTTCTTTTTTGATCCTCAAATGTGAGTGTATCAAAGTATTGTACAGCATCGAAGTTTGTGTGACCGACGAACCCGTTGATCGGCGCTTTTTCACCCTGATAAGTAATGTCCAGTTCCTGCATGAAGGATTTGAATGCCTTAGCAACCTCCATGGGTTGTTCCATTTGGATCGTTTTGATTTGGCCATCCGGATATGATAGTTGCACAATACCTTGCCTGACCTGGAAAGTGGCCAACGGCTCAAAGCCGATAATAGAATTGCTGTTTTCAGATGAACGGTAATCGTTACTCTCAAGCAGACAAGGGGACAGAAACCTGTCTCGTATCCGCATGAATATGGAAACAGGGGTCACTGTATCCGATAGTAACTTTCTGACTGTTGAATAAATTTTAGTGCTCATAGAGTATCCTTAAAAGAGAAGCGGCTCGCCGGGTGTTCCGACAAGCCGCTTATAATATTTTTTAATTGCGCTGACTCTGTCAATACACCTTCCTCTGGGTATTGTCAGTCCACCACCAATTGATTCTATTTTCTACTTTGTAATTCATATCAAAACCAAATATAGGTTCTTTTTTTTCTTTCATGCAAAATTTGTTCCCAATTTTTTTTGGCCTGTTCTCAATCAGGTGGTTTCTGATTACGAGACATTAGGTCGTTTGCGTACTTTACAGGAGTAAATTTCCTGCCATGTCATTACGTCTGTTATATCTATGTCTTGGATGGACTCTCATCCTGTCCTGTGGTTCTGATCCGGAGGTGGAAGATAGTCCTCCAAATATTTTGTTCATTGCAGTGGATGATCTCCGTCCTGAGCTGGGTTGCTATGGAGAGGAGCATATTCATTCACCCAATATAGATAGGCTTGCTGCCAGTGGGACCTTGTTTTGGAACTCCTATTGCAATATTCCGGTTTGTGGAGCTTCACGTGCCAGTATCATTACCGGTTTGCGTCCTACTTATACCCGCTTCAAGAACTATTTTACCAGAGCTGATGAGGATGCACCGGGGATACCCACCCTTCCGGGAGTCCTGAAAGCTGAGGGGTATAAAACAATCTCAAACGGAAAGATCCTGCATGTTAAGGAGGATAGCCAGGCTGACTGGGATGAAATTTGGCGTCCAAAAGGGGCTTCTCCCCGGGATTACCTCAATGTTGAGAATATTGCTCTGGATACAAAGGAGGGTGCCAGAGGGTATCCGTATGAGATTGCTGCCGCAGCTGATTCGGCCTACAATGATGGCAAGATCACCTTGAAAAGTATAGCCGACCTGGCAAGTTTAAAACAGTCCGGTCAGCCATTTTTCCTGGCTGTAGGGTATCTGAAACCCCATTTGCCGTTTAATGCTCCCGGGAAATACTGGGACATGTACCCACCGGAAAGTATCGCATTGCCGGATAACAGAGCCAGACCTGACGATGTTCCTGACCAGGCTTTGCACAACTTCGGTGAACTGCGTCATTACTCGGGTGTACCTGAAAATGGTCCCTTGAGTGACTCATTGGCTCACACATTGATTCGGGGATACTATGCCTGTGTCAGCTATACCGATGCGCTTATTGGTCAATTACTTGATGCTCTGGAAGAGGAGGGCTTGAGCGAAAACACCATAGTTATACTCTGGGGTGATCACGGTTGGAATCTTATGGAGCATGGGTTGTGGTGCAAACACTGCAACTACCGGACATCATTAAAGGCACCTCTTATGATCAGGGTTCCCGGTACCGGGTCCGGCAGAGTTAGCCGTGAGATGGTGGAATTTGTAGATATCTATCCCACCTTGTTGGATGCCTGTAGTATCCCTGTTCCGGGTCATGCACAAGGTAACAGTCTGATGCCCCTGGTAAGAGGAGAGCAAGTCAACTGGAAATCACAGGTGGAATCCGTCTGGAAAAGTGGATTTACTTATACTAGTCAATCACATGCTTATACAGAATGGAGAACGGAAACGGACTCAGTCCTGGCCAGGATGCTTTTTGATCACCGGACTGATCCCGCTGAAAACGATAATTTGATGGATGAGGCAACTGCCCATGATGTCATAGAAGCCATGCTTGAAAGAAAATGATCGGATAACTCTTTTTAAAGCCTGTATACCGGGCTGAAATTTTACGGTTCATTTATCTTAGCAGGATGAAAAACTTACCCCAGAAGTCCAGTGCCAATTATGCCAATGGCATATGGTTTGTACATGAGGACGATGAGATTATTATCAGAATCTGGCTATCGCTGATGACTGGTAAAGAGAAAGTGTACGCCAATGATGATTTGGTTGTGGAGATGAGAAACATCACCTCCATGTCTACCCGTCATGATTTTAAATACAAGGGTCACAGCTATGATATCGATCTGATATGCAGGGATATGATGGGTGGTTTTACCTGCTCATTCTTCCGGGACGGGCATTTAATCGGTGTTTACAAATCAGTGATAGACCCTAACACTATGGCTTTTTCGATTGAGGAGGTCTGTGATGTGGAAAAGATAAAAAAGGATGCACTGGTCAGATTCAGAGAGAAGGGAAAACTGGCCCTGAATCAATATGACCTGGATGATGCTTTGATAGAGTTTCAAAAGGTGATATCCCTCGATGAAGAAGATAGTCAAACTTACTTTTTCATGGCGTGTATATGTTCTCTACAGGAGGAAAAGGCCAAAGGCATGGACTTTCTGCAGAAAGCACTGGATCTGGACCTAAAAGGCAAAGAACGGGTTTTGAGTGATGACCACCTGGCCTATCTCCGTATTCAACCTGAATTTGAGGACTTTAAGCGGAAGAATGAACTTTAGGTTTATAAGTGGTACCAGGTCCCAGGGTGGTTCAACGGTTGTTTAACAGTAGTTTGGCATGGTTTAACGTGGTTCAGCCTTGATTGGGAATTCTAGACACTCAGAATACGGTACATCATCTCCTGTAAAAGAGCCTGCTCGGTTACATTTACCCGGTCGACACCTTTGGATTTGAGGTCGAAATCTTTTAGAAGATGGATGATACGTTCTGTTTGGTTCTTACTGTAGGACTGAGCTGCTTTTCGGTATTCTTTGATAAAATAGGGGCTGCCTAATCCGAGGGTTTTTTGCACTTCTCTATCCGTGGCATGGCGAAGAAAGTGCATCAGATAGATCTTGGAAAAAAAGCTGAATAATGTCGCAACTACCATCACCATGGGGTTATTCCTGGGATTGGACTGAAAGTAGTGAACAATGCGGTACGTTTTGGCGTAGTTTCTACTGGCAAGAGCATTTTGCAGCTCAAAAACATTGTAGTCCTTACTGATCCCGATTTGATCCTGGATGTCATCCTGGGTGATCGTGTGACCTTTTTCCAGGTTTACGGCCATCTTGTCCAATTCATTAGCAACTTTGGAAAGGTCATTACCCAGGTACTCAGCGATTAGTGCAGATTCTTTATCCCTGATCTTATAGCCCATGTTAGACAAGTAGTCATTGATCCAGGCAGGCATCTGATTGTCATAGGGCTTACGTGATTCAAAAACAAGGGCATGTTTTTTGACTGCCTTAGCAAATGCTGTTCTACCATCCAGCTTTTTATGCTTATGGCAAATGACGAGGATGGTTGATTCAAGAGGGTTTTCCACATATGATTTGAGTTCTGTCAGACCTTTCATAGACTGAGCCTCTCTCAGTATTACAATCTGTCGATCGGACATCATCGGGAATCGCCGGGCTTCGTCAATAACCTTTTTTTGGTCGGCATCCTTGCCATAGAGTATAGTCAGGTTGAATGCTTTTTGGGATTCGTCCAGGATGTGGTGTTCGATATGGTCGGTAATTTGGTCAATGTAGTAGCTTTCATCACCATGCAACAGGTATACTGGTTCATATTTACCCGCCTTGAGGTTCTTGATGATGTCCCGGTATGTCATGCCTTTATAGGGGTTTTTTCTTCAATGATTGAAATGATAGCATCCATCCATTGCGGGTCATTGTTGAGACTGGGCACCAGATCTATTTTTTGGCCACCGGCTTCGACAAATTCTTCCTGATATTCATAACATACTTCGATAATGGTTTCGAGGCAGTCTGCCACAAATGCTGGACTATATACAAGCAGTTTTTTTGCCCCGCGATCGGCTAACTCTTTTATCACCTGGGAGGTGTAAGGCTTGGTCCATGGGTCCTTACCCAGACGTGATTGAAAACAGGTAGTGTACTGATCGGGTTGAAGTTTCAACTTTTCTACCAAAGCTCTGGTGGATGCCAGACATTGTGCCCGGTAGCAGTTTCGATTATGCAGCCCCAATGTGTCGCAACATCCTTCTGACTTCAGGCAGTGATGAGCGGGATCCGCTTTTTCCAATTGCCTTTCCGGAATCCCGTGATAACTGAACAGAATATGATCGTACTCCTGATGATCAAACTCACTGCCATGAGCAGTGACCACATCAACAAATGCAGGATGATCGTAGTAGTCCTGGATAAATGTCAGCGACGGTATCACCTCCCATTGCATCACAATCCTCATTACTTCTTCATGTGCTGAGCCGGTACTGGCAGATGCGTACTGGGGAAATAGTGGAAATACGATTATATCACTTACCTGCTTTGATCTTAACTCTTCCAGTGCCGATTCAATGGAAGGATTTTGATATCGCATGGCCAGGGCAACAGGAATATTATCTCCAACCCTTGTTTGAATGCCGTCTCTCAAATCTTCACCATAAATCTTCAGGGGTGAGCCCTCCGGTGTCCATAATTTTTGGTAAAGGCTGGTTGAGTTTTTGTTTCGTCCAGGTACGATCAGGCCTCTTACCAGCAATTGTCTTTTCAACCATGGGTAATCAATCACTCGCCGGTCAGTCAGAAACTGTAACAGATATCTTTTGACATCACGAGTAGTCGGCTCGTCAGGAGTACCAAGGTTAATTAACAGAATTCCCTTCTTCGATATCACATGGTTGGATTATACGAGAAAATCTATGTCAGATAATAAACACTGGCAAATATAACGATAGACTGGCAAGCCTATTGGTGTCAGATGGCGAGGGTAGATAGCCTGACCAAAAATTGACATTTATGACAGTATGCTTTATTGATCGATATCCTGCAAGCAGTGATTATTGGGCATATCCAGCAATCGCAGGCAGTCTAGATGCTTTTTGATCACTCTTCTGGCACCGTTATCATCGTCAGGCATTTCAGAGAGCTCCCGAAAATACTTGTTGGCAAAGCAGACTGGGTGTCCCCTCTGACCCTGATACTCAGGTTGCAAAATAAGGCTGGAGTGAAATTGCTGAGTGATCTGATCAAGGATCAGAGCATAATCTCCCTGTTGCAGATAGGGCATATCTCCCAGGCAGATCATGACCAGATCAGTATCTTTTTTCACCGCTCTGATTCCGGCCTTCATAGAAGTAGACATTCCTTTTCTGTACTCAGGATTAAGGACAATCCGGATCTTTTCATGCTCAGGTACAATGTCCAGGATTTTTTCGTGCTCATGTCCTAAAACCAGGACTATATCTCTGACCCCTGTCGGAGTCAATTGGTTAAGTGTGTGAATCAACATGGGATTCCCCTTGTAGTCCATAAGTAATTTGTTGACCTTTCCCATACGGGATGATGTTCCTGCACCCAGTACAATGGAAGTAACCCTACGCATCGGGGGCAAATTTTACTACATGGACGGGAGCAAGATGCCCCAGGGCCAGTACCCAGTCCTCTCCATCGTTTTCAGAAATATAGAAATGACCTGTCGTGGTGCCGAAAGCCATTCGTTGCTCCTGTCGGTCAAAAGCATGACGGAAAACCAGGTCGAAACAATTTTCCTGAGGCAATCCAGATGTGATTTTTCGCCAGGATTTGCCTCCGTCATCCGTATGGCAAACAACGAGGCGAAGGTCTTTAGCCACCCGTTGTTCATCACTTTCTGCAGGGATGATCCAGGCTCGATCCGGGTTCTGGTGATCGATCACAATGGGGAATCCATATCGCCCCCACTCATCGTTATCGGTGATGTCTGTCCAGCTGTCTCCGGCATCAATGCTTCTAAAGACTCCACAATGATTTTGCTGCCATATTACTTTGGGATCAGTGGCGTTTATTTTCATAGCATGTGGATCATGACCGTATCGTGCGGCAGGATTTGGCAAATAGAAGGCCTTGAGGCCCTTATTCTTAGCTTCCCAACTGATTCCGTTATCCTCTGTTTTGAACACACCTGCACAACTTACTCCCACATATATGCAGGAATCATCCCGTGGATCCTGAACTATGGAATGGATGCCTGCCTGATTGCGACCTCCACCAAACCAATGGTCCGGCCTGCTTTCGTGATTCCACAGACCCCTGCACAGTTCAAAAGTTGCTCCATGATCATCACTGAAGAACAATCCCCCGGGTTCTGTTCCCAGCCAAAGCCTACCACTTTGAGTAGCCAGGGCACTCCATATCAGTTTTAGAGTGGCCGGAACACCCTTTTTGACCTGCATACCTTTATCAAATTGAGGAACAGGTGTTTCCTTCCAGTTTTCACCCTGATCTTCTGACCGGAACAATTTGGGGCCCCAATGCTTGATAGATAAACCAACCCACCAGGTCATACGGTAGGTGTCGTAATGGATCATGGATATGGGTAATCCCTTAAATTGAACAGACTCAACTTCCCATTTTTCATCCGTCTTCCGGATCAGTATCAACCCTTTCGTTGTCCCCACAAATAATCTAGACATAGTCCCCCGAATATAAACGTGATTGGGTCACAACATAGTAATTCTAGAGATATTTCACGGTTGAACCCGGATTGATACCTTATATTCCATGTATGCAAACAGATTTATCCGGACATCCGTAATTTTAGTTGTAAAGGCCAAACATTGAGAGAGATCAAAAAGGACTTCCCCATTTTTTCACATTATCCACATACGTATCTGGATACGGCTGCCACGGCTCATAAACCGCAGGTAGTCATTGATGCCGTTTCGCAAACATATAGTGAAACATATGGTAGTGTTCATCGGGGATTATATGACCTTTCGGTCAGAGCCTCTGATGGCTTTGAGCAAGCCCGTCACTGCGTAAGTGATTTTATACATGCGAATGAAACCGGATCTGTTGTTTTTACCGGTGGTACTACCGATGGTATCAATCTAGTGGCCCGGGGAGTAAAAAATTTGCTGACTCCAGGATCAAATTTGGTCATTACCCGGATGGAACACCACGCCAACTTTGTGCCCTGGCAGGTAGTAGCCCGGGAAACAGGAACTGAACTTCGAATCATTAACCTGACTCCAATGGGTGACCTGGACATGAGGCATGCAGAGCAACTGATCGATAGAGATACGAAAATTGTCTCGGTAGCCCATATTTCCAATTTGCTGGGGGCTGTTAATGATGTAAAGACCATTACGGATCTGGCACGGAAGTATCATGCTCTTTCGTTGGTTGATGCAGCACAGAGCATTGGTCATATGAGCGTTGATGTTAGGGAGCTGGGTTGTGATTTTCTGGCTTTTTCCGGACACAAGATGTATGGACCCACCGGGATTGGCGTATTGTACGTCAGATCTGAGTGTCTGGAGATGTTGGAACCATTCAGGTATGGTGGTGGAATGGTAAGAGAGGTAAAGGATGAAGGCACAACATACCGTAGCGGGCCGGCCGGGTTTGAGGGGGGAACTCCCAACCTCGCAGGGGTGATGGGGCTTGCAGCTGCCATCAGGTATTTGCAGCGATTGGGATTTGATTATATTCAGGCTCATTCCAGGAGACTTACAGAAAAACTGGTGGATATGTTTAAGGAGGATGAAATCAAGGTTGTTGGTAATCCCCGTAGCAGACTTGGATCGGTTTCGTTCTTGGTAGATGACATTCACCCTCATGATGTGGCTTCTATTCTTGCCGGAGACCGGATTTGTGTGAGGGGAGGGCATCACTGTGCCATGCCACTATTGAGAGATCTTGCCATACCAGCTACAACGAGGGCCTCGATTGGGATTTACAACGGAGAAGAAGATATTCATACCTTGCGACAGTCATTGGTAAAGGTGAGGAGAGTGTTTTCATGAATAATACCCATAAATTATATCATCCACTTATTTTGGAGCATGGTAAACGTCCCCGATGCTTTTATCCGATGGATGGAGCAGCTCGAATTGTGGAGGCATATAACCCCATATGTGGAGACCAGTTTCAAATATTTTTTAAAGAGCCTGAGTTGCAAAGCGTGAGTGAGGTGTCGTTTCAGGGTTATGGATGCGCTGTTTCCATAGCAGCTAGTTCGATGATTTTGGAACGAATACAGGGGCTGTCAGTAGCAGATGCCCAACGTGTGATTGGATCGTTCTTACAACTTCTGGACAAGGACGAAGATATTTCGATTGATGACGAACCATTAAGTGTTTTTTGTGCTGTCAGGGAAAATCCCGGCAGGCGGGATTGCGCTATTTTGTCAGCCAGAGCAATCTTAACATATTTGGAGAACCTAAAAGAATAATATGAACCGAAGAGACTTTGTTAGCCGTAATGCCATTGCCCTGTCGGGAGTACCTTTTTTGCCATTCACCGGAAGCCTTGCTCCGAAGGACAGTATGTTTCGAATGAGTCTGAATCCCGGTGCCATCGGGGTGTCCATGGACCTTGCCTCCATCCTTGACATGGCCGTCAAGTACGGATATACTGCGATTTCCTGTGCGACCGCTGAATTGCTGGAAATGGAAGATGGTGAAATGCAAGTCCTGGTCGACAAGATGAAGCAACACGATATCACATGGGGATCAGCAGGTCTACCTATTGATTTTCGTAAAGATGAGGCTACTTATTTGGAAGGTCTGGCCAAGATGCCTGCAACCTGCGAAGTCATGGAAAAAGTAGGAGCGACCAGAATGAATACGTGGATCATGCCTTCAAACGATCTCTATACATACAGGACCAATTTTGCCCTTCACAAAGAAAGACTGGGAAAGGCTGCCAATATTGCTGGTCATCACGGTGTAAGGTTGGGACTGGAGTATGTGGGGCCCAAGACCACGTTGTCCAGAGGACAATATTCTTTTATCCGGACTATGGCAGAGACTAAGGAACTGATCGAAGCGATGGGTGAAAGTAATGTCGGGTTTGTATTAGATTCGTTTCACTGGTACTGTGCCGGTGAATCCAAGGTTGATCTGCTTACCCTGGATAAAGAGGATATTGTTGTGGTTGATCTTAATGATGCCCGTACCGGACTGACACCCGATACGCAGGTGGATGGCCGTCGTGAATTGCCAATGGCTACAGGTGTGATTCCCATAAAGGACTTCATGGAAGCACTCAAACAATTGGGCTATCAAGGTCCCATGCGAGCTGAACCATTTAATCAGCCACTTAGAGACATGGAGGATGAAGATGCCATCCAAGCCACTTATGAGAGCATGAAAAAGGCCTTTGATCTGGTTGGTTGATTCCCGGTCACAAGGGATTGTTTAACCGGCTATCGGTTACATTTCAAGTCTGCAATCAAGGTTGGAAAATGAAAAGAATGCCTCATAGGGAGACAACGCAATCTTTCTGGTATAATGCGCTGATAGTCAAATAGATGTCCGTTATCATTTGACTGTTTCAAGATGTGTTTTTTGAAGGCAAAAAGCTAAAAATGGGCTTCAGCCCCTTAACAGGCAGATGAGTGTCGTCGAGATTGTCAATAATGGATGTAAGGCGTTGATTGAGTTTATTAGCCTGCCGCTTCAGCGGCAGGATAGGATAGCACCACCTATGGACTTTAGCCCAATTAATTATTCTGAAATGATATCCGGTCAAACCGAATCAGATAGCTGATTCCGCACTTTTACCAATTCGGCAGTAATGCTCAAGGCTATCTCGGCGGGAGTGGATGCTCCAATATCAAGACCCACAGGTGCATGAATACGGTCGATCTGCTCAGAGGTAAATCCGTTATCGAGTAATCGCTCCTTCCTCCTGGCATGTGTTTTTCTACTGCCCAGTGCTCCAATGTAGCTCACTTCGGATGGCAGTAGAATAGCCAGGGCCTGGTCATCGATTTTCGGATCGTGGGTAAGCATCACTGCATAGACAGATGAGTCCAGCGTCCTTTGCTGTAATACGTCTTCCGGCCATTGTCTCAGCAGTTGCTCCGGTTGACATATCTCTTTGAGACTATCGGTAAAAACCCCCCTGGGATCAATGACGGTAACTTTGAATCCCATCGCCTGACCCATGGTTACCAGATCATAGGATATATGTGATGCCCCAATCACTAACAACTCATTTTTCTTGGGGAAAGCATGTAGGAATATCGATATACCTGATTCTGATATCAGGCCGGATTTGCCTTTCTGAAGGGTGCTCTCAAGTGAACTCACAGTGGGGAACCCAGCAGGAACTTCATCCGGATTACCTGTGTAGAGAAAAGCATGGGGTTCTGCTTCCAGAGTGGTCACCAGCACGCAGGATTTATCTTCCTGCAAGTTGTCATGCAACTCGTCCCATAAGGCAGGATGTTCGTAGCCAAAAAATTTTTGCACAAAGACCTTGATGCCACCACCACAGCTCAGCCCTGCGGACCAGGCATCCTCATTTGAAACACCAAAGCTAAGTAGTTGTGCCTTGCCATCCTGCAGGACGGATTGCGCAGCTTTGATTACATCACCCTCTACACACCCCCCACTTACTGACCCCATCACCGAAAGACTGTCATCAATAATCATGGTAGCACCTACTTGACGAGGAGAGGATCGCCAGGTATCTACTACCGTAGCCAGGGCAAAGCTGCGGCCGGAGTTTTTCCAGTGGACGATCTGCTTAAATATATCTTTCATTTTTCCCTGTGGAATTTAGGATATCTAAGATTAATAAGTGAGGGAATCCGGACAAAGTAAAAACACGAAAGTAATGGGCAAAAAAAAACTCTTCGGTGCCTAGCCAAAGAGTTCTGTTGACATTGTTTTCTCCAGTTCTGCGAGACATACAGGGTAAACGATGCTCTTAAGGTAATAAAGTTTTTTTTGTGATGCAGTGAAAAAATGTCACCGTATATACGGTTATCTTGTATGTGTTTGTTTATCAAAAGGTTATATGAATGATATTTCTTAATACAACAACCGGTTGGTGTGTTATTTAAATAGAGGCGTCCTAAAATGGCAGATTGTCAAGATCCACGTTACCTCCCGAAATAATGATGCCGATTCTTTTGTTCTGAAACAGAAGGGGGTTTTCCAGAATAGCGGCAAACGGTACAGCACCGGAAGGTTCCACTACTATTTTCATCCGTTCCCAGATCAGCCGCATAGCCCGGATAATAGATGTCTCACTGACCAGAAGTATATCATCAACATGTGTCCTGATAATGTCTAAAGTCTTCTGAGAAAGGTTTGTTCTCAGACCATCAGCTATTGTGTCCAGGCGAGCATTCTTTTCCAGGTTTCCGCTGTGAAATGACCTGTACGCATCATCTACAATCGAAGGTT
>JAUILF010000191.1 GCA_030433135.1 Bacteroidia bacterium | reverse complement strand
ACAGTTCCTGCCTGCCCATCACCGAAGCAAGAGTTCCGACAACGATCCTAAATCTCTGCATAAGATCTCTCAATTCCTGCCGACTGGTAGTTTCCTGAACCATCGAACTCAGCAAGTAGGGACGAAATGCAGCATCAGTGGAATACCGTGACCCAACCCTGACCACACCTGCATCCTGAACCTCCGGCTCGTTCATAATAGCATGACATATTTCATCCACTGCTCTGTTTGTATATGCCACAATCAATATCTGCTCCTTACCTTCTTTTGCGAGATGTTTGACAAAATGCCGTAGAACTACACTGGTTTTGCCTGTACCAGGTGGTCCCCACAGGAGAAAATAGTCATTGGCCGAAAGTATTTTACCCAGAATACGAAATTGCTCATTTGTCAATCCGGGTGTTTCAGGCCAGGAAATTTCTTTGGGTTGCATAGGTGGTTTGAGCGTAAGAAACCTCTTCCTTGATTCAATTGGAGAGCAGGCAAAAGAAAACAGAGATTGATACATGGACATAAATGAACTGTCCAGCACATCATGTTCAATATTCCAGGATGTATGATCTTCGAAGGCCTTGCTATTAAATTGTTTGGCGCGTAGGCGCACAGCTACTTCGGATTCGCTCAGCTCCACGATAGTTCCTTTAAACAACTGGGAAGACAAAGGAGGTAGATCATCCCTAGCAGGGTACACGATGGCCAGATCCCCTTTACGAAAATTAGCCAGGGGATCAGTCTCAGCTGACCGACTAAAATGCAGGACCGGATCGTTCTCTGAGCTACTGTTTTCAACAAGCTCCACATCTCTGATGATATTGAATTGCTCCTCCTTTTCTACCACATTACTCAGCCACAAGGCAGCCTGGCCACGGTTTACCAACTGGCTTTCTGTTCCCACCTTAGCTAACCTGTGCTCACGGGCAATCATCGCAGTCATCGAAAGAAAGTACTTCTTCTCCAGGGTAGTAAGTGCAGTATACACTGATGCCAATTCATCTATGTCTCGCTTGGTAAAACCCAGCACACGTTGATCACGAACTAATCCCGAAATAAATTCATCCGGCTTATCCAATAGAGCATCAGCCTGCGACAATCGCTTTTCCATAGCCATCAAGTGGTTTCGTGTTGCCAGCGCTTCGTATTGTTGCGACCTCACAGCCGGGGCAAAACGCAACTGATCTGAATCCTTGATCGAATACAAAATGTAATTGGTAGGCTTCAATCTGTCATTAGACATAGACTTGATCAATAGATCATACAGCAAGGTCTGGATATAATGATTATGACTAAGTCCATAGGCGTTTGGCCTAAACGGTTTGCCTGATTTCAACTCAATAATGGAGGTCTCCCCGGGATTTAGCGGATCGTAGTGCAACACATCCAACCTACCCTGAAGACCATATCTTTCCGAATAAAACGTAGGCTCAAGAAAACAATGATCTATTCCAATTCCCTCACGCGGAAAGGATTGATGAATAACTGCCTTTAGACTGATAAAGTGCTTCTGCGCTTTTTGCACTATTTCTCTCGTGGTAGCATCATCGAACAGGGAAAAAGCCAGGGGATTTAAACGAAACACACTGGAAATAAGATCCATGAATGTCAAATCCCTATTCCCCATCAATTCGTCCAGAAAAAAGTTGGCAATGTGTCCAAGGAGCAAATACTTATTGGGTGTCAAAGAAAGGTATTTCCTGGTCAGGTAGGAAACGTCCGTAATTCCATAGTCGTGAAAACATTCAGCGACAGCAGTTATATCAATCAGGAAATCAGGCTCAATCACCAATGCTTTGGGTAGATATCTCCCTTTTTCATCGATTTCGACATCGATTAGATTTACCTCCAAAGGGAAGCAGAAGACATCTTCCATGTACTCAATACAATCGTTAAATATCTCATTTCGTCCTTCCAGATTGTACGCTATTTCTACCTTCGTTCCCGGCCTTGATTGATCAATACCAATAAGGTGCTCTTTATCCCGATCTATAGTCAGTATCAGTACTCTTTGATACTTCTTAAATTGAACAACCCTGTCTTCCTCCAGGAGATACGCCTTATCCGAAGGTATCAGTTTGAGTAGGTCGGGTCCCGGAGATATATCGAAAATGATTCTGACCATATCACTGCATACCTTCAGGCCGAGCAAATAAGTAGCATTTAGGGTCTGATCATCTGAGCTCTTAGTACCGGACTCTTGTTCACAGGAAACTTTACGCCTGAACTTGTGAATATTGTACAGAAGCCGTCCCGGTAAATGATATCTGTGTCCGGTGTAAGCAATTATACTGAAGGTGGTATGAAACTGGATGCCGGTATCCTTTATCGAAACCTGGCATACCTGGATAATCAATTGACTCAGATAATTAACCTTATCGGCAACAGAGATATCCCTGCTTGCTACCCGTGATAGTTCACGGATAAAATATTTTCCAGCTTGTTGCTCATCCATTGTAAAATCTTTTGATGGTACGCATAATCTGCTGCATCGTAAGGGTCAGATTTTCCTGTGTTTTGTCCCGTGCATGCGGCCAACTGACGACTTGCTGCTGGATAGAGAAAGCTGCCAGCAATCCAAGGTCCTCCACTCCATTGGCATCAAGTTCCAGGGCACCACAAACTCCAATGACCGGTTTGTCATAATTGTCTGCCAGTCCTACTATACCTGATATTAGTTTTCCATGTAATGTCTGATTGTCAATCTTACCCTCACCTGTAATAATCAAATTTGCCTTCCGGATCTTTTCATCCAGGTTGAGGTGTTCGATGAAATAATCAATTCCACTGCGTAGTGTAGCATCAAAAAAAGCAACCATACCACCTCCCACTCCACCCGCAGCACCCGCTCCAGTTACTTTGCTAAGATCAACTGATAGTTGCTGCATGATAGTCTTCTGAAGATGGACCATTCCCTTTTCAAGTTGTTGCAATTGTTCCTGGTCAGCCCCCTTTTGTTGACCAAAAGTGAAGGTTGCTCCGTTGCGACCCGTAAAAGGATTATCTACATCGCAAAGCACAGTCATCTTTGGTTTGGAGTTATCGGTTACTGACCCAATTGTAACGATATTACCTAAGGTAGCCCCATTCGGGATAAACCTCTTCCCTGCCTCGTCCAGAAATTCAAAACCCAATGCAGACGCTATTCCAGTACCCCCGTCGTTAGTGGCGCTGCCTCCAATACAAAGGACTATTTCTTTAGCCCCTTCCCTCAGCGCCGCCTGGATCAACTGGCCGGTACCAAATGTGTTGGAAAGAAGCGGATCCCGCTCCCTCTCATCAACTAGTTGCAATCCCGAACCCTCAGCCAGTTCAATGTAAGCCAGGGGGAGCTTCAAGAGGTACCTGGCGCTAATTTCCCTTCCCAGCGGATCCCTAATGAAAGCGGTACGCCACTCACCTCCGACACCTAAGTAAATAGCATCCAGGCTTCCTTCACCTCCATCGGCTAAAGGTATACCGGTACATATTGTATCCGGAAGAACCTGTGTAATTCCAGAGATTATCGCTTCGGTTACCTGTATACTACTGGCGCTACCTTTAAAACTATCAGGAACAACGAGAATATTGAGGGGATTATCAAGCAAGTTCTTTACTATTTTAGAGCCACATGCAAGAAATAGATAAGGTAGTAATAAATTTTGACGGGGGACAACAGATACTACTCAACATTTGTCTTGCATTTCTTATGTTTAGTGTAGCACTTGACCTCAAACCCGCAGATTTTCGGTCAGTCATTCGTGATCCCCGGCGAGTGCTTGTGGGTCTGACATCACAACTGGTGCTCCTACCGGTGCTTACCTTGATCTTAATCTACCTGTTTAAACCTGCGGCTTCGATACAAATGGGTATGCTACTGGTGTCAGTTTGCCCCGGAGGCAATGTTTCAAACTACCTTGTTCACCGATCAGAAGGTAATACTGCCTTATCCATAACCCTTACCTCCTTTGTGACCCTTTTTGCTGTACTTGTTACTCCGTTCAGCTTTGTCTTTCTGTCCCGGTTCCTACCCCAGACTGCTCATGATAGTATAGCCATATCAGTTGGTATGGATGAAATGATCAGGCTTTTATCACTAATCATACTTCTACCCCTGGCCCTGGGTATGATCATCAATACCAAATGGGTGAATCTTCGAAATAAAATTGTTAAACCCAGTAAGATCCTGTCTGTTATCCTGTTGATCGGCATAATTGTCGGTGCCCTGGTAGCCAATGTTCCGGTCGTTCGTGATTACCTGGGTTTGATTTTTGTGCTGGTTCTCACCCACAATGCACTTGCCCTGATCATGGGCTATTATTTTGCAAAATTGAATCGACTGGATTTTGCCGACTGTAAGGCTATATCCATTGAGACCGGCATCCAAAACTCAGGTCTGGGTCTGATCCTTATTTTTAATTACTTTCACGACCTGGGTGGTATGGCACTTGTAGCAGCCTGGTGGGCTGTTTGGCATCTGGTCTCGGGGTTTGTAGTATCTAGTTTTTGGTCAACAAAGTTTCGATTTCAATCTGATACTGGTCAATAAGGATAAGATCCTGAACTTTCGTGACCCTAGGTAAGTCTAAGTCATTGGTGAATGAAATTTGAAACCCTAAGATGACAGCATGATGCATGAAGAATCATATCTTGCCCAATGATTGGTAATGCACTGAGAGATGTCTGTCAATTTAATTAAGAGTTTTAAGCAAATAGTAGGAGATCAGCTGATTTCGCGAATCAGTGGTTTCCTGGGTGAGCCAGTGGATCGCACAACCGGCGCAATGGACACCTTACTGCCTTCATTAATGGCAGGTATGATAGAGAAAAGCCGTTCAAAAGAAGGGGCCGCTGATATGCTTGAATTCATCAATAAAGAAGGAATCAACGGCAACCTTCTCAGTAATATGAGCACCTTATTTACTGGTGGTGAAGCCACCGAAGGACTCATAGCTCAGGGTGAGAAAGTAGTTGATTTTCTGTTTGATAAAAAGAGTGGCATTCAGGCTTCCATTGTCGGTGAAGTGACCAAAACAGGGTTCCATCGCGGCTCTGCCAACTCACTGCTGCGTCTCGTTTCTCCTATCTTGACTGGTGTGCTCAGTAGGCAGATCAATGAAAATGACCTGGATGGACAGGCATTTCAGGCACTACTAATTGACCAGAAGCCTCATCTATTGGATTTGCATTCTCGAGAATTTTACAAAAACCTCGGATTTGTAACGCTATTTACGGAGGAATCCAAGACCAGTACTCCTCAATCAGAGGAATCAACAGAATCTGCACAGGTAGAAAAGAAAAGCTCTGTACTTAGCAAGATCGGTCCCTGGCTGATACTGGGAACCCTTGCCCTGGGTATGTTAACGGCCATGCGGTCATGTGGAGGAAGACCGGATGGCATTTCATCTATGATTGAAGAATCAGAGAAGTTGCAGGACAGCCTGGCCAGGGCCAGGGATAGTGTGGATAGTACAGGGGCATCAAGTCGATTACTACTCCAGCCGGATAGTATTGCCATTCAGCGAAACTTCAGCCCGCACGGAGGATTTATCGAGCTCGTGCACTCTCATCTCTATGGCGCCTATGGTGATGATTCTACCAGATACACTTTTGACCAGCTAACATTTCGTGATAATAGTGATGAGATCACGGCACCATCCATTCGTCAGCTGGATCATCTTGCTTCACTCATGATAGCCTATCCTATGGTACGAATTTCTATTCAGGCCTATGTAGCGGCTTCCGGCAGATCCAATTTTGATCTTGCCGGTCGCAGAGCAGATGCAGTTACCAGATCACTTATTGAACTGGGTGTCGATAGTACCCGGATGGAGGCTCATGGTGATATAGATCCGGAAAGCCATCCTGTCATTGATTCCGTTGACCACGTTGACTTATTTATCATCAATAGGTAACTTGTTGGTGAAAGAGTAGTGATTTGAAACATTCTCAATAATCTGCCACAGCTCCAAATCCTGCTTCTGGTTATTGTCAAACAAGAAAGTCCAGGGTAGTCCCAGATCGGGGATTTAAATGGATTCTTAACATTTGATGCCGGTATTCGTTGTATAATTATAAGATGATGAGAGGAATATTGACCACCATAGTTTTACTCTGGATGATCTCCGGAGTATCAGGTCAATTTAACCTTAGTAAGTATGGTGGATCTGTCAGTATGTCATTTGATGCATCCAGTGATTTTATCCTTGTAGATGTCAAATTCAATAATGTACTTCCACTCAAGTTTATTTTCGACACCGGGTCGGAGCATACGATCCTTTTTAAAAAAGAATATGCTGATCTGCTGGGTGTCCAGTATGATAAGAGAATCCCTTTGATGGGATCAGATCTTTCCCAGGAAATCTATGGATACATAGCCAGAGGGGTCAATCTGCATATCGGAAATACCTTTCTCTCTCATAACGATATTCTCGTATTGGAGGAAGACTATCTGAAGCTGGAAGAATTTACCGGAGTCACAATTGATGGAATCATTGGAGCCAGTCTTTTCAAACACTTTGTGATTCATGTCAATAACCGCAGTGACAAGATCGAGTTTATAGATGTAAACCGTTTTAAGCCTCCAAGGAAGTATGAAGAAATGACTCTCGACATCATATCCAACAAACCGTATGTAGAAGCAAACGGAAGGCTGGGTGTAGATACTATACCCCTCCGGCTATTACTGGATACCGGGGCAGGTCTGCCACTTCTTCTCTATACCAATACAAGCCCCAAGTTACATCTACCTGAACAAACAATTCAAGGCAGTCTTGGCATGGGTTTGGGTGGAAATCTGCAGGGGTATATTGGCAGAATGGAGCACTTTTCCTTTCATGAATACGAGTTCGGCAATCTCGTTACAAGCTTTCAGGATATTGAGATAGGGGAAGGTGCACCCCCGGTATTCAACCGTAATGGTATCCTGGGCAACTCTATTCTCAAGAGATTCAACTACTATATAGATTATCACAATGAGACCATCTATATGCGACCCATCTCCAGACTTAAGAAGAAGTTTAAATTTGACAAAAGCGGACTGGTGATTGCAGCAACAGGCAAAAATTTACGCACCTTTATCATTCAAAGAATCCTGGAGGATACTCCGGCAGCCGAAGCTGACATCCGCAGGGGTGATGTAATCAAGAGAATCGAAGGAATTCCCGCTGCCTTGAAAACACTTCCTGCCATTACTGCTATTCTATCCAGCAGGGAAGGAAGAAAAGTTACTCTAATCCTGGATCGGGATAACGAACGTATAAAGAAGAAAATTAAACTCAGGAAAATCATTTAGACCCGTCGATAATTTATGAAAGAGCTGATTTGCTATTGTTCGACACGGTTTCGTCATCAGATGTCCCACCTATCTCCAGCCTCATTGACCCGCCCCAAAACCATGTCAGTCGAATGGGACCTCACCTTGCTATTCTTTATACAAACAGCCCATTCATTAGTATCACCTTCCTATCGAATTCATTAATCGATGCCTGCCAAATCGGGAGTGAAACAGAAAATCTGGCTGGAAATAATATGGTGGCTTGCCACAGCAGCTGTCACCTTTCTCGTGCTCCTTCCCATAATACAACACACGGTCGATTATCCCTTCCTGCTCATTAATATTGGCTTTATAGTAGTCTTCATTACCGTCGCCAGATATCTCTTCTATCTGAAACACACCTTTCTGGCGTACAAACAGAAGCTCAAAATCGCTATATTCTTTTTATGTATTCCACTGATCTTTAACATGGTCAATAACCTGAATTATTTTATAGCGGTTACGGATGAGTCTTCTTACTTCTTCCTTAGGGAATCCCTGTCCCTGGATAAACGGAGGGAAGTGCAGTTATACATCAGGAATGAAATGCTGTTTTTTGGAGTAGGAAGCATCATAGCCTCCACGCTGTTTCCTTTTCGACTACTTGTATCGGTCTGGAGAACGCGAAACAAAGGGACTGTCTAGGACGCCTTTTTCACTTCTGGATTCCACAAAAAAAAGCAGTGGAATACTTTTATTCCACTGCCGTATGAAAAAGCTCTACCTCAACTAAATTTTTAATCGGCTTTGAAGGTGATTTTCATGTGGTAAATACCTTTGTCAAGAGTTTCATCGCCTGCTTTGCGATAATTTAATCTGTCCTTTACAAAAGCGTCCAGGTACTTGTAATTGGTTCCGGTAGAGAGCACCACAATCTCCTTGTCTTCATTCACAAAGAACTTCAGTTTGATCTCCGCCTTTGAAATGCCATGCTCTCCCAAATTGGGATCGGCTACATATTTCGTGATCTTACTGCGCAAAGTTGACAGTACTTCCGGATCGTCTCCGTTATCTGCAGATACAGACATGGGTGCAAAACTCAAAGTGGCAAAGACCAGCAACAAACTAAAAAGCTTAACTGTTTTCATAGCTAATTATTTTTTTGGATTAGGAATGATGCTGAGGTTGCTTTGTTCAAAATTTCTATCCTGTTTTCGTGAATAAGGACGATGACTTTCCCCGGAAAGTTGCAAGCCTCGGGCACTTTAACGATCAATTGCCCGATCTGCTAGATGAAAGGTGATCTTCAGGGGATGAACGAAAAGAGCTTCTTTGAATATCACAAAATGAACATGATGGCCTATCAGAGATTTGGTATCTGGGGCATCATTTCTTCAATGACTCCGGTATAAGGCACCCCTGATTTTCCATTTTCAGTCACTTCTCTTTCATACTTCTTCGTTCACGTTGCTAAGGATATCCTAACTACCGCATGATTTTTCAGGTTGAGTGTCCAGGAGTTATTCCCTACCTTAGTGGATTTTCATAACACAACTTATCCATTTGGATTATCTTCAGCAATTAAACGAGGTACAGCAGCAGGCAGTGACCTGCATCGATGGTCCGGTATTGGTAATAGCAGGGCCTGGATCCGGAAAGACACGAGTACTTACTTTTCGAATTGCACATCTCATTGAGTCAGGTGTTCCACCCCATCAGATCCTTGCTCTAACCTTTACCAACAAGGCTGCCCGGGAAATGAAAGAAAGGATCGGAGCTGTAGTGGGTGACAAGGCACGCACGCTGTGGGCCGGCACTTTTCATTCTATCTTCGCCAGGATCCTACGGGTTGAAGCTGAACACATAGGATACCCATCCAACTTCAGTATTTACGATACAACAGACACTCGTAGCCTGCTCACGAGAATAATTAAACAGATGAACCTGGATAAAAACAACTACGCTGTAAACGCAGTAAGATCCAGAATTTCATCGGCCAAAAGCAACCTCATTACACCCAAACTATACGCACAGGACCAGGAGCTTCTCAGCATAGACAAGCTGCAGCAGAGACCAGCTCTATACAAAATTTACAATCGCTATGTGTCGCAGTGTAAACAGGCAGGAGCGATGGACTTTGACGATCTCTTGTACCGGATGTTTGAATTGCTGCAAAAGAATCCAGAAAATGTACTCGACAAGTATCGAAGCCGGTTCAAGTACCTGCTGGTGGACGAGTTTCAGGATACTAACTTTCTGCAATACGCTATCCTGAAAAAGCTGGTAAAGTACGAGGGAAGCCCTCAAAACATTTGCGTCGTGGGAGATGATGCGCAAAGCATATATGCCTTTCGAGGAGCCACTATCGATAACATCCTTAATTTTCAAGAAGAATTTCCGGGACTCAACACCTTCAAGCTGGAACAGAACTACAGATCCACTCAATCCATCGTCGAAGCAGCTAACCAGGTAATCCGGCAAAACAGTCGACAGATACAGAAAAAAATATGGACTGACAAAGCCGACACATCCAGAATCAAACTCATCAAGACGCTTTCGGATAATGAGGAAGGGAAAAGAGTTGCCGATCTCATTGTCGAGTACAAAAACCGTTTTCATGTACCCAACCATGAAATAGCTGTTTTGTACCGTACCAACGCACAATCCCGGGTGTTTGAGGAATACCTGCGGCGCTATAACATTTCCTACAAGGTGTTTGGGGGCCTCTCGTTTTACCAACGCAAGGAAATCAAGGACTTGCTGGCTTATTTCAGGGTAGCCGTAAACCCCAGGGACGAGGAAGCACTATTGAGAATTATCAACTACCCGAAGAGAGGCATCGGTAACTCCACTGTGGAAGTATATACCAGTTATGCCTCAGAACATGGCATATCCATATGGGAAAGTCTGCTGACAAATCCAGCGAATACTCGTGCCAAGAAGTCCATATCGATGTTTATCAAGATGATCAGCGATTTTGGTCGCAAAATAAAGGACCTCAATGCTCATGAAGCAGCAGCTATGATTGCCCACCGGTCTGGAATTGCAGATCTGATCAGAAAAGACAACTCGATTGAGGGAATAGCCCGTCAGGAAAACCTCACAGCTCTTTTAGATGGCATCAAAGAGTTTGTAGATAATGATGAGGTCGAGGCGGGTGATGTTATAGAAGACAAAAGCCTGGCCACCTATTTGCAAAACATAGCGTTGGTGACAGATATGGATGAATCTGCCGATAACAACGATTTTGTCACTCTGATGTCAGTCCATTCATCCAAGGGTTTGGAGTTTGATGCTGTCTTTCTGGCTGGTATGGAAGAGAAGATTTTTCCTTCATTTCAGGCTATGGAAGAAAAGGATGGTATTGATGAGGAAAGAAGACTGTTTTACGTTGCTATCACCAGGGCGAGAAAACTCCTGACCCTGAGTTTTGCCAATTCACGCTATCGATATGGCAAAGTTGTATATCATCAGCCCAGCCGGTTTCTGACGGAGATATCGGATGACCTGATGGATAGCCAGATCACTCCTCGCAAACCAGTCGAGGCAGTCTCCAGACAATCCAGGCTGCAGGGCAACTTCAAGCAAAGGCAACCCAAGACACGGGAGACTATTTCTGTGCCACAGGATTTTGTTCCTGCTGCGCCGCATGAAATTGCAGCCGGGCTCAAGGTAAGGCACCTAAAATTTGGGGAGGGGAAAGTACTCAGTGTCGATGGTTCCAATGATTCCAAAGTAGCCACCATCTTCTTCCAGGGAGTCCACAATCCCCAAAGGCGAATTATGCTCAAATTTGCCAAATTGCAAATACTGGACTAAATACTATCCGGCATTATCTAGTGTCTGGTAACTAATTGATATGACCACCCGGGAGCAACATACGGCAACAGTCAAAGCCAGTGCACTGGAACTTGGGTTTAGCTTCGTTGGGATTTCGGATGCAACTAAACTCGATGATGCAGCTGTCAAACTGGAACAATGGCTGAAACAGGGCCATCACGGCAAGATGGCCTACATGGAAAACCACTTCGATAAAAGAGTTGATCCCACCAGGTTAGTCCCGGGTGCCAGATCTGTGGTTTCTTTGGCGTATAATTATTACACGGAAGAACGACAGGAGGATCCGGATGCACCTAAGATATCCCGGTATGCACATGGTAAGGATTACCACTTTGTTATTAAGGAAAAGTTGAAGTCCCTGCTGCAAAGCCTGAGATCTGAAATCGGAGATATACATGGTAGGTGTTTCGTTGATTCTGCTCCGGTTATGGAAAGGCAGTGGGCAGAAAAGTCCGGATTGG
>JAUILF010000190.1 GCA_030433135.1 Bacteroidia bacterium | reverse complement strand
AAAGAAGGACATTGCTTCAGAAATCAAATTGTCAACTTGTGCGAATTGCAAAAGGATACTGAGGCTGAACTTCAGTACCATGCAGGCAGTATAGAGACATTGGTCAACCTGGTGGACCACTATGGTGGTGTAACCATTATTCCTGAACTAGCGGCAGAGCAACTTACACCTTCACGCAAGAAAAAATTACGCCTGTTTCAGACTCCGGCACCAGTAAGAGAGATCAGTCTAGTGTACCATAAATATACGATCCGGTTAGACCATATCCTGGCCCTTGCCGATATTATTGATGCCAGCATTCCCCGGCATATGAAGGAGAAAGAGTCCTTTGCCAATATTCCTATTTGATCAGTTGTGTTACTCCATGACAAAGGGTGTAATATGTTTTTATCGGGGAAATCCTTATTTTAGGAAGTGTCGCCCCTTGCTCATAATATAACCTTTCGGATGAGACGGTCAAGTTGGATTTTCTGTTTTATGCTTATTTGTTTTTATGCTGAATCTCTGGCTCAGGGGGAATTACAGGGTGAGGAAAGGTGGTTGATTGAGTGGAACATGAGTGACAATACTTATCGATCCATGAAGCAAAGGACTTCTGTCGATACATACTTTCAGCCTGATTCGATTCTGTTAAACGGAAAATCGCTGGCTGTTGGGGAAATACACACCAGGGGCAAAACGTCACTCACTTTTTGGCGCAAGAGTTATAATGTAGATGTAAAGAAAAGCTCGGATTGTAAGGAGTTTGGTCTACCCAGGATGGATAAATTTTATCTCATTAGCATGTCCATGGATAAATATTATCTGCGTAACCGTTTTGCTTTTGATTGTTTTGACCATCTGGGAATATTTCCTTTGTACTATCATTACACAGAGTTGAAAATCAATGGCGAAACGGAAGGGATATATCTCCTGGTACAGCGACCAGCAGATTATGCCCTGGATGATGTTAATGCCAAATGCATTTTGAGACGTGGATCAACTGATTACCTGGTCAAGGAGAAGTTTTCCGAAGACGTCGATCATGACGATAAGCATACCTGCAGAAATGCTTTCAAGTCGATCAAGTCTGCATGTGACAAGCTTGAAGGTGTAGCTCTGTATGAGGCACTCAAACAGCACCTTGATCTTGATTCTTACTTTTCCTGGTTGGCTTTTAACTACCTCGTCCGTAATGGAGATTACACGGATGAGCTCTTTTATTATGCTCTGGCAAATGAGGATCGACTTGATATCCTTCCCTGGGACTTTGACGACATTCTCTCACAGCAACCTCATGAGGGGATGAAGAAGAGAAATCAAAGCCTGGACGACCAACTGATATTCTCCAGTGAAGATCTTCTGGACAGAACCATTGCCAGGGATTCATTTTTGTATCGAAAATATCTGATCAAAGCTCAGGAGGTATTGAATATCCTTACAACTGAAAAGATGCAGGAAATCTTTGATCGTATTGGGGAAGATCTGGAGCTTTATCTTAGGGATTGGGATATTATAGAAGTAGCCTCCAGGGATGAACAACCACCGGAAGGTATTCAGGGGTTGCAGAAAAATCTGAATGGAACATACAGTTATCTTAAGACCCGTCGCAGATTGATGTTGAGAAAGATCAAGAACGCACTCAAAAGCTAAAACCGGATAAGGCTTTCTGGAGAAAAAAGAAAAGACCTCAATGTCATTTTGAAGTCTTTCCTATATACTCGGACTACGGATTTATAAGTGCGAGCGTCAATAAGTATTCAAGTGTGTTTCTCCTTGAGGACAAAAGTAATTATTATGTTGGATATTTCAAATGCAGCCACATCTTTTACAAAGAAAAATCAAAAATTTAACTTTTCAGACCTAATAATACTGCCTGAGGCACAAAAAAAAGAGCCACCCCAATTTGAAACACACAGGGATGGCTCAACACTGTAAAAACCCGTAATCATTAATCAGCTATCCGGGCTGACAAGTTCTTTATCACGATCAGTATGTATAATAGGGAAAGGTGTGGTTCGACTGCTCGTGGTAATGGGTGTACTTCGTAACAACAAACCTATTATTAAAACCGGATAAAGTAAAGTCAATGTTTGATTTTAACACTTCCGGAGGATCAAAGTTCTCATAAATGGTGCTGAAGAAGCATCCTTGAATTTGTAATAATGTATTAATCGTCAAGAAATAAGCGGATTACACATATATGTGTTAATCATGTGTTTGTGTTACCAAACTGTTAATGCATATGTCAGATTGGTATTTTTGTATTTTGAAACGAATTAATTTAGCAGGCAATGTCTGATCAACGTCGTTTGACAGCAGTGTTATTCATCGATATTCAAGGCTACTCGGCCATGATGCAGCAAGACGAATCCAGGTCAATGCTCGTATTGTCTGGGTTTCGCAAGGCTGTTGACTCGATGTTGGCTCAACATGGTGGACAAAAGATCCAGGATCTCGGGGATGGAAGTCTGATCATTTTTGACAGTGCTGTCAAAGCATTGCAGGGGGCCATCCAATTGCAGAGGGAATTGATGGGACTTCAGATCCCGGCCAGAATTGGTCTGCATCATGGCGATGTGATTTTTCGTGAGGGTAACATTTTTGGTGATAGTGTCAATATTGCCTCAAGAATTGAATCTGCCGGAAAGGCCGGATCCATCCTGTTTTCGCAGGATATGTACAACCTGGTCAAAAATCAACCGTTTCAAACCAAGCTGGTGGGCACTTTCAGGTTTAAGAATATTACTGATCCACTCAGTTTGTATGCTGTTGCCAATGACGAGTTTGTTATTCCCAGTTCAGATGACATAAAGGCCAAACTTCCCGATCAGCAAAGACCCGGTAATGGGCCAGCTGTAAGAGTGTTTCGAAGTAAATGGTCGGTGGTTTTGGCAGGACTTGCTTTGGCTTTCTTGATTTTTCGGTTTCTCATGACAGATGGAGTTTTGGCAGAAGAACAGATCTGGTTAGGAGAATGGCATCAGGAAAGAGAAACAGAAAATGGTTTGGTTAAAGAAGGAATTCTGTCTTTCCGATCAGTTGAAAACGGTATGAGGGGGATTGCAACTTTATCTTATGGTGAAACAGAGCTGACCGATACATTAATTGATATTCAATGGTTGTCGGAGGGAAAAGTCATTGAAGGGAAGTGGATATCGGAACTACCGGACCAATATGGTCGATTCAGGTTGGAAATGAACGATGATGCCAGGTCATTTTCCGGATACTATTCAGATCACGATAACGATGCCCGCTATCAATGGGAAGGTGAAAAATGAACTGTGTTCCAACTTGCCGGTCCAAAGTCAATATCAATTGTCAAACATCATCCTGACCCCCAGTGCCGTTGATGAAAAGCTGCTTCGCTCAAAGGAAACTCCCGGTTGTTGGCTTTCAAAGATCAGGGGTATTCCTTGTTGGATATTAAGGCTGAATTTAGTGCCGAGCTGCCATTGAACTACGATCATTCCGAACAGGCCTTGTGATAGGGATTGCATGCTTCCGTCATATGATCCGGAATAACTCAACCCTGGAATCAGGAACAGTTGATTAGCCAGAATATCAAAGGAGAGAAAAGCGGCTCCCTGAGCTGCATTGATCATGGAATTACTGGCTGCGCCAGGAAAGTAAAATCCCCATCCAGCCTGGAAGAAGTAGCCTATATTTTCAGTCAATGTAGAATAATAGGTGCCGTAAATGCTCCACTGATAATGATCGGCTCCCAGAGCGGAACGTTTGCTTTTATCTGCTTGAGGAAACAGCACGGAGGATTGAAAAGTAAGATGGGGTATGTTATCAAAAGGAGCTATTCTAAAACGTAGTCCCAGGTAGGAAAAACCAGCGTAGCTTGGTTCATCCCCGCTAAATACTTTGAAGGGGGAATTTCGGGCAGCATCATCAAATCTGCGAAAGGTGTATCGAAATTCGGCACCAAGATCCCATTTTCCGTCCTGGTCGAACCCATATGAAACATTGACGATATTGTCTGAGAGACTGAGACGGTAGATGTTACTGTAAAACTCGCCATTGGGGCGATAACCATTAAACACATTCCAATAGGATAGCAATGAGCTAGTGAGTGAAGCTTCTACATCACCCTGGTCCAGAATGAAAGGTGATAACCCTCCGATGTAGATCAACTCTTTGTCTTCGGCAATGGTTAACTCCTGTCCATGGACTGTAGTTTGCATGGTCCAAACCAGCAGCAGTAAGGAACTGCCACGTAGCCACCTGCAGAAGTGTCGCATGCCAACAAGGGTATATTCTCGTTTCATATCAGGGAGCATAGCGGCACTGTTCTTCCATTTCATAAGTCCTCAGAGCCAGGCCATTGCCATTAGCATCCGCCTGAGTCTGCTGTTGGTAGATGATTAACTGCCTGCCGGTCTGTTTGGAAACCAACAGCATCATGTACGACCTTCCAGGGACCCAGTTTCCCTGGCAAGGCACGGCATCGGAAGTAGGGTTGGAATCAGCGATATCAATGAATTGTCCTTCAAATTCTTCAATACCTGCGTTTTTAGAAGTTCGGTCTACAAAGAAGTTGATATAGTTGTTGTGCTTGTCAATAATCCCGTAGACCGGGTTGTCGTGATAAAATTCATTGGTGCTCTCACATCCGATATTAAGTTCACGGCTGGTGGCAGGACAAAGGGTGATGGTCTCATTATCGTCTTCATCGAGGACAAACCTAAACCAAAGACAGTAGTCAGTAATCGTGGGATGCAACCAGGCATTTCGGATGAGTGGGGGAAACACAGGCACGGAAACCGGTATGACAAAGTTAAAATTGGGGGGAACAATAAAATCCGGGTTGTTGGTAAAAAAGGCTTCGTCACCTACTGTGAGAGGCCGTCCAAGGGTAATCGGTCCGCAATCCGGATCATCAATGAGGAGATCCACGTCTGCGCCCTCGATACCTTCCGGCACTTTGACCAGCAAACCTACGCCAGGAACATAACGGGATTCCTTTGCGGTAACCGTCACTGAACCGGCACTGCTGGCAGTTGATCGGGCACTGAAGAGTACGTCTTTTCCTTCGAGGGAGGATGGAGGTTCGGCTTTGATCAGAATTTCCTGACCCTGTACAAATCCATTCCCAGGTACTTCAATAAATCCGATCGGATTACAGTCGGGATTACAGCCGGTGACCAGCAGTACCAGAAATGAGAGGATGACAAAGAAATATTTTGTTGACATGGGTGAATGGAGTTATTGCCTAGAAGATACTTAATTGACTGATAAACAAGTTCATTTTTTTGTCCAGTTTCTCGAGCAGGGTGTCAAGCTCAGCTGCTGTTTCCGCGGCCGACCTCGCTGCTTTTTTCGATTTGGGTCGCCGGCCTACTGCTGCTTCCTGGATCAAGGGGATAATCTCATCATTAAGGGGATTGAATATGGTTTTCCGATGAATGTCATCCAGGATAAATTCAAAAAGCTCTTCTGCCTCCCGGGTGATGGCATCATTCTCCCAATAATGGTCAATGGCCTCCAGATCCCCTTCCTGGTCCTCATTGAGTTTTTCATAGATCTCATTATAGTCAATAATCAGTTGACGGAAATCACCCGAACCTTCCACACTTTGAAACACCATTTCGAGAGACTTGAGTTGATCGCGTATATCCTTGGTACGACTGATGTAGGTAGCCAGGTCTCCCGAAATCTGATCATAGTATTCTTTTTGCAACAGATATCGCTCCTCAAGTGCATCGAATAGTTCAACCATCAGATTCTGAATGCTGTCATCCATAGACTCCAGGTTTTCCATGTAGACAGAAGCAGCTCTTTCTCGCTCTTCTTCGGAGCTTTGCAATCCTGATTCCAGGCTTGCAATCTGCTTTTCCTGGGCATATTTTCTTTCCTGAAAATGTAGGATGGTATCAACGAGGGCCTCATTGATCCGATTTAGCTGACGCTGAGTCAGTTGAGATTCTTGCTCCAGTTGTGCCAGTTTTTCCTTTACCTGTTCAAATTCCTGCCATTGATTCAGTTCATCTTCACGCAGGATCAGGATATTGAGATCTATGGTGGTATCCCGTGAAGGCAGACCTTCCAGAAGAATGGTTCCATCGCGTGGGTGTACTACAGTGTATCCCGGTTGCCGGACCTCTACCTTGAGGTTTTGGTTTTCGTGGGGTACTTTTATTTCGAAGGAACCATCTAATTTGGTCTGACAATTCCCATAACTGTTAATAAAAAGCTGGCAATGACCCACCTGATGATAAGCACTGTCAGTATGTTCCATGACTTTACCCCTGAGAAGGACCAATGCAGCCGGGAGTTGACAGTGGGCCGAGACAGATATCCATAGAGCCAGAAAAGTACACAGTTTATTCATGAACTGCATTTGAGCAGAAGTTAAAGACCATTCAACTCTTTTGCAAATTAGTAAAGTCTTGCATCGCAAACCTTTGAACTTTATGCAGAAAAAGGCGAAAAGGTCACCTCTAAACTAGTCGTAATTCGTTTTGTGGGATAATTAATTGAGTAAACAGTGTGATCAATTGAGAATCCGGTCGTCGTACCAATGTGCATTTCATCGTATTCACACACCATTCTGTAGAAAGGTTTGGTAAATTAGCTGACTAAATGGAACGAATTGGTAAAAATCCCTGATTTTACCAGTAGTAGTCATATAGTAGGAGCGCCCATGGAAAATTTTATAGATCGAAAAGCCAGGAAACGAGTCAAGTCAAAAAAAGGATTCTATATGCACCTGGCAGTGTATATGGCCATGGCACTCTTCTTCTTGTTGATGAACATTGCCACCTATAAGGAAGAAAATGAGATTTGGTTTTTCTTTCCATTGATACCCTGGGGTGCCGGTTTATTGATCCATTATTTCTCAGTATTTGGCATTTTCGGTATCGTCCTCGGCCGTGATTGGGAGGAAAAGGAAGTCGAAAGGGAAAAGCAACGTATTTATGATGCTCTTCGGACCCAAATGTTGGATTCTCCAGAAGAATTTGATCTGGACTCAAAAGAAGGGCTGGATCTGAAGGAGTATGCTGAGATGGAAAAGAAATGGAAGGAAGATGATTTCGTCTGAAAGTACTTCCATATTAGGCCACCTAAGGAAACCGTGAGAAATCACCAACAGTCCAATCTACTAGCAAAGTTCGTAAAGTATTTAAAGATATGAGTTCGCAGTTAGCAATTCTCAGTTCCAATTGAGACATTTTTTCTCGCAAAGAACGCAGAGTCAGCAGAGAAGCTGGAAATCAAGACTATCGAATAACATATCAAACTATGTTGAACCATGCCCAACCACAACACTACAATACCAACAACACCTTAAAGATTAGCTACATATGCTTTTCAGAGCTTTAATGCAATAATCCACTTCTTCCTCTGTATTGATGATGGATGGAGTGAGCCTTGCATAGCTGATTCGGTAAGGAGATGAACTTGCAATGATCTTCTCTCCATGTAATTTCTCCACCATTTCTGCAGCACTGACCCCTGGCATCTCAAAGCAATTGATACCTGCAGATAGCTGAGGTGACATTGGTGTGTAAAGCTTTAACCCCGGGATTTTAGAGATACCGTCCTTAAGACGACTATTTAGATCTCTGATACGCTGATGAATCCTGTCTCTACCGATCTCCATTTGAAATTTGAATCCTTCATCCAAAGCCCAAAGGTGGTCATAGGCATGAAAGCCACCCGGAGTCAACATTTCACTAAGAGTAGCTTCACGATTGGGAGCTTGTCCCATCCATTCCATGTAGGGATACAATTTAAAAGGCGGTACAGTGGGTTGGATCATATGCCAGGCGTTTTTCTTACCCCACAGGATCCCTGTGCCTCTGGGACCACAAATCCATTTGTGTGTTCCCGCAGCAAAAAAATCACAACCAAGTGCTGAAATGTCATGGTCCTGATTGCCAAACCCATGTACACCGTCTACACAGAAGTAGATGCGATCCTCGTCGTTCCGTCGGTTGTTTACTTCCTCCAACATGGCAGCTATATCACGGATAGGAAGCTTGACTCCCGTACATGAATGAACCCAGGTAGTAGCCAAAATCCTGGTTTCGGGGGTAATAGCCTGCCTGATCTTACTAACTACCTCATCCACTGTAACCAGGGCAGGATCATCATACTCTGGAATCTGTATGTTTTGCGAACCTTTTTTCTCGCAGGCATATTCAATGGCTTTATCAGTTACATAGTGGTCATGTTTCGTCGAAAGGATCACATCTCCCGGTTTTAATTTAAGGCCATTAAAAAGCAGGGATAGTCCCTGGGTGGTACTGTCTGTCAACACAATTTCTTCCGGTTGTACACCCATGTATTCAGCTGCCACTTCACAGATCATGGGTTCCTGCGTAAATCCCAGTTCCTCCCAGTATTCGGCCGGGCTTTCGTCAAATGCTTTTCGATGACTTTCTATAGCATCCCTTACCTGTTTGGGGTGGGACGCAAACAACATCTGGGCCATCTGGATATTATCGTGATTTAACAGAAATTGGCTGCGAACACTACCCCAGGACCGGGGATCAAACTCAGTATATATTGGGTCGGGAGGCATACGTAGTATTGACGGCGTCATGGCAATACCCACGGCTTGGCCTGAATTACGGAGAAAGTTTCTTCTTTTCATCACAAGTCAGTTTCATGTCATGCATTGGTTGTATGACCTACTCTCAATAAGGTAGTCATATTTTCCTGATTTTGTGGTATATATGATTAGTGCTTCCCGTGTCTTTCTGTAATACCTCTCATCATTTGATCCGACAACTGCATTTCATTTTCGATATGGCATAACACTTGATGATTTACACTAAATAGCAGAGATACTCATTCCATGAAGCAAATATTACTAATTATTACTGCCTTTTACTACTTCTACCCTTTATGGGGGCAAAGCCCTTGTGATTGTACACCTCTTGTCCCTCCAACGGGCAGTATCGTGGTGGTAAATAATCCAGGTGAATTGAATCAGGCTCTCCAGCAAGCTAGTGGAAACAATGGCCATATAACCATTCTGTTGAATGCCGGAATCTATCAACTCAGCTCCAACCTGCTATTCATCAGTAATAATATGACAAACCTTACCATACGTGGTGCCACCGGAGATAGGGACGATATTGTGATAAAGGGTCTCATGTTTTTAATGTTGCCGCCAGCCATTTTACCCTGGCAGATCTGACTATTGGGGAGGTATATTACCATCCTTTACAACTGCACAACACGGCAGACAATGCCTTGATTCAAAATGTCCGGTTCGTTGATGCCAGGGAGCAACTCTTAAAAGTGTCCAGTGGAGATGAGTACAATAATAACGGCAAGGTGCTTTGCTGTGCCTTCGAATTTACTGCCGGTGTTGCATATCAGTACTATACCGGTGGTATTGATGCTCATCGGTCCCAAAATTGGGAAGTCAAATATAATGTCTTCAAAGGCATTCGTAGTCCTGAGGGATTACTGGCAGAACACGCAATTCACTTTTGGAGAGAATCCTCATATACTCATATTGAGGGTAATCTCATCAATAACTGTGATCGAGGCATTGGCTTTGGATTGGGTTCTGAATCAACTTCCGGTCATACCGGAGGTATCATCTTGAACAACTTTGTTCATACTAACAGAGATGTAGGTATAGGATTGGAATCGGCTCCGGAAACCAGTGTCTATAACAATACAGTGGTTACTGACAATTATAGCAATTCCATTGAATATCGCTTCAAAAACACAGCCGGCGTTCATATTGCCAATAACCTGGTTTGCATGGCTATAGCATCGAGGTCAGATGGTTCTGGTATAGTTGAATCCAACGCAAACATCGACGATTTTGCAGTCTTTACGGATGCGATCAATTTTGACTACCATCTGGTCAGTACTTCACCGGGAATCACCGATGCTGGTATAGCGTTGAACGAAGTAACATTAGATTATGATTGTTTTGATCGCTCTATTACTTCTCCACCTGACATTGGAGCAGATGAATTTGCTACAATTACTCATACTGATGTGGCACTTTTTAACAATGCTATTAGTCTCTACCCCAATCCAACAGCAGATATATTTACAATCGTTGCCCATGATACTTCGGTCTTTGATCAATTTGATATTGAGGTTCTTGATAGTCAGGGTCAACAACATCAGTCTTATCAGGATATTTCAGGTGTTATCGAAATCGACATTTCGAGTCTTCCTGCCGGACTTTACTTCGTTCGCATACACAAGGATGACAATTTATCTGTACAGCTGATATTGAAGGGCATGTAATTTGTTCAATCGCGACTACCAGCCACCGACACCGCCACCGCCGCCACCACCGCCGGCAAATCCACCACCGCCACTTCCACTTCCGGAATCGGAAGGCTTGGTAGCTGCTCCGGATACACTCTCACTAAAGTTCTTGCCAAAGTGATTCGAAAAATAGACAGGTGAGGTACTGTTGTGCCATTGAGGCCGGTATTGTGCCCGGGCGAGTATGTCGGCAAATTTTTCAGTCCATTGATGCTCAACCCCGAGGGCAAATGCATAGGGAAGTATTTTCTCAAAATGTTCCGGTGACATGGTCGGAGGGTTCAATAATCGTAATCGATCTTTCTCCGCGAGCTCCAGATACATCTTAAATCCCTTGATCCGGGAGCGAAGGTCCAGCTTGGCGGGCGTCGGTTTCTTAATCAGATAACCGTATAGCCCCAGGCCACCAATAGCCAGTATCCCGAATGCAACTATAGATGTCAGACTCCCCTCTGAGTTGTAGGGACTCTTCGAAAAAATGACTGCAGCTCCTATAAGCACAAGGGCAATAATCATCACGGGCATTAACAGAAAACGGGCATTACGACCTTCAGTAACGAAGGACCTATGCTGCATCGACAGACTACCTTTGTGAGAGGAATAGGTCGATTCAATATTCTTATCATACTTCCCTGTAATGAGGACTTGATCGGTATGGCTGAATAGAGATTGCATCAGACGTGCCTCCTCTTCAGGTAACTGGTCATCGGCATCCTTGAGCTTGATCAATTCAAACTGGCGCGACTTGGTTAAGAATCCTTTCTTGATATTTTCTTCAATCTTGAGATATCCCTGAATGGCCAGGTGGACAACCGATGCCGTGAAGCCTTTACTACTGGAACTTTTCTTGTCGATGTAATTAATAGATGCAGCGGAAAGGCCATCCGGAGCATCCCATATGGGGTAAGAAGGTGGAGTCTCCGGATCCCGTCCATATTTCCACCAGGTATAGGCATAATAAGGCAACAAGACGATCGAGCCAAGAATAACCAATAATAAGGCTCCCATACGTTGCATGAAACCCGGTGGTGTAATGATACCTTTTTCAATACCGACAGCTACTGTGAAAGCTTCACCGGGTTGCAATGCCTGCGTAGTTCGATAGTCTAAAACCGATCCCCCTTCAGATCTTGTGGAAAACGCATCACCCTGCTCACCATAAGCTCCGGTGTAGGCTGCCTCCTGCACTATGCTGGCACCTGTAGGTAACATTACCCTGCAGGAGGCCTCCTCTATGGTAAACTGTACCTCGTTTCCAATAGCATTCCAGTAAATCTCATCATAGTCTTCGAAAAA